>CABZBT010000008.1 GCA_902524045.1 uncultured Pelagibacteraceae bacterium | reverse complement strand
ACACCTTCCCATCCAAAGAACAATTGAATAAAATTATCAGCAGTTACTAACATTAGCATCGCGAAAGTAAACAGAGATAAAAATGACATAAACCTTGGTTTGTGTGGATCGTGTGACATGTATCCAATTGAATAAATATGGACCAAAGCAGAGACAACCGTTACAACAACTAACATAACTGCTGATAAGGAGTCGATTTTCATAGACCAATTAACTTGCAATGATCCAGAATTTATCCATGAAGCAATTACAATATTTTCCTCATACTGATTTACGATTACTTCATAAAATACTATCACAGAAAAAACTGCTGATATTGATACTAATAAGCTGGTTAGGATTTCTGAGTTTCTATCGCCAATATATTTGCCAAAAAAACCAGATATAATAGAAGCGATCAATGGTAACGCGATAATTGATATTTCCATTTTATCCTTTTAACTTATCTATTTCTTCAACACGAATAGTTCCAGCATTTCGATAATAAACTACTATTATTGCAAGGCCTATTGCGGCCTCAGCAGCAGCAACAGTTAAAATAAATAATGTGAAAACTTGACCCGATAAATCGTTAAGATAAATCGAAAACGATACAAGGTTAATATTTACAGCAAGTAATATCAACTCAATACTCATTAAAATTACAATTATATTTTTTCTATTTAAAAAAATTCCAATTACGCCAATACTAAAAATCACAGCTCCAAGCGTAAGATAATGTCCTAATCCAATATCAGTCATCAATCTTTACACCTCTATTAGAAGGAACTTCTATAACCTCAACACCCTCAGACCTTTCCCGAGAAATTTGTTTTAGATAACTTTGAGTTTTAACACCCTCTCTCTTCCTAAAAGTAAGAACAATAGCACCAATCATCGCTATTAATAAAATCATTCCACTTATTTGAAAAATATGAATGTAATCAGTATATAAAATCTGACCCAATGAGTGTGTATTGCTAACCTCGGTAGTAACCTGAGAAGAATTTGCTTTAAATAATTCAGGCTTATATTTCCATCCACCTATTACAATAATTAATTCAAAAAATATAATTGCGCTTATTATTAATCCTACTGGTATGTGGCTAGAATTTTCTTTTGATACAAACCATTGATTTTTCTGTTGTGCAACGTTTAGCATCATTACAACAAATAAAAACAAAACAGCAACTGCTCCTACATAAACAATAAGCATTATCATTCCTAAGAATTCTGCGCCAATCATTATAAAAAGACACGAAATACTAATAAAATCTAAGATTAAAAAAAAAACTGAATGAACCGTATTTTTTGAAACTGTGACCATAATCGCTGAGATGATTGCAATAATTGAAAAAATATAAAAAAATATTGCATGTGATATCATAAAGTCACCTATAAGGATTATCTGATTTAATATTTGCCGCTAAAATATTTTCCCATCTATCTCCGTTATCAAGTAATTTTTCTTTCGTATAATAAAGTTCCTCCCGTGTCTCTGTAGAAAATTCAAAATTTGGTCCTTGCACAATTGCATCAACCGGACAAGACTCCTCACATAAACCACAATATATACATTTCATCATATCGATATCGTAACGAGTAGTTTTTCTACTACCGTCAGATCTTTCAGCAGACTCTATTGTTATTGCCTGAGCTGGACAAACAGCTTCACACAACTTACAAGCTATACATCTTTCTTCACCGTTAGGATATCTTCTTAATGCATGTTCTCCTCTATATCTTGGACTTATCTTTCCTTTTTCAAATGGATAATTTATGGTTTTTTTTGATTTAAAAATTTCCTTTAGACCAATAAACAACCCTGTTACAAAGTCGACCATAAATACTGTTTTGAAAAATCTTGTAATTTTCATTTAAATTGTTGGTAAAAGGTTAAAATAAAATAAATAGCTCGCAGTTAAAATGACATAAGACAAAGAGAATGGAAGAAATAGTTTCCACCCTAATCTCATAAGTTGATCATATCTATATCTAGGTACAACAGCTTTAACCAAAGCAAATAAAATAAATAAAAATAGTATTTTAAAAATTAACCAAAAAACTCCTGGGATTATATTGAATGGATACAAATCAATAGGTGAAAGCCATCCACCCAAAAATAAAATAGAGCCTAAAGCACACATTAACAGAATATTTGCATATTCCCCTAACCAAAACATTGCATACATCATTCCAGAATATTCTGTTTGATAGCCAGCAACTAATTCAGCTTCAGCTTCTGGTAAATCAAAAGGTGGTCTATTCGTCTCTGCTAAGGAAGATATAAAAAAAATCACAAACATTGGAAAAAGTGGAATAATAAACCACATGTTTTGTTGCGCCATTACAATGTCACTTAAATTTAAGGAGCCTACGCATAATAATACATTTATAATTATTATCCCAATAGATACTTCATAAGAAACCATTTGTGCGGCGGATCTTATTGCACCCAAAAAAGGGTATTTTGAATTCGAAGCCCAACCTCCCATTATTATTCCATAAACCCCAAGTGAAGAAACCGCAAATATATAAAGTATTCCAACATTAATATTTGCCAACACTTGATCCTCACCAAAAGGAATTACAGCCCAAGCAATTAGAGCTAAAGTCATAGTTATTATTGGAGCTAAAATAAAAATAATTTTATTTGAACTTGCTGGGATTATAATTTCTTTAAAAATATACTTTAATGCGTCAGCTAGAGATTGTAATAATCCGAAAGGACCAACAACATTAGGACCTTGTCTTTTTTGTACAAATGCCCAAACTCTTCTATCTAGCCAAACAATCATAGCTACAGAGACTAATACTGGAATTAAAAGAAACAGTATTTTGTAAACTTCATTAAAAATTAAATTTAATTGATCCATTTTTTTTATCCTTCAGTGCCAGTGCGTCTAACGTCAATTTTTGAGTTATTACAATTAAACATTGTTTTTGATGATCTAGCTATTACATTGGAAAAATAGTAGTCTCTTGTAATAATTTTTAAATCTTCGCTTTGAAAATTATTAGACTTAGTATCACCATTTAAAATTGAACCATCTTTTTCTTTTTTAAGTTTTAAGTAGTTAAACATACTGCTCTCTAACTCTTCTTTATCATTAAATAGCTTTCTATTATTCATAAATTCTGCAAAATCATTGATAATCTGCCAATCTTCTTTAGCATCTCCTGGGGGATAGGAAGCTTTATAAGCTTTTTGTATTTTTCCCTCTAAATTTGTATAATGTCCGGATTGTTCAGTGTAGGCGGAACCTGGTAAAATTATATCAGCTAATTCAGCACCTCTATCTCCATGACTTCCAATATAAATTACAAACTCTTTCTTTTTATTAAACCTCAAATTATCTTGTCCTAAAAGAAAAATTAATTCAAATTTATTTTCATTTAAATCTTTTAAAACCTCATTATTTTGATCAATAATATCTAAATCTAAACTTCCGACTGTTGCAGCATCTGTAGAAATTACATTTATAGGGTTCCATTCATCATTAAATTTTTCTTTATCTAATAGAAATTTTTTAAAAGATTTAAATAAATACTCTGCTGAGTTAGATTTTAAAAACGATTCACCAAATATTATCATTGGTTTTTTCGACTCAGTTATATTTTTAGTCATTTCGTGATCATTATATATAATATCTTTAATGGTCTGAGTTTTACCGTCGAGACTTTGGTAAGGGTATGTTAAATCACCAACGTCATTTAAAGATACTACTTTCAATTTATTTTTAAGATAAGCTTTTCTTATTCTAGCATTTAACATAGTAGCTTCAAATCTAGGATTTGTGCCAATTAGTAAAATTAAATCTGTCTCTTCAATCCCATTTATTTTTGAATTAAATAAGTAATTTTTTCTACTAGTGTTGTCTACAAAATAATCGGATGATCTAGACTCATATTTATTTGAATTAATTGTTCTATCAAAAAATTCTTTAAATATATAACTTGCTTCCATGTTAACTAGGTCACCAACAAAGCCACAAATTTTATTTTTGTCGGAATTTTCAATTTTTGATTTAATAATTTTGTAAACCTCATTCCATGAAGCTTTTTCAAATTTATTATTATATTTTATATAGGGTGTATCAAGTCTTTGATTTAATAAACCATCACATGCGTACCTAGTTTTGTCAGATATCCATTCCTCATTTATATCCTCATTAATGACTGGCAAAACTCTTTTAACTTCCCAATCATATGTATCAACTCTTATATTAGATCCAACAGCGTCCATAACGTCAATTGTTTCAGTTTTTTTTAATTCCCAAGGTCTCGCTTCAAAAACATATGGTTTAGATGTGAGAGCACCTACTGGACAAAGGTCGATTACATTACCAGACAACTCTGACTGAACTGATTTTTCTAAATAAGTTGTTATCTGCATGTCCTCTCCTCTTCCAATTGCACCAAGTTCTGGAACTCCTGCTATCTCTGTTGCAAATCTTATACATCTTGTACAGTGAATACATCTTGTCATTTGTGTTTTAATTAATGGTCCCATATTTTTGTCAGTTACAGTTCTTTTATTTTCTTTAAATCTAGATTTATCGATACCATAGTACATTGACTGATCTTGTAGATCGCATTCACCACCTTGATCACAAACAGGGCAATCTAAAGGATGATTAGCTAATAAAAATTCCATAACTCCTTTTCTTGATTTCTCTATTTTTGGTGTATTCGTTTTAATAACCATGCCTTCAGCAGCCGGCATAGCGCAAGAAGCTATGGGTTTTGGTGATTTTTCCATTTCAACTAAACACATTCTACAATTTCCAGCTATTGATAGTTTTTCGTGATAACAAAATCTCGGAATTTCTACACCAGCTTTTTCACAGGCTTGTAAAACAGTTAAACCCTCTTCTACCTCAACCTCTATATCGTTTACTTTTAATTTAAGCATTTTTATCTAATAAGTGTTGATCTACCAAATATGGAATATTTTTATTTTCTTTAACAATTGGATCAAATTTATTTCTTTTTTTAATTTCATCTTTAAAATGTCTTAATAAACCCTGCACTGGCCAAGAAGATCCTTCTCCAAAAGCACAAATTGTGTGACCCTCTATCTGTTTAGTAACATCACCAAGCATATCTACTTCTTCTTTTGATGCTTCTCCTCTTGCCATTCTTTCAAGCATTCTCCACATCCAGCCAGATCCCTCTCTACATGGTGTACATTGACCACAACTTTCATGTTTATAAAATCTTGCTATCCTAGCCATACATTTAATTATGTCCTGATCTTTATTAATCACAACCACACCTGCAGTTCCTAAACCACTTTTTTCAGCCACTAAAGAATCAAAGTCCATAGTTAATGTTTCACATTTTTCTTTAGGTATTAATGGCATTGAAGATCCACCCGGGATTACAGCTTGCAAATTTTCCCATCCACCCACTACACCTCCGGCATGAAACTCTATTAGCTCTTTTAAAGGTATATTCATCTCTTCCTCAACGTTGCATGGATTGTTGACATTTCCTGAAATACAAAAAATTTTGGTACCTGTATTTTTTTCTCTACCTAAAGATGCAAACCATTTTCCTCCTCTTCGAAGAATAGTCGGAACTACTGCTATTGTTTCTACATTATTGATTATTGTAGGGCACCCATAGAGACCTATTAAAGCTGGAAAAGGAGGTTTCAATCTTGGTTGACCTTTATTCCCCTCAATGCTCTCAAGTAAGGCAGTCTCTTCACCACAAATATATGCACCTGCACCATAATGAATGTAAATATCTAAATCCCATCCAGTCCCTGCAGCGTTTTTACCAATTAATTTTTTTTCGTAAGCCTCGTCAATTACAGCCTGAAGCTTTTGTCCCTCAATAAAATATTCACCCCGAATATAAATATAACAAACATGTGCTTGAACTGCATATGAAGCAATTAAACAACCCTCAATTAGTTTATGAGGTTCAAATCTCAATATATCTCTATCTTTACAAGTACCCGGTTCAGATTCATCTGCATTAATAACTAAGTAATGTGGTCTTGACCCAAGTTCTTTTGGTGCAAAAGACCATTTTAATCCTGTTGGAAATCCAGCGCCCCCTCTACCTCTGAGTTGTGAGACTTTTATCTCATTAATTATCCAATCTCTTCCCTTAACAATCAGATCTTTAGTATTTACCCAGTCGCCTCTATTTTGAACTGACGTTATGTCAGTTCCCAAATCATTATATAAATTTTTAAAAATTCTATCTTGGTCTTTAAGCATTTTTTATATCCACTAATGTTTTTCTATTATTTTCAGGTTCATTATTTACTCTTCCTCTGTAAGAGCCTGGTGTGAGAGATTCACCTTTTAAAATTTGATCAAGTATTTTTAAGGTTTTTTCTTTATCTAAATCTTCAAAATAATCATCATTTATCTGCATCATTGGAGCATTTACACAGGCTCCCAAACATTCAACTTCCATCCAAGAACAATCTTTATCTTTTGATAACTCTAACTCATTTTCTGAAATTTTTTCCTTACAAGCCTCAACTAATTTATTAGCACCTCTTATCATGCATGGAGTTGTTGTACAAACTTGAATAAAATACTTTCCTACTGGAGAAAGATTATACATAGAATAAAAGGTAGCAACCTCATAGACTTTTATATAGGGCATATCTAAAAATTTTGCGATGTATTTCATTGCTGCTAGTGGTATCCAATTATTATTTTGTCTTTGAGCTATGTATAGTAATGCCATTACTGCACTTTGTTGTTTTCCCTCGGGATAATTAGAAATTATCTTCTCCGCAGCTTTTAGAGATGAGGAGTTAAATTCAAAATTATCTGGCTGATCTTTAGCTGGTCTCTTTAAACTCATCTATCTACCTCTCCAAATACTATATCTAAAGAACCAAGCACTGCTGGAACATCTGCAAGCATATGTCCTTTAATTAAATAATCCATAGATTGTAAATGTGAAAATCCTGGAGCTCTAATTTTACACTTATATGGTTTGCTCGATCCATCTGAAATTAGATAAACGCCAAATTCCCCTTTTGGTGCTTCAACAGCTGTATAAATTTCATCTTTAGGAACTCTATACCCCTCAGTAAATAATTTGAAATGATGTATTAAAGCTTCCATTGATTGTTTAATCTCTTTTTTTGAAGGAGGAGATATTTTTCCATCAAATGTTTTAATTGGCCCTTTTTCCATTTTTGCTAAACATTGTTTTATAATTGAAACACTCTCCTTCATTTCCTCTATTCTGCAAAGATATCGATCATAACAATCTCCATTTTTTCCAACGGGAATTTTAAATTCTAATTTATCGTAGCAATCATAGGGTTGGGATTTCCGAAGATCCCAAGCAATACCAGATCCCCTCAACATCACTCCACTAAATGAATAATCGAGTGCATCTTCTTTTGTGACTAAACCAATATCTACATTTCTTTGCTTAAATATTCTGTTATCAGTTAATAAATTTTCTAAATCATCAATAATTTTTGGGAATGTTTCACAAAATTTCTTAATATCATTTTCTAAGCCAGCAGGTAAATCCTGGTGAACACCACCCGCTCTAAAATAATTAGCATGTAATCTTGAGCCAGAAGCTCTTTCATAGAAGGTCATTAATGTCTCTCGCTCCTCAAACCCCCATAAAGAAGGAGTTAAAGCTCCGACATCTAATGCTTGGGTTGTAACGTTTAAAATGTGACTTAAAATTCTTCCAATTTCACAAAACATGACTCGTATAAATTGAGCTCTTATTGGAACATCGATATTCATAATTTTTTCAATTGCTAATGCAAAAGCATGCTCTTGATTCATTGGGGCTACATAATCAAGCCTATCAAAATAAGGAACGGCCTGCATATAGGTTTTACTCTCTATTAATTTTTCAGTTCCGCGGTGCAGTAATCCAATGTGTGGGTCAGCTTTTTCTACAACCTCACCATCTAATTCCAATATCAATCTTAGCACACCATGTGCTGCTGGGTGTTGTGGACCAAAATTTAAATTTAAGTTTTTAATTTTTTTTGTCATTAGTATTTGTTTGATCCTTTATGTATTTTGTCCCCTCCCAAGGGCTTTCATAATCAAAATTTCTATAATTTTGTTCTAATTTAACAGGTTCATTAATTACTTTTTTTTGATCCTCATTATATCTAACCTCAGTATGACCAGTTAAAGGAAAATCTTTTCTTAAAGGATGCCCCTCAAAACCATAATCTGTTAGTATTCTTCTTAAATCTGGATGATTTTTAAAATTTACACCGTACATGTCAAAAACTTCTCTTTCCATCCAATTGGCTGATGGAAAAATCGAAGTCAAAGATGAAATAACCTCATTTTCACTTATATTGTAACTTAAAATCATTCTTTGATTATATTCATGACTTAAAAATAAATATACAATCTTAAATCTTTCAGTTTTTTCTGGATAATCAACAACTGTGATATCAATTAATTGTCTGAATTTCGTATCTTTGTCTGTTTTGATAAAAAGAGTAACATCTATCAAATCTTCTTTATCAATTTCTAAATAAATTTGATTGTGCAGAATTTTAGAACTATTTATTTTAGTTCCTAATTCAGAATTTATTTTTTTTTCTAAATCAATTAAACTATTCATTTTATCTAATAAATGAGCCTTTATTTCTTATTTTTTTCTGTAACTGCATTATTCCATACAGCAATGCTTCTGCAGAAGGAGGGCATCCTGGAACATAAATATCCACTGGCACTATACGATCACATCCCCTGACTACTGAGTAGGAGTAATGATAATATCCTCCACCGTTAGCACAACTACCCATTGATATGACATACCTGGGCTCAGGCATTTGATCATATACTTTTCTAAGTGCTGGTGCCATTTTATTTGTTAAAGTGCCAGCTACAATCATAACATCTGACTGTCTTGGGGATCCTCTTGGTGCTGCACCAAATCTCTCAACATCGTATCTAGGCATAGCTGTTTGCATCATTTCAACTGCACAGCACGCAAGACCAAAAGTCATCCAATGTAATGAGCCAGATCTTGACCAATTAACTAAATTTTCTAAGGAAGTAGTTATAAAACCATTTTTACTGAAATCATCAGCAAGTTGTTTAAATTCCTCGGGTACTTGATCTATTTTATTATTCATCAAAATTTTTATTCCCAGTCCAATGCGCCTTTTTTCCACTCATAAATAAAACCTATCGTTAATATAAATAAGAAAATCATCATTGACGTAAAACCTAAAATTCCAATATTACCTAGAGATATTGCCCACGGAAATAAAAACGCAATTTCAAGATCAAAAATTATAAACAGTATTGCAACAAGATAAAAGCGTACATCAAATTCCATTCTTGAGTCTTGAAATGGCTCAAATCCACATTCATATGCTGATAATTTCTCTGGATCTGGATTTTTAGGAGATAAGATTAAATTTACAACTATAAATGCACAGCTCAATCCAAATGCAATTATCAAAAATAGAATAATAGGTAAATAATCCTTCAAAAAATCTGCAGTCATAATGTTAATAGTATTAATCTTTGAATAAGAAAATTCTGATAAGATTCATATTATATTTGTTTATTTATATATTAAAAGTTTTTTATATCTTAGTTAAATTGGTGTTTTTTATAGATATTTTTGTACTTATTAATAGTGCAAATTAGTCACGTATTTTATGGCTAATTTATTAATGAAAGTCTGTAATTGATAATTATTATCACTTAATGGCGGGAGTGAAGGGACTCGAACCCTCGACCTATCGCGTGACAGGCGATCGCTCTAACCAACTGAGCTACACCCCCACAAGTGACACATTTTGGTGGGCAGTAAAGGACTCGAACCTTTGACCCCCTCGGTGTAAACGAGATGCTCTACCAACTGAGCTAACCGCCCTTCACCAAAACACAGTGATTTATATCTTTTGGGATAATTACGTCAAGTTCTATTACTACTAAAAAACGCGTAAAAAATTATTTTTTTATAATCAATTTTTTATATTTAACAAAGATACTCTAGAGCTTTAAGCAATCCACCTTTTTTATATGGTATCTTTGATTTCATCAAACCCATTTCAACACCAGCTAAAGTACCTGCAAGCATTAATTCGTTAAAATCACCTAAGTGTCCAATTCTAAAAATTTTACCAGCAACTTTTGCTAAGCCGGTTCCAAGTGACATATTGTAATGATCTAAAATTATTTTTCTTAATAAATCTGCGTCATGACCTTCTGGTACTATGACTGCTGTTAATGAGTCTGAATACTCATTCGGATTCTTACAAAGTATTTCTAGCCCCCAAGAATTAACCGCGATTCTAGTTGCTTCAGCAAATCTTTTATGCCTTTTAAAAACATTATCTAATCCTTCTTCAGTAAGCATATTAATTGCCTCATCTAATCCATAAAATAAGTTGGTGGCTGGTGTATAAGGGAAATAACCTTTTTTATTATTTTCTATCATTGGTCCCCAGTCCCAATAAGATTTTGGTAATTCAGATGTTTTATAAGCCTCTAATGCTTTAGAACTGATTGCATTGAAAGATAATCCAGGTGGCAATAATAAACCTTTTTGTGATCCACCAACTGTTACATCTACTCTCCATTCTTGGTGTCTGTAATCAATTGATCCAAGTGAGGATATAGTATCAACAAATAATAGTGCTGGATGTTCTGCATTATCCATTGCTTTTCTTATTTCTCCAATTCTACTTGTTACACCAGTAGAAGTTTCATTATGGACAGCACACACTGCTTTAATTTTATTTTCTTTATCTTCTTTTAATTTTTTTTCCACTATATTTGGGTCTACTCCTGTTCTCCAATCACCTTTGACAAAATCAACTTCAATTTTAAATTTTAAAGCTATATCCCACCAAAGAGTTGAGAAATGTCCTGTTTCAAACATTAAAATTTTATCCCCTGCACTGAGTGTATTTACTATAGCCGCCTCCCATGCACCAGTGCCAGAAGCTGGGAATATAATAACAGGCTCAGAAGTTTTAAAAATTAATTTAATCCTATCTAAAACTCTTAAGCCTAATTCTGCAAAATCGGGTCCTCTATGATCTATTGTTGGATAGTCCATAGCTCTTAAAACTCTATCAGGAACGTTTGTAGGTCCTGGTATTTGAAGAAAGTGACGGCCCGGTCTTATATTATTTGAAATTGCCATTCTGCTGTATATGCTAAAGAAATTATATAATCAAACTTATTATGTATGACAAAAAGTAGTAATTTAATTGATAGCTTAGAAGTTTATATTTTAAATAATCCTGTAGAAGTTAAACCTCATTGGGTAAGTCATTTTATAGTGCCGACTGCCAACGAATTATTAATAAAAATCAAAAATAAAAATGGTAACTCAGGATTTGGTTTGGCAACAAGTTACACAGATATAAAACCCATAATTAAACCTTTCTCTAATGGATTACAGGATTTAATAATTGGTGAAGATCCGTTTTGTCCAGAAAGGTTGTATGAAAAAATATTTAACTTAACCGATACTCGTACAAGCAATGAAAAAGGATGGAGCAAAGAAGCTTTAATTAGAATTTCTGCAGCCTTAGATATTGCTTGTTGGGATTTAATAGGAAAAGCATCTAACATGCCGCTATATAAACTTTTTGGTGGTTATAGAAATAAAATTCCTGTTTATGTAACATGTGCTTATTATAGAGATGGTAAAGAAGAAACAGAGCTTAGACAAGAACTTAAAAAATTAATAGATATAGGTCACCAGAGTTTCAAAGTTAAAGTAGGAGGATTAACTATAAAAGATGACTCGAAAAGATTAGAAATAATAAGATCAGAAATTGGTAATGATAGAGACTTAATGATTGATGTAAATAGAGCATGGGACCTTAAAACAGCCATTGAGGGAGTAAAAGAATTTAAAAGATTTAATCCTACTTGGATAGAAGAACCAGTTAGATGGGAAGATGATAGAAGAAACTTAAAACTTTTATCACAACAAACTAAAATTCCTTTATCAGGTGGCGAAAGTGAGATTACGATTTATGGATGCAGATCTATGGTAGAGGAAAATGCAATACAAATTTTACAATTTGATTGTACTATGTTTGGAGGTTTTACTAACGGTAAAAAACTATCTGCATTATGTGAGTTAAATCATTTAGATATTGCCCCACATCATGATTGTTATATTCATGCTCCTCTAGTTGCATCATCTCCATCTGGAAGAATAGTTGAATCATTTGATGATGAAAGGGATCCACTACAAGCAGAATTATTTGAGAATCCGCATAAAATGAGTAATGGATGGATTTATTTAAATGAAAATCCTGGTTTAGGATTTGAAATTTCTGAAACCGCGTTAAAAAAGTTCGGGAAAATAGTTTACAAAAACAAATAAACATCTAGTTTTAATTTATGCGGTTTAATTCTGAACAAATACAAAAAATTGGTAAGGAAATAAGTAACAAAATTGAAGGTAAAACTTTGTTTGATGAATTCTCTCGAGGAAGATATAGTACAGATGCATCAGTTTACCAAATAAAACCTCTTGGAGTGGTTCTTCCAAAAGATACTAAAGATGTACTGAATATAATGGACTATTCTCAAAAAAATTCTGTTCCTTTATTAGCTAGAGGTGGTGGTAGTTCGCAATGTGGTCAAACTGTAGGTGAAAGTTTAGTTCTTGATTATTCAAAGCATCAAAATAAAATTTTAGAACTTAATGTTGAGGAAAAATATGTTTGGGTTCAGCCCGGTGTTGTATTGGATCATTTAAATTCATATTTAAAACCTTATGGTTTATGGTTTCCAGTAGATGTATCTACAAGTAGCAGAGCAACCATTGGAGGTATGTCAGCAAATAATTCATGTGGATCAAGATCTTTGTATTATGGAAACATGGTTCATAATGTATTAGCAATTGAAGCTATTTTAGATGATGGTTCATTACATACATTTAACGAAATTAATAAAAATTATCTTACAACAACTAATAACCAAGATCGCTTTTATAAAATTATTGATAAGTTTCTAAATTTAAGACAAAAAGTAAGCAAAGATATTGATGATAATTGGCCGACTACTCAAAGACGTGTTGGTGGATATAATATTGACTTAATAAATCCAAAGGGATTTAATTCATCCCATCTATTAGTTGGTTCAGAAGGAACATTGTCACTTTTTAATAAGATTAAATTAAAATTATCTGAAATACCTAAAAGCAAAGTTTTAGGTGTTTGTTATTTTGATAATTTTCACCAGGCAATGGAATTAACTAAAGAAATTGTAAAATTAAAACCTACCTGTGTTGAATTAATGGATCAAAATTTATTGAATCTAGCAAAAGATATACCAATGTACGCTGGTGGGATTAAAAAATATATTAAAGGTAATCCAGAAGCAGTTTTAATGGTTGAATTTATAGATATGGATCAAAGTGTTTATGAAAAAAAAATAAAAGATCTTGAATATTTAGTTTTAAATCAAAATAAGAAAAATCAATTTTCTTATTTTACTAACCTAATTGAACAAAAAGAAGTTTTTGAGATTAGAAAAGCTGGTCTAAATATCTTAATGTCAATGAAAGGAGATAAAAAACCGGTAGCATTTATTGAGGATTGTGCAGTTTCTTTAGATCATTTAGCAGAATATACAGCAAGATTAAATGAAATATTCAAAAAATATAATACTAGTGGAATGTTTTACGCTCATGCATCGGTTGGAACACTTCATGTGAGACCAGTTTTAAATATGAAGTCTGATCAGGACATTAAAAATATGAGATCTATTTCTGAAGAGGCTTTTGAAATGGTTAGAGATTATAAAGGTTCTCACTCTGGTGAACATGGGGATGGGATAGTTAGATCAGAATTTCACGAGATGATGTTTGGAGAGAATATTACCAACGCATTTGAGGAAATTAAAGATACTTTTGATAATAAGAACTTATTAAATCCAGGTAAAATTGTAAGGCCTTTTAAATCAAATGATAGATCATTAATGAGGTACAAATCAGATTATCAAACAGAAAATATAAGCACACATTATGATTGGTCTAATTGGGGTCAATTTTCAGACGCCATAGAAATGTGCAATAACAACGGTGCATGTAGAAAACTAGATTCAGGCGTGATGTGTCCCTCATATAGAGTAACTAAAGAAGAAAAAGATTTAGTTAGAGGCAGAGCAAATACATTAAGGTTGGCACTTTCTAATCAACTACCAGAGGGTTCCTTTGCATCTAAAGAAATGTATGAAACGATGGAACTATGTGTCAGTTGTAAAGCTTGTCAAAGAGAATGTCCAATGTCTGTGGATATGGCAAAAATGAAAAGTGAATTTCTTTCTCATTATTACAAAAAATTTAGTATGAGAATCAAAGACAAAATTATCTCAGACATGCCAAGACTGATTTGGTTATATAAAATAGTAAATCCAATAATTAATAAAATTAAAAATTTTCCAATTATTTCGACTATTATTGAGAAATTTGGTTTCGCAACTCAAAGAAGTTTGCCTGAAGTTCAAAATCAAAAAGCTTTAAGGGATATCTACAACAATCAAGAAATTTCGGAAAATAAAGTAATTTTATTTGCTGATACATTTAATATTAATTTTGAGAATGAAAATTTAGTTTATACAATTAAAGTATTAAATAAATTTGGTTACCAAGCAGTTATTCCAAGTTTTGGTAGTGATAAACTTAATAGACCACTTTGTTGTGGAAGAACATACATCTCATACGGTCAATTAGATAAAGCTGCAGAGGAATTGAATAGATTTAATAATTATATTATTAAAAATAACTATTTCGATTTACCTGTTGTAGGTATTGAGCCTTCATGTTTACTTACTTTTAGTGATGAGTATCAATCACTTAAAGGTGTAAAGAATAAAGATAAAATAAAAAACAGATTTTATTTGCTTGAGGAATTTATTTTAGAACAAATTAAAAAAGATAAAGACATCAAATCAAATAAATTTAATCAAAATGTTTTAATTCATGGACATTGCCACCAAAAATCTCAAGATAGAATGAAAGGACTTAAAAATCTATTATCTGAATTAAATATTAATAATAAAATGATTGATTCAAGTTGTTGCGGTATGGCAGGTTCTTTTGGTTATGACAGTAAAACTTATGAAACTTCAAAAAAAATGGCTAATTTATCTTTGATACCAGCTATTAATGATAGTGATGAAAATGATTTCATAATTGCAAATGGTACTAGCTGTAGACATCAAATTTCTGATTTGTCAGAAAAAAAAGGTAAGCATGTTTCAGAATTATTATTTAAGATTTTTGAAACTGTAAATTAAATTATTATTTTCCTTTTATAAAATTCGTCTATCTGTTCATCTTTATAACCAAAGTTTTGCATTATTTCTCTTGTATGCTCACCTAAATCTGGAGCACCTTTAGATTTTTCAGTTTTACTTTTTGAAAATTTAATAGGCATTCCGACAGCTTTGCTTCTGCCAGCCTTTGTGTTATTTACCTCAATAATCATCTCTCTTTCTATGGTTTGTGGGTCTTTAAACATATCTGTTATTGAATTGATGGGTCCACAAGGTAAACCATTTTCATCAAAAATTTTTAACCATTCCTCAGATGGTTTTTTTATCAACTCCTCATTTAATATTTCTACAAGTTCGTTTAAATTCTTTTTCCTACTTGAATTAGATGAAAACTTTTCATTATTATTCAAATCTTCTCGATTAATAGCTCTTAATAACATCAACCATGTATTTTGATTTGAAGCACCAACAGTTATCCATTTATCTTTTGTTTTAAATGCTTGATAAGGAGCAGTTAGTGGATGAGCTGACCCAAGAGGACCAGGAGATATACCAGTTGCACCAGCAATTGCTGATTGCCAATAAGTGTGAACAATTCCTGCCTCATACAAAGACGTATCAACTTTTTGACCCTCGCCAGTTTTGTCTCGATGAATTATAGCTGCTAAAATTCCACTCGCTGCAAGCAATCCAGCAGTGATATCTGTAAGAGGTGCACCAACTTTCATTGGTGGTTTATTTTTGTCCTCACCCGTTATACTCATTAAGCCACTCATTCCTTGAGCAACTAAATCAAATCCACCTTTATCTGCATAAGGACCTGTTCTTCCATATCCAGAAATTTCACATAAAATAATTTTAGGATTAATTTTAGATATTACGTCATAACCAATGCCTAATTTTTCTAATGTTCCTTTTCTAAAATTTTCTAAAACTACATCAGAATTTTTAACCATTGTCTTAAAAATCTCTATTCCTTGCTTGTCTTTTAAATTTAAGGCAATGCCTTTTTTATTTCTATTCATCATCAAATAAGCTGCTGACACGCCATTTACATCAGGAGGAAGGAAATTTCTTGTGTCATCTCCTCCTGGTGTTTTTTCAATTTTTATAACTTCAGCACCAAGGTCAGCTAATAAAAGCCCACATGTTGGACCAGCCATAATTTGGGCCATCTCTAAAACCCGAACGCCTTTTAATGATGATGCCATTTAGTATTTATTTATTTTTAAATTTTGGCTTTGTTTTTTTTAAGAAGGACTGATACCCAATTTTGAAATCCTTAGTATCATAACATTTGTAACCTAAGTTGTTTATTTTTTCAGTTACTTTACCTTCTTTTAAAATATTTCTTGCGAACTGCTTGTGCCATCTAGTAACTTTGGGTGCTCCCTCACATATAAGTTCAGCTGATTTATATGCTTCTTTTTTAACATCCTCATCATTTACAACTCTATTAATTAATCTTTTTTCTAATGCTTCCTCGGCATTAAAAACCCTCCCTTCAAACAAAATTTCCATAGCTGTTGAATAAGTTGTTGCATTTAAAAGTACTTCTAACTCTTTTGCGGCCATGGTTAAACCAAGTCTTTTAATTGGAATTCCAAACCTAGAACTTCTCCCACAAATTCTAATATCACAGCATGCAGCAATCTCTAAACCACCACCTACACAAATTCCTTCAATCATAGCTATAGTAGGTATTGGACAATTAAAAATTGCACCTAAAGTTCCATGTAAAAACTTTCCATAAGATTTAGCTAGTTTCGATGAGGATCTTTCCTTTTTAAATTCGCCTATATCATTTCCAGGTGAAAATGATTTGCCACCTTCGCCTCGAATAATGATGCATCTCAAATTTTTTTCTTTTGATATCTTTTTAAAAACCTTACCCAATTTAATCCACATGGGTTTAGTCATAGCATTTAACTTTTCGGGTCTATTAATAATTACCTCTGATAAATGGTCACTTATTTTATTTAGTTTGATCAAATCACTCATCTAACTCCTATAAAAATATTCAACTAATGTCATTGGTATAGCTGGAACATAAGTTACTAAAAGTAATAATATTAATAACACACATATAAAAGATATATTAGATCTTGTAACATCCCAAATATCTGCTTTGGCAACAGAGCAAGCTGTGACTAATACACTTGCTACTGGCGGCGTTTGTTGTCCAATTGCTAAATTTAACGTTACAATTATTCCAAAGTGAACCGGATCAATACCTACCGCATTAACTAATGGCATAACTATTGGGACTGTTAAAATGATTGCTGCTACAGAGTGCAAAAAGAAACCTATTATT
This sequence comes from uncultured Pelagibacteraceae bacterium, assembly GCA_902524045.1. Lineage (GTDB taxonomy): Bacteria > Pseudomonadota > Alphaproteobacteria > Pelagibacterales > Pelagibacteraceae > Pelagibacter. The sequence continues at coordinate 7,644 of CABZBT010000008.1, read as the reverse complement.
AATAAAAATACATTTAATATTCCTAGAACTGCATATTTATTATTTGTAAAATCAATAATTGACTCGGCGACTTTCTGAGGAATTTGCTCAATTGTTAGAAATTCACCTAATAAAACTGAAGCTGCTACCAATAACATCACTGACGCTGTTTGAATCGCACCCTCACAAGCTGACTCGTATAATCTTTTAAAATCTATTTCTTTATATATAAAACCAATTACTAACGATGCTACAACTGCTAAGCCAGCTCCTTCTGTAGCTGTTACAACTCCACCAAAAATTCCTCCTAGGATAATCACTGGTAATAAAAATGCTAATGCTGCATCTTTTGCAGTCTTTTTGACATTTGGAATATTAAATGTTTCTTCTACAGGAAAGTTTTTTCTTCTTGCTGTCACATAAGCAGCTAACATTAAAAAAAATCCACCAATAACACCTGGCACAATTCCAGCTACAAATAATTGAACAACTGAACTTTGTGACATAACTGCATAAACAATCATTGGTATTGAGGGTGGAATGATAATTGCAAGAGACGCAGAAGATGACGTTACTGCAGCAGCAAAAGCTCCCGGATATCCCTTTTTCTTCATTGCTGGAATTAAAATCGAACCTAACGCAGCAACATCTGCTACGGCTGATCCAGAAATTTCAGCAAAAAACATAGAGGTTGCAATATTGATCATGCTTAAACCACCTTTAATAAATCCAACAAGAGCAGAGGCAAAAGCTATTAACCTTCTTGAAATACCAGCACTATTCATAATTGATCCTGCTAGAATAAATAGTGGGATTGCAATCAGTGGGAACTTCATAGATCCATCAAACATTACAATTGCAGTATCAATTAGAAAACTTGTACCTGTCTTCATTACCATTGCAATAATAGTTGTTACTGCCAGACCAATCGCTATAGGCACATTTATGGACAGAAGAAGCAATAGGACCATAAACATTGTAAGTATGATCACTAAATATCTCCCGTCTGTTCGTCACCCGTGTTTTGAAGAACTAAATTTTTATAATCTTCTGGGATTCTAAGAGTTTCAGATAAAATAAAAAGACATGAAGCAATTGGAATAACAGATTGAACAAATGGCTGGGGAACCCATTCCAATGTGACTAAAGTCTCACCTGTTATCAAAGTTAAAACTAAATATCCATAATAAGCCAATAATATTAAGAAACCATAAATAACAATTTTGGAAATTACAAAGAAGATCTTTCTTAATGCTAATGGAAAAGCTTTAAAAATGCTTGGAACACTGATATGTGAACCTTTTAACGCTGCATATGCTGAACCATAATATGTTATCCATGCAAGTTGGACTGCGGCGACTTCATCGTACCAAACTAATGCACTTCCAGCAAAACGAAAAGTGACACCAAGTAAAACCGTTACTGCTAATGCCACCATCATTATAAACAGTATGAGTTTTAGAATTTTTTCATATGAATTAATAAATTTATTTAATTTCATAATGTACCAGCTTTTTCAATATACTCTGCAAAATATTTTGAAACAATCAGATTTGAGACAATTGTTGGATGACCATAATCATGTTTAATAAATAATTTTTTATCTTTATTTGATCTTAATATATCGTATGTATCAAGGTATTTAATCTTTATTTTATCAAGGCATTGTAGAAAATTGTCAGTTTGTTTTTTTTGTTCTTGTTTTTGACGAATTATTTCACCAGCATCTCTGTAAAGTACAACATCAAATTTTATATTTTCATTATCTAATTTTTCTTGAAAGTTTTCTAAAATTTTACAAGATTTCAAATAATAAGGTAAATTATCTTGAACCATTTCATCATTGTTTAAATATTTACCCATACCCAATTTAGTCAATGAATATCTAATAAAAAAGCTTTTATTAATAAGGCTATTTCTTACAGAATTACCTATCTTTTGATAACCAGGTTTATTTAGTACTAGTTGTTTACCATCATATAAGAAAAAAGGTTTTTTAACTTTATTTCTTGCTGACTTATTTACTCTTTTTGCTCCACCAGGTGAAGTTATCATTATTACTTTATCTATTTTTTTATTTTTAATAATTTCTAAAGCTCTTAATACCATTTGATCTATTCCATAACCATAAACAGCTGCATTAATATTTTTAATATCATAGTCTTTGTACAATAAATAACTTAATGCCTCGCTATCATCTAGCTCGTCACCAAAACCAAAGGAATCACCTATAATCAAATAATTAGACTCTGAAAAATTAAAACCCTCATAAGTTCTAAAACCATCATTATTAATTGTATATTTTTCACCATTACAACCAATCTTTGATCCTTTTTTTGGAATGTAGCCTAAAAGATCATCAGCTTTAGACTCATATTTTTCAAAATTTAGAGTTTTTGCACAATAATTATTTTTTACAAAATATAAATAAAGCCTTGATACAAATTCTAGTGAAAATAAAGTTACGAAAGTTAATATAAAAAAAAATATTAAAGAAAAAAAAATTTTTTTTGTCATTATGTTATTAAAAGTATAATTTATATAACAGTCAGGCCCTCTGAAAGAGGGCCTGATAAAATTAATAAAATTATATTACTTAGCTAAAGATGATACTTTTTTAACTAAAGCACCGCCAGTTGGAACTTCTGATCCAAACTGATCGTAAATTCCTTTACTAGCTGCAATAAAAGCACCTTTGTCTGCTTCATTTACTTGGACACCGGCATCTTTAATTACTTTTAATAAAGATTTTTCAAGTTTAGCAGCTTCTTTATACACAAATTTTTGTGTATCTTTTGCAGCTTTTTCAAGAATATCTTGAACATCTGCAGGAAGTTTATTCCAGTGATCCTTATGAACAGTTACATAAGCAGGAGTATAAACGTGACCTGTAATTGATAAGTATTTTTGAACTTCTTGAAATTTAGCACTAGCTATTTGAGCATATGGGTTTTCTTGTCCATCCATTGTCCCTGTTTTTAAAGCAGTAAAAACTTCAGAAAATGACATTGGAGTTGGGTTTGCACCATATGATTGGAACATTTTAACTCTCCATTTTGATTTAGGAGTTCTTAATTTAATTCCTTTTAAATCACCTGGAGTGTTAATTGGTCTAGTATTATTTGTTATATGTCTAAAACCATTTTCCCATACAGCAATAACTTTGTAACCTGTTTTATCTTCAAGATTTTTAAACATTCCTGGCAAAACATTTTTTTCAACTTTAGCCATGTGTTTTCTGTCTTTAATAATAAAAGGCATATCAAAAACACCAAACTCATCATGAATTGAAGCCATTACCGATGAAGGTAGCCACATATTAACTGTACCTAATTTTAGTTTTTGCATACCTTGCTTATCTTTTCCAAGTTGCGAAGAACCAAAAACAGTTACTTTACCTTTGTTCCCCAATCTTTTGTTTGCAAGTTTAGCAAATTCATCTACAGAAGCAGAAAATAAGGAGCCTGGTTTCCCAACGTGTCCGAATTTTACTTCAACAGAGTTTGCAGCAAAACTTAAAAATAAAGATGAGAATAAAACAATAATTATCTTACTAAGTTTATTCATATTTTTTCCCTCGTTAGTTATTTTTTTTAAAGTAGGTTACCTAAAATATGAATATAGATCTAGTGAATAAATTAGCTTAATAAGGAAAATAACTAAAGAAAAATTAGAAGGAATCTGTGATTATTGAATGCTAGCTTGAGATTTGTCGTCTTTTTTTGATAAATCGACTTCTACCCACTCTGTTTTTTTTAGGTCTTTAGTTAAAGCAATTTTAAGAGCTTCATCAGCATTTTGGATTGGTGATATTTTAATAGCTTCAATAATTTTTTTTGGTATGTCTACGAGATCTTTTTCGTTTTCTTTTGGTATCAAGACTTCTTTAATCCCAGCTCTGTGAGCTGCCAATAATTTTTCTTTTAAACCACCAATTTGTAATACCTGACCAGTTAAAGTAACTTCACCAGTCATCGCAACATCCTTTTTAACAGGAATGTTAGTTATAGATGAAACTATTGATGTAACCATTCCTATTCCAGCTGATGGACCATCTTTTGGTGTTGCCCCCTCAGGAACATGAATATGAAAATCTTTTTTTTCAAATAATGGAGGAATAATTCCATACTCCAAACATTTTGATCTTACAAAAGATTTAGCTGCTTTAACGGATTCTTGCATAACATCACCAAGTTTACCAGTTATTTGCATTCGACCTTTACCGGGCATTGTCACAGTTTCAATTTTTAAAATTTCTCCCCCATATTCTGTCCATGCTAAACCTGTAACTACACCCACTCTATTCTCGATTTCTAATTCGCTGGATTTAAATTTAGGTACTCCTAAAAAGTCTGGCAAATTTTTCGTATCAATATCTATTTCTTTTTTTTCTCCTGACACGACTTTTTTAACTACTTTTCTTGCAATTTTGGAAATTTCTCTCTCAAGATTTCTAACCCCAGACTCTCTAGTATAACTTCTAATTACTTCTTTAATAATATCATCACCTAAACTCATCTCCTTCTCTTTTACACCATTGTCTTTAATCTGTTTTGGAAGAAGATACTTGTTAGCAATATTGATTTTTTCATCTTCAGTATAGCCTGCTAATCTTATTACTTCCATTCTGTCTAATAATGGAGGTAAAATGTTAAGCGTATTAGCTGTAGTTACAAACATTACATCAGATAAATCGTAATCAACTTCAAGATAATGATCATTAAATGTAGTATTTTGTTCAGGATCTAGGGCTTCCAATAAAGCCGATGAGGGATCACCTCTATAATCATTTCCAACTTTATCAATTTCATCCAACAGAATCAGTGGATTTTTTGTTCCTGCTTTTTTCATCATTTGGATGATTTTACCAGGTAATGAACCAATGTATGTTCTTCTGTGACCTCTTATTTCAGCTTCATCTCTCATTCCACCAACAGACATTCTCACAAATTCTCTATTTGTTGCTTTCGCAATTGACTTACCTAATGAAGTTTTTCCTACACCTGGAGGACCAACCAAACAAAGAATTGGACCTTTTATTTTTTCCATTCTTTTTTGCACTGCTAAAAATTCAATAATTCTCTCTTTAACTTTTTCTAAACCAAAATGATCTTTATCAAGAACATCAAGAGCTTTTTTTAAATCTATCGCAACGTCACTTTTTTTATACCAAGGAAGATCTATCATCCAGTCTAGATAATTTCTAACAACCGTAGCCTCTGCTGACATTGGACTCATGTTTTTTAATTTCTTTAATTCCTGTAGACACTTCTTCTCAACATCTTTTGGCATTTTTGATCTGAGAATTGCTTTATTTAAGCTAGTATTCTCATCCTTACCATCTTCAATCTCACCTAACTCTTTTTGTATCGCTTTTAATTGTTCATTTAGATAGTACTCTCTTTGAGTTTTTTCCATTTGAGTTTTTACTCTGCCTCTAATTCTTTTCTCGACACCAATAATGCTAGTCTCATTTTCCATTATTTTAATAATTGCATTTAACCTTTTTTTTACGTCGACAGTTTCAAAAATTTGCTGCTTCTCTGAAATTGTAGCAGTGATGTGAGAAGCAATATTATCAGCTATTTTTGATGGATCTTTTAACTGTTTTATTGTGTTAATAGTTTCATTAGATACTTTTTTATTAATCGAAGTCAATTTTTCCATCCTTCTAATTGCTGTTACAGCTAAAGGATACAAATCTTCATCTTCATTGTTAATATCTTGATTATAAGTAAAGTCACATATAATAAATTTTTCATTGTCTTTAAATTCAAGAATTTTTACTCTTCGCATACCTTCGACTAGAACTTTTACTGTTCCATCTGGGAGCTTTAAAAGTTGAAGGATGCTTCCTTCACATCCGTACATAAAAATATCATTTTTTTTTGGATCGTCTATTTCAGAGTTTTTTTGAGTAACTAAAATAATCTTTTTTTCTTTTTTCATCACTTCGTTTAATGCTGAAATTGATTTATCTCTTCCGACAAATAAAGGGATTACCATACTTGGAAAAACTACAATGTCTCTAAGTGGTAATAAAGGTAATGAATTTTTGACTTCCATAATTATAATATATGGATATTAAAGATGTTTTTGCAATACCTTTTTACTAGTTATTATGGCTATTAAGCCGCTGTGGTCTTATTTGTTTTAGACTTATTGTCTTTTTTAGAGTGGACCAATATGGGTTGAGTTTGGCCTTTTGCCGAAGATGCGTCAACAATAACCTCTTCTATATTATCTTGACTAGGTAGATCATACATGGTTTTTAAAAGAATATTTTCTAGTATAGATCTCAATCCTCTCGCTCCAGTCTTTTTACTAATTGCTTTTAGTGCAATTTCTTTCAAAGCATTATCTCTAAATACCAATTTCGCTCCATCCAGTTTAAATAATTCTTGATATTGTTTTGTCAAAGAGTTTTTTGGCTCTTGAAGGATTTTAATCAGGGATTTTTCATCTAAATCCTCAAGAGTTGCTATCATTGGTAATCTTCCAATAAATTCTGGTATCAATCCATATTTTAATAAATCTTCAGGTTCTAAATTTTTCATCCACTCACCTGTTTTTTTATCTTGAGTATTTTTAACATCTGCTCCAAATCCAATTGAAGTTCCTTTATCTCTTTGAGAAATAATCTTATCTAGACCAGCAAAAGCTCCCCCACAAATAAATAAGATATTTGTCGTATCAACTTGTAAAAATTCTTGTTGAGGATGTTTTCTTCCACCTTGGGGAGGCACGCTTGCAATTGTACCTTCCATTATTTTTAATAAAGCTTGTTGAACTCCCTCACCAGATACGTCTCTAGTAATTGAAGGGTTTTCTGATTTTCTACTTATCTTATCAACCTCATCTATATAAACGATCCCTCTTTGAGCTTTTTCCACATTGTAATCTGCTGCTTGTAATAATTTTAAAATAATATTTTCTACATCCTCACCAACATATCCAGCTTCAGTTAAAGTTGTTGCATCAGCCATTGTAAATGGAACGTCTAAAATTCTTGCAAGCGTTTGAGCTAGCAGAGTTTTTCCACAGCCAGTTGGTCCTACTAGAAGAATATTTGACTTTGCAAGCTCAACATTTTTGCTAGTTTTATTTTCATAGTTTAATCTTTTGTAATGATTATGAACTGCTACAGATAAAACTTTTTTTGCGTGCGTTTGTCCAATTACATAATCATCTAAAACTGAACAGATTTCCTTTGGAGATGGAAGACCATCTTGATGTTTCACAAAAGTATCCTTGCTCTCCTCTTTTATAATATCCATACATAGTTCAACACACTCATCACAGATAAATACAGTCGGACCTGCAATTAGTTTTCTTACTTCGTGTTGACTTTTTCCACAGAAAGAACAATAAAGAATATTTTTATTATTTGTGTTCATAAAATTTACAACGAATCAATATCATTACTTTATTATAAATAACTCACATTAATCAAGTTATGGATTTATAATTTCTATATATAGTTGTCTAAACTCTCTTTTCCACAACAGAGTCTATTAAACCAAAAGATTTTGCCGCATCTGCGGTCATAAAATTATCTCTTTCCAATGCAGACTTTATTTCATCAACAGATTTTCCTGTATGCTTAGAGTAAATTTCATTTAATCTTTTTTTTAAAGAAAGTACTTCATTAGCGTGGATTTCAAT
>CABZBT010000007.1 GCA_902524045.1 uncultured Pelagibacteraceae bacterium | reverse complement strand
TATCTTTGTTTTTACCCATTTTAATTACAACTTCTTCAAAGTATTTTGCAGTATCAATATCAGATACTAAAATATTCGCTTCATAAGGAGACAATTTAAACTCTTTAATAAATCTTTCCTTTTTATTATCTGGTAGTTCTGGAATATCATTTTTAAGATCTTCAATAAACTTTTCCGAAACCTCCAAAGGTAATAAATCAGGGTCAGGAAAATATCTGTAATCATGAGCATCTTCTTTTGATCTCATTGACCTTGTCTCATTTTTCTTTGTATCAAAAAGTCTGGTTTCTTGATCAATAGTTTTGCCCTCTTCAATTAAATCAACTTGTCTATTAGCCTCGTATTCTATTGCCATCTGCATAAATTTAATTGAATTGACGTTTTTAATTTCACATCGAGTGCCAAATTCTTTTGAGCCTTTTGGTCTTACAGAAACGTTAACATCAGCTCGTAAAGAACCTTCTTGCATATTTCCATCACAAGTTCCTAGATACCTCATTATGGATCGTAATTTTTTGATGTAAACATTAACCTCATCTGGGGATCTTAGGTCAGGCTTGCTCACTATTTCCATTAAAGCTACCCCTGATCTGTTTAAATCTACAAAGGTATTATGTGGGTCTATATCATGGATACTTTTTCCGGCATCTTGCTCTAGATGTAATCTTTCTATACCAACTTCTTTTTGACCATTTGGCATATCCAAAATAACCTTGCCCTCACCTACTATCGGATCTTTAAATTGTGAGATTTGATATCCTTGAGGTAAATCAGCATAAAAATAATTTTTTCTATCAAATACTGAACGTTTATTGATTTTAGCATTAAGGCCAATACCGGTTTTGATCGCTTGTTTAACGCAAAATTCATTTATCACTGGTAACATTCCTGGAAATGCAGCATCAACTAAACTAACCTGTGTATTAGGCTCCGCACCAAATTTGGTAGCAGAAGTAGAAAATAATTTTGACTCAGATAAAACTTGAGCATGTACTTCTAAACCAATTACGACCTCATACTGATTGTCTTTTCGGTTAATTAAATATTCTAAATTTTTTTTACTCATTTTATCCACCAATCAGTAAGCTTATTTTTAAAATTAATCTTTTCTTCCATGGCATAAGCTATATTTAATATATTTTGCTCATCAAAAGCTCGGCCTATAATTTGTAAACCTAAAGGATAACCTTTTGAATCATGTCCTGCAGGTATTGAGATACCCGGAAGTCCTGCTAAGTTAACAGGAACTGTAAATATATCATTAAGATACATTGAAACTGGATCATTTGTTTTTTCACCTATTTTGAAAGCTGAGCTCGGCGTTGAAGGAGTTAAAATTGCATCAACTTTTTTGTATACTTCATCAAAATCATTTTTAATAAGTTTTCTCACTTTTTGAGCTTTAAGATAATACGCATCGTAATAACCAGACGACAAAACATAAGTTCCAATCATAATCCTTCTTTGGACTTCAGCCCCAAAACCTTCTGATCTTGTTTTTTCATACATATCAATTAAATTTTCTCCTTTAGCTCTATATCCGTACTTAACACCATCATATCTTGCAAGGTTTGATGATGCTTCAGCAGGTGCAACTATATAATATGTTGGTAAAGCATAACTTGTATTTGGTAGAGAAATATCAATAGTTTCAGCACCACAATCTTTAATATACTGAATGCCCTTTTGCCAAAGATCTTCAATTTCTTTTGGCATACCATCAACTCTATATTCTTTTGGTATTCCAATTTTTTTTCCTTTTATATTGTTTGTAAGCTCCTCACTGTAATAATTTCTTTTAAAGTCTACTGAAGTAGAGTCTTTTGGATCATAAGAACTAATTACTTCATATAATAAAGCACAATCTTTAACATTTTGCGCCATAGGTCCTGCTTGATCCAATGATGATGCAAAAGCAACTATCCCATATCTTGAGCAACTTCCGTAAGTAGGTTTTAATCCTACAATTCCCGTGAAAGAAGCTGGTTGTCTAATTGATCCACCAGTATCAGTGCCAATTGTAATAGGAGTCAATTGTCCGGCTACTGCTGAAGCTGAACCACCAGATGATCCACCTGGAACTAAATTTTTATCAATAGGATTTTGTACATTACCAAAAAAACTTGTTTCATTTGATGAACCCATTGCAAACTCATCACAGTTTAATTTACCCAAAAGTATCGCACCTTCATTCCAGATATTTTCAGTTACTGTTGATTCATAAGTTGGTATAAAGTTATTTAAAATTTTACTACCAGCAGTTGTTTTAATATTTTTTGTACAAAATAAATCCTTAACTGCCATTGGAATACCTGGCAGTTTTAAATCTAAATTAGGTTTTTCATCAAATTTTTTTGCTTTATCCAAAGCTGATGTAAAATCATTTGTAATATATGCGTTTAATTCCTCAGATTTTTCAGATCTATCAATAAATGCTTTGGTTACGTCTGTTGAGGAAAGTTTTTTATTTTTTATATTTTCGATTAATTCAGTAAGAGATTGTTTTGTTATATCTGACATTATTCAATCACCTTGGGTACTACAAAATAATCCTCATTATCTTGAGGGGAATTTTTAATAATCTGTTCTCTTATATTTTTACTTTTTACTTCGTCAGATCTTAATTTTAAAGTTGTTTTAGAAATAGAGGTTAATGGTTCTACATTATCTGTTTTTAATTCATTAAGTTTTTCTATAAAATCAAAAATAGAATTTAAATCACCAGCCAGTTTTTTAGCTCTTTGCTCATCAACTGAAATTCTTGATAATTTAGATATATGTTTTATTGTTTTAAGATCTATGCTCATATGCTATTTAAATATGACGCAAAGTATCACTTAAGTTTAAATTATACAATATGATCACTTTAGAGGAATTTAAAAAAAAATACTCAGATAGGTGTAGATTGATAGGTTTAGACCTAGGTACTAAAAGAATTGGTGTGTCAATCTGTGATGAAAAACAACTAATAGCCACTCCTTTAAAAACAATAAATAGAAATTCACTAAAGAATCTTATTGATGAACTCAGATTAATTATTAATGAGAATAACATAAAGGGAATCATTGTTGGGAATCCTTTAAATATGGATGGATCCTCAGGTAAGTCAGCTCAATCAGTAAAAGATACAACAGAAAATATTGAAAAAAACTTAAATATTCCAATTTGCCTGTGGGATGAAAGACTATCAACTGTTGGTGCTTTTAACCTATCTAGCCAATTAGATATAAATGTGAGTAAAAGAGAAAAAAAAATAGATGAAAACGCTGCTGCTTTTATATTACAAGGAGCCTTGGATTTTCTGAATAATTAATACTTGCTATTATAAAGGTTTATAGTTATAGAGTTGGCTTTAATGGCAATTAAATCAAATCAGGCTATTAAAATTTCTCAAAAACACCTGCTAGGAATTCAAGATTTATCAATTAACGATGTCAAATTGATACTTGATGAAGCAAATTCATTTATAAAAGTAAATCAAAGTGAAAATAAGAAAATTGATATTTTAAGAGGTAAAACGCAAATTAATTTATTTTTTGAACCATCCACTAGAACTCAAAGCTCATTTGAATTAGCTGGTAAAAGACTTGGAGCGGATGTTATGTCAATGAATATTAGCAACTCAGCAATTAAAAAAGGTGAAACATTGATAGATACAGCAATGACACTTAATGCAATGCACCCTGATATTATTGTAATTAGACATCAAGATTCTGGGGCATGTAATCTACTTTCACAAAAAGTAAACTGTGCAGTTCTAAACGCAGGTGATGGAAGAAGAGAACACCCTACACAAGCTTTATTGGACGCATTAACAATAATTACTCGTAAAAATAAAATTCAAGGATTAAAAATTGCAATCTGCGGAGATATACTTCATTCAAGAGTGGCAAGATCAAATATTTATTTACTTAGTATGTTAGGTGCAGAAGTAAATATAATTGCTCCAACAAATCTTATGCCAAGAGAAATTGAAAAATTTGGTGTTTCTACTTTTACAAATATGAAAAAAGGATTGAAAGATTGTGATATTGTTATGATGTTAAGATTACAAAGTGAACGAATGACAAGTTCATATCTTTCATCTAATAGAGAGTATTATGAATATTACGGATTAACTCCGGATAAATTAGAGCACGCTAAATCTGATGCTTTAATTATGCATCCTGGCCCAATGAATAGAGGTATAGAAATAGATACAATGCTAGCTGATGATATCAACAAAAGTGTAATTAAAGAACAAGTTGAATTAGGTGTCGCAGTAAGAATGGCTTGTCTAAAAATATTTTGCACATAATGAAAAAACAATATTTTATAAATGCCAATATAATCGATCCTCACAACTCCATTAATGAAAATGGAGGTTTAATAATAAGTGAAGATGGAAAAATTGAAGCTATAGGAAAAAAAGTAAATATTAATAATTTACCAGGTAGAGAAAAACCAACTGATTTGAAAGGAAAGTATATTTTTCCTGGATTAGTTGACATGAGAGTTTTTGTTGGTGAACCAGGTTATGAATATAAGGAAAATTTTAGAACATTAAGTAATGCTGCACTTTCTGGGGGTGTCACCTCAGTAGTGACAATGCCTAATACAGATCCAATAATTGACAACGTTTCTATAGTCGATTTTTTAAAAAGAAGAGGAAGAGATAAATCAAAAATAAATATTTTTCCATGTGCTTCCTTAACAAAGAATATTGAGGGTAAAAATATGACTGAATTTGGTCTTTTACAAAGTAAAGGAATAATTGCATTCACTGATGGTGTCAAAACAATTCAAAATCCAAGATTGATGTCTAGAATAATGAATTCTGCTAAAGATTTGGGGAGCTTAATTATGCAGCACGCTGAAGATTATGAACTAGCAAAAAATGGTATGATTAATTCTGGAATAATTGCCTCTAAATTAGGTCTATCTGGTATACCTGAAATTGCTGAGCGAATTCTGATTGAGAGAGATTTGACATTACTTGAAAAGGTTAAATGTAGATATCATATCTCTCAATTATCATCACGAAAATCTATTGAAGTAATCAAATTAAGAAAGGAAGTTGTAAAATTCACGTGTGGTGTTTCAATTAATAATTTATCCTTGAATGAAAATGACATCGGAGATTTCAAAACATTTCTTAAATTGTCTCCACCATTAAGAAGAGAAGAAGATAGACTAACTTTAGTTCAAGGTTTGAAGGATGATTTAATTGATGTAATAGTTTCAGATCATAAACCTGAAGATGAAGAATCGAAAAGATTAACGTTTGCTCAAGCAGCAACCGGCGCATCAGGCATAGAAACTCTATTGTCTCTAAGTTTAGAATTATATCATAATGGATCTCTCAAACTAGAAACTATAATTAAAGCACTGACATCAAACCCAGCTAAAATATTAAAGATAAATAAAGGGAATTTATCTATTGGTAACGATGCTGATTTTTGTATAGTAGATATAGATAAACCTTGGATTGTAAAAAAAGATAAACTTATTTCAAAATCAAAAAATACATCAATAGAGGATAAAAAACTACAAGGTAAAGTAACAAATACATTTGTAAACGGTAGAGAATTATTTAAGCTATAGTATGGACGTTTTAATCATAGGTACAATTTCCTATTTAATGGGATCAATTCCATTTGGATTAATATTAACAAAATTGTTTATGAAAAAAGATATAAGAAAAATTGGCTCTGGAAATATTGGGGCTACAAATGTACTTAGATCTGGAAATAAAATTATTGGATACACAACGCTAATTTTTGACATTTTAAAAGCCGTTATACCAGTAATGTTTGTTAAAATTTATTACACAGATTCCTTATACCTAGCTTCTTTAAGCGTATTTCTTGGCCATGTGTTTCCTATATGGTTAAAATTTAAAGGGGGGAAAGGTGTTGCTACATATGTTGGTATTCTATTTGCTATTAATATTTATTTTGGAATAATTTTTTCTTTGTGTTGGTTTGTAATTTTTGGTATTACAAAATTTTCTTCTTTATCTTCACTAATTGCCTCAATATCAATTCCTATTTATTCGATCATCACAAGTCAGTTAGATGGAATATTTTTTTTCATAATAATGTTTGTATTAATATTTTTTACTCACAGGGAAAATATTAAAAGATTGAAAAATAAAGAAGAAACTAAGACAAAAATTTATTAATTTGACTATCTAACTCTTTTAGGTAGTTTGTGCATTATGAACTTGGTTATTGTAGAAAGTCCAGCTAAAGCCAAAACTATAAATAAATATTTAGGCGATAATTACAAAGTATTAGCTAGTTATGGGCATATAAGAGATTTACCTTCTAAGAACGGTTCTGTTAATCCAGATCAGGATTTTAAAATGGAATGGGAAATAGATAGTTTTTCAAAAAAGTATCTAAAAGAAATTACTGATGCAGCTAAAGATTCTTCAAAAATAATATTAGCTACTGATCCTGATCGTGAAGGTGAAGCGATAGCTTGGCATGTAAAAGAATATCTAGCTGAAAAAAAACTTTTAAAAGATAAAGAGATAGAAAGAGTTGTTTTTAATGAAATTACAAAAAAAGCAGTAATTCATGGTATTGAAAACCCAAGACAAATTGAACCTCTTTTAGTTGATGCCTATATGGCTAGACGAGCTTTAGATTACTTAGTTGGCTTTAATATATCACCAATCTTATGGACAAAACTTCCAGGCTCGAAATCTGCGGGAAGAGTTCAATCAGTGGCTTTAAAATTAATAACTGAAAGAGAACATGAAATTGAGTCTTTTAAACCTGAAGAATTTTGGACTTTAAGTATCAAATTTAAAGATGAAAAAAATCAGAATATTCTAGCAAGTATTAGTCAGCTAGATAACAAGAAAATTGAAAAATTTTCTTTTAGAAATAAAGATGAAGTAAATAAGGCCATCTCCATCATCAATCAAAAAAAATTTGGTATTACTGATATATCTAGTAAAGTTATAAATCGTAATCCATCAGGACCATTTACTACATCTACTCTTCAACAAACAGCTTCGAGTCGATTAGGTTTTGGTGCATCAAGAACTATGCAAATTGCTCAAAAGCTTTATCAAGGAGTTGAGATTGAGGGGGAAACTGTTGGTTTAATAACATATATGAGGACAGATGGTACTAATTTATCAAAAGATGCTGTTGCGACTTTTAGGGATTATATAAAAAAAGAAATCGGGAACGAATATTTGGCTGAAAGTGCTTTAAATTATTCTGGTAAAAAAGCTAAGAACGCGCAAGAGGCTCATGAGGCGATAAGACCAACAGAAATTATCAGAAGCCCACAAAGTATTGAAAAATATCTAAGTACAGATCAAAATAAACTTTATGATTTAATATGGAGTAGAGCTTTATCTTCTCAAATGCAATCTGCTAAATTTGAGAGAAATACTATCACAATAACATCTAGTAATAATGATACAGTATGCAAAGCTAGTGGATCAGTTCTTAAATTTGATGGATTTTTAAAGATATATAATAATCAAAATAAAGATGATGATGAAAAAATACTACCCTCTGTTTCTAAAGGACTTATAAATATTGAGTCCTTAGTGGATGAGCAGCATTTTACACAACCTCCTCCAAGATATTCTGAGGCTAGTTTGGTAAAAAAACTTGAAGAGCTTGGTATTGGAAGGCCGTCTACTTATGCGAGTATAATTTCCACAATAGCTAACAGAGGTTACGCAGAGATATTAAATAAAAGGTTTTTTCCTACTGACAGAGGAAAGCTTATTTCTGCTTTTCTTGAAAAATTATTCTCAAAATACGTGGATTATAACTTTACTGCTAGTTTAGAAAATCAATTAGATGAGATAACTTCTGGCAAAGAAAGCTGGATTAAAGTTTTAGAACTGTTTTGGAAAGATTTCAATAATAATGTGGGAGAGGTCAAGGAAAAAAGAACAAGAGAAGTTTTAGATCTCTTAAATGACAGTTTGGGTGATTTAGTTTTTGATAAGGATGATAAAGGAGATATTGTAAGAAAGTGTCAACTATGTAATTCTGGTATACTGAGCTTAAAAAATAGTTTTAGAGGTGGTGCTTTTATTGGTTGTTCAAATTACCCTGAGTGTAAATATACAAGACCCTTGTCTAAATCAAAAGCAGCTGCGCAAGCAAAATTAGCTGAACCAAAATTTATTGGAAAGCATACTAATGGCAATGATATATATTTAAAAAATGGGAGATTCGGGCCATATCTTCAATATGAAAAAATTCCTGAAAGTATAGAAATTGAAAAAACAACCAAGAAAAAAAGAAAGACAAAAAAAATAAAGCCTGATGTAAATAATCTTTTAAAAAATGTTTCTATTCCAAAAGGTTTGGAATTAGAAAGTATAGATTTAGAAAAAGCGCAATTTTTATGTTCACTTCCAAAATCCTTAGGATTAAATCCTGAAAATCAAACCGAAATAACATTAAACACAGGGAGATTTGGCCCTTATTTAAAATGTGATAATAAATCAGCGCGAATCGAAAATATAGAGGAAATTTTTTCAATAGGTCTAAATAGAGCTATTACTTTAATTGCAGATGCAAAACCAGGAAGAATGTCATCATCAATTATTAAAGAATTAGGTGAACATCCAGAAGATAAAAAACCAGTAAGAATTATGAAAGGTCAATATGGTCCATATATAAAATATAAATCTCTAAATGCAACGATACCAGAGGAAAAAGATCCTAATGAAATTAATATGGAAGAGGCCTTGATTTTAATTGAGAAAAGAAAGGAATACGATAAAATAAAGAAAAAGAAAAAAAAATGATTAAAACAATTTTAATTGCTTTTATTTTTGTCTTTTATATAAGCCAAAAAGTATACTCAAAAGAAAATTGTAGTGACTTCAAAAAATTTTCTTTGGATTATATGAAATGCAAAGCTAACTCTGCAAAGAATAAGGCTGTATCCGCTGGAAAAAATTTTATTACAGATACTAAAGAGTTTCAGAATAAAGAATGGTCTAATGAAAAAGAAAAAATAAATAAAATAAAGAAAAAGACAATTGGTGAATGAATTTTGAGGATAACTTAAAAAAAAATAATATTGAATTACCAAAAGCAGCAGATCCTGTTGGCTCATATGTGGCTACAAAAATTACTGGAAAACTGCTTTTTATTTCAGGTCAAATTTCTATTGATGAAAATGGTAAGTTAATCAAAGGAAAAGTTGGAAAAGATCTAGATACAAATGCTGGATATAATGCAGCAAAAAGATGTGCATTAAATATCATTGCTCAGGTTAAAAAAGCATGTAACGGTGATTTATCAAAAGTAAAATCATGTGTGAAACTAACAGGTTTTGTTAACTCAACTGATGAATTTATTGAACAACCAAAAGTTATAAATGGTGCATCTGACATGGTAGCATCTATTTTTGGAGACGCTGGAACACACACAAGAGCCGCTGTAAGTACAAATAGTCTACCACTTGGAGTTTCAGTTGAGGTTGATGCAATATTTGAACTTAACTAAAAATTTATCTACCAATACTATAATATTTAAAGCCTTGTTTTCTTATTTTTGATGGAGAATAGATATTTCTCATATCGTAAATGATAAACTTTTTACCTTTTGCCAAATTTTTAAAATTAATTGATTTAAAATCATTCCACTCTGTGTGAATGATTACTAAATCTGTGTCTTGAACTGATTCTTTTACGTTATCAAAATTAACAACATTTTTAAATTTTGAGAATTCTTTTTTATAACCTGTTGGATCAAAATATCTGATTTTAGCACCTTTTTTTGATAAAATAGGTATCATTGAGAGACTTGCCGAATCTCTCATATCATCAGTATTAGCTTTGAAGGTAACGCCCAAAAAAGTAATTTTCTTATTTTTTACATTGTTATTTAAAATTTTATATATTTTATTTAATAGAAGGTTAGATCTACTTTCATTTGATTTAATTACTGACTTTATAACAGATAAATTTATTTTAAATTTATCAGCAGTTGAGGTTATAGCTTTTGTATCTTTAGGAAAGCATGATCCACCATATGCTGGGCCAGCTCTTAAAAATCGCCCTCCTATTCTTTTGTCTAAACCCATTCCAATTGAAATATCCTCAACATTTATACCTGTGTTCTCACAAAGATTAGCTATTTCATTAATAAATGTTATTTTGGTAGCCAAAAAAGCGTTGGAAGCATATTTAATTAGCTCTGCTGCTCTTCTAGAAGTATTGATGTATTGAGCACCTTTAGAAATCAAAGGCGAATATAAAGAATTCATTAAACGATTTGATTTTTTATCATTTGAACCTACAACAATTCTATCAGGATAAGTAAAATCTCTTATGGCTTCACCCTCTCTTAAAAATTCAGGATTTGATACAACTGAAAATTTTTTACTAGAATTCTTTTTTTTTAAAATTTTTTCTATTTGATCACCTGTAGTTACTGGAACTGTTGATTTTGTTACAATTATTTTAAACTTGTTAATTGATAAACTTATTTCTGTTGCAGCTTTGAAAATTTGACTTAAGTCGGCAGAGCTACCACCTTTTTTTGTTGGTGTTCCAACACAAATAAAAATTATGTCAGAGTCTTTGATTGATTTTTTTAAATCTTTAGAAAATCTTAATCTTTTATTTTTATAATTTTTATTTACCAATTCTGTTAAACCAGGTTCATAAATTGGAATTTTTCCTTTTAACAGTAAATTAATTTTTTCTTTATCTTTATCAACACAAATTACATTATTACCCAAATCTGCGAAACAAGCACCACTAACTAATCCCACATAACCCGTTCCAATCATGCAAAGTTTCATGATTTTGCAATTTCTAATGCTGATTTGATATAACCACTCATACTTCCACAATCTAAATATTTGCCAGCAAAGTTATGAGCAATAAATTTTTCATTATTCTGTATCAATGATTGTATTGCATCAGTAATATGAATTTCACCACCTTTGCCTGGCTTTTGATTAATTAATTTAGAAAATATTTTTTTTGGAAGAATGTATCTTCCAATTACAGCTTTATTAGATGGTGCTTCAGAAATTGATGGTTTTTCAATAACATCTTTTATAATTTGATTATTTTTATTTAATTTTTTACCTAATTTATAAATTCCCCATCTGGAAACTGTTTTTTTTGGAACATTAATACTTGCCATTACAGATGACTTATAACGATTATGAATATTAATCATAGACTTAGAGCAATTTTTCTTAATAATAAGATCATCAGGTAATAACATAAGAAAATAATCATCAGTGATGAATTTTATTGTTTTTAGTACTGCATCACCCGTTCCCAATGGTTTATTTTGGTAAACAAATTTAATCATTTTTTTATATTTTAAAATTTTTTTATATTCTTTGATAACTCTCGGATCTTTTTTCTTTTTTATTATCTTTTTATAAAAACTATCCTTGTAAAAGTAATCTTTAATCATTTGTTTTTTTTTTGAAATTATAAAAACTATTTTTTTTATACCGGCATCAGAACATTCATCTAAAATATACTCAATACTTGGTTTTCCATTAATGGGAAGTAGTTCTTTAGCAAATACACTTGTTAAAGGTAATAATCTTGTACCTAGGCCAGCTAATGGAATAATTGCTTGTTTAATCATTTAAATGTTTTACTTATTAAAATGTTTTATACAAATGAAAATTTTATTAAATAATATTGATTTAAATGAGGCATTATTTGCAAATTCGAATATTGGATTTGTACCTACTATGGGTAGCCTTCATAATGGTCATATATCTCTAATCAAGAAATCTCTAAAACTATCCAATAAAACTATTGTAAGTATATTTGTAAATCCTAAACAATTTAATAACAAACAAGACTATAAAAAATATCCTAGAAATATTAAAAAAGATCTAAGAATTTTAAAAAAGCTTAAAGTGGATTTTGTTTATTTACCTAAAATGAAAGATATTTTTAAATTTACAAATAAGATCAAAATTAAACTTTACAAACAAGACAAAGTACTTTGTGCTAAATATAGAGAAGGCCATTTTGAAGGGGTAGTTGAGGTAATGATTCGTCTGACAGAAAAAATAAATCCCTCAAAAATATTCATGGGGGAGAAAGATTTCCAGCAGTTATTATTGGTAAAAAGATATATTGAAAAAAATTTCAAATGTAAGATTATTTCTTGTAAAACAATAAGGAATAAAAATAGGTTAGCTTTATCATCTAGAAATATTCATTTAAATAATCATGATTTAAGTAAAGCAGGTAAAATAGCTAGTGGCCTGATAAATTTTAAAAAAACATTATTTAAAAAAAAAAATTTAAAAAATTTGATACTAATAAAAAAAAATGAGCTAAAAAGAAAATATAATATTAAAGTAGATTATCTTGAATTGCGAAATACAAGCAATCTTAAATTAACCAATAAAATTAAAGACTCAAAAATTTTTATTGCCTATTACATTAATAGAGTAAGATTAATAGATAACTTTTGATAATTACAAGAAGTAGGCTCCTACACCTAAAAAAGATACAAAGCCGATAACATCTGTTATGGTAGTTACAAAAACACTTGATGCTATAGCTGGATCTATATTCATTTTTTTTAGTGTAACAGGTACTAATATCCCAAACAAACCAGCAACGATCATTGTTAATATCATTGAAATAGAGATTATTAAAGAGAGCTGAATGTCCTGAAACCATAGCTGAACAATAATAGAACTTATAATTGCAAAAATAATTCCATTTAAAATACCTATGTTAAATTCTTTAAGAATATTCTGATTAAAATTATTTTTTGTTAAATCATTAGTTGCAAGAGTTCTAACGGTAACAGCTAATGTTTGCATTCCAGCATTACCACCCATTGAAGCAACTATTGGCATCAAAAAAGCTAAGACTACCATTTGTTCAATTGTTGCTCCAAATAAACTAATACAATATGTGGCTAGAAAGGCTGTAAAAAGATTTAATAATAACCAATTAAATCTTCTTTTTGTTTTTGTTAATACTCCATCCGTAATTTCTTCATCTCCTACACCTGCCAATCTTAATGCATCTTCCTCGGCCTCTTCTTTTAAAACAGTCAGAACATCGTCTGAAGTTATCATTCCTACTAATTTATTATTCTTATCAATTACGCATGCTGAATTTAAATTGTAATTTTCAAATGAGTTACCAACTTCCTCTCTATCCATATCTACTGGCACTAAAAAAATAGAGTCATCCATAATTGAAGACATCTTAGTTTCTCTCGGTGTTCTAAGAACTTTAGATGATGGTACAGCACCAATAGGTTTGAAGTTTTCATCAACAATATAAATTTCTAAAAATTGCTCTGGTAAATCTTTATTTTCTCTTAAATAATCAATTGTTTGACCAACTGACCAGTTACTCGGTATTGCAGTAAATTCTCTTTGCATTATTCTAGCTGCAGTATCCTCAGGATAACTAAGACCCTCTAAAAGAGCAAAACGATCTTTAGGTGGCAGTAAGCTTAAAATTGAGTTTTTATTTTTTTCATCCACATTCTCAAGTATGGCTATAGCATCATCAGACTCCAAATTTTTTAATATTCTTACAATTGCCTCAGAGGAAAGATATTTTATTATTTCAGTTTGAACTGATTCATTAAGCTCAACAAAAACCTCAGGATCTATTTTAAAATTATTAAGTTTTATTAAATTTTCCCTATCATTTTGACTTAGGTGTTCTATGATATCTGCAGCATCAGCAGGATGCATCTCTTTAAAAGAATTAGTGATAAAAGTTGCGTCATTATTTGAAATTTTGTCAGTGACTACTTTTATATATTCTTTATTAAATTCAAAATTGACTTTTTTATCTTTGATTTTTTTTATTAAAGTCATAAATTTTCCTATTAATTAGGTCGATCTTTTAATACATAATCAAAAGAATACAATTTTTAAATGAGTATAGAAATTAAAAAGTCCGAAAAACCTATCATTTATGAAGACGCTACAAAAGTGATGGAAGAAAGATTATTAGATTTAGATCTTAATAAATCTAATGAATTGATCTGGACATTAGAACACCCAGATATTTATACAGCAGGAACGAGCTATAACGATAGTGATATTTTAGATAAATCAATTGAAATTTTAAAGACAAACAGAGGTGGTAAAATTACTTATCATGGACCTGGGCAATTAATTTGTTATTTTGTAATAGACTTAAAAAAAAGAAAAAAGGATATTAGAAATTTTATTTCAATAATAGAAAAAACGATAATTGAAACACTAAGTTATTTTAATATTAAAAGTTTTTCAGATAAAGAAAATATTGGTATATGGTACAAAGATAATGAAAAAATCAAAAAAGTTGCTGCGATTGGAGTTAGAATTAGTAAATGGATAGCATATCATGGTTTTTCTATTAACATTAGTAATAATCTAGAGAAATATAGTGCAATAATTCCATGTGGTATTAAAGATAAAGGAATAACAAATTTAAAACAAATCAAAGACCAAGATTATAAAGAATTAGATAAAAAATTAGTGGAAATTTTTATTTCAAATTTGAATAATTAAGCCTTTTTGTTTTTAATAATTTTTTAAAATAATCAGGAAGTAAAGCTTTATATGTGTATTTTCTATCCTTTATAATGAATCTTATTTCATATGCATGTAGCATTAATTCCTTATTAATTCCCAAAGTTTTTAAAGAAGATTTATATTTGTTATCTCCATAAATTGAGTGACCAATGTTGAAAAGTTGTTTTCTTAATTGGTGCTTTCTACCAGTAATTGGTTTCATTTTAACAAAACTATAATTTGAATTTTTATCAATAATTTTGAAAATTGTTTTTGCTTTTTCAACAATTTTTTTTCCATTTTCATAACGAACCAAATCATCTGTCCATTCGCCTGAGTTTTTATCTAATTCACCGTGGCATATAGCTAGATAAGTTTTATGAACTTTTCTCAATCTAAACAAAGATGTTAATAATTGTGCTGTTTCTCTATTTTTGGCCATTAAAAAAACGCCAGATGTATCCTTATCTAATCTGTGAACAGAAAAAGGTTTTGAGTCTGAAAAAATTTCACTTTTTTTAAAAATATCGATTAAGTTTTTTTTTGATTTAGTTCCACCCTGTACAGAAATACCAGCACTTTTATTTAACACAATAAAATTTTCATTATTATCAATTATTAGATCCTCATTGGCTTTAATTATTTGATTTGAAGGAGCAAAACTTATTTTTTTTTGTAAAATTTTTTCCTCAAATTTAAAACCATAAAAATCAATTTTGTCATTGAATTTTATCTTATGTGAGCTTTTAACCTTTTTTTTGTTAATTTTTATTTTTCCTAATCTAAGAGATTTTTCAATAAGGCCTTGGGGAATTTTACCAATTGTATTGCGTATCCATCTGTCAATTCGCATATTATTACACGTTGAGTCAACGAGGTAACTTTTTAGCATAATTAAAAAATTTATTTAGATGCAGTAACTAATTTTTTATCGTCTTTTTTTTCAGGCTCTTTTGAAGTAGATTTTTTTATTTTATCTAGTTTTTTTGCCTCAACATCCCTGTCTACAAATTCAATAATTGCCATTGGTGCGTTATCACCATATCTAAAACCAGCTTTAATTATTCTTGTATAACCACCTAATCTTTTTTCATATCTTTTGGATAGTGTTTTTTTAACTTTATTCGCAGATTTTATATCTTGTAATTGTGAAACTAAGATTTTTGTATTATGAAGAGTGTCTTTCTTGCCTAAAGTTATAATTTTATCAGCTTGAGGTTTTAAAAATTTTGCTTTCGGTAAAGTTGTTTTAATTTGCTCATACTTGATTAGAGAATTAAGCATGTTTTTTAGTAACGCCTTTCTATGCTCAGATGTTCTGTTAAGCTTTTTATTAGCAAGTCCATGTCTCATTATAAAGCCTCTTCAAGTTTTTTTGACATTTCGGCAATATTATCTGGTGGCCAATTCGGTATTTCCATGCCCAAATACAAGGACATTCCAGTTAATACCTCTTTGATTTCATTCAATGATTTTCTACCAAAATTTGGAGTTCTAAGCATTTCTCCTTCAGATTTTTGAACTAGATCACCTATGTAAATTATATTATCATTTTTTAAACAATTCATAGATCTTACTGATAACTCTAGTTCATCTACTTTTCTTAACAAATTTTTATTAAATTCTGGCTCAGATGAAACTTCTTTTGTAGGTGTTTCAACCGGCTCATCAAAATTTATAAACATTTTTAATTGATCTTGAAAAATTCTTGCGGAATAAGCTACTGCATCCTCAGCAGAAATTGATCCATCCGTTTCTACTTCCATAGTCAATTTATCATAATCAAGCGCTTTACCCTCTCTTGCGGTACTAACAGAATAAGAAACTTTTTTTACTGGACTGTATAGTGAGTCAATTGCTATTAGGCCTAATGGTGGTTCCTCGGGCTTGTTCAATTCAGCAGGAACATATCCTTTTCCAGTATTCACATTCATTTCCATATGAAAAGACGTATTTTCATCTAAATTACAAATAACCAAATCTGGATTTAATATTTCAACATCATTCACAGGAGTTATATCTGACGCTTTAATTTCGCCTGGTCCTTTAGCATCTAAAATTAATTTCTTAGTTCCCTCTGATGACGATTTTAGAGCTAAAGATTTAACATTTAAAACAATATCAGTCACATCCTCACGAACACCTTTGATAGATGTAAACTCATGCAGCACTCCATCAATCTGAATTGAAGTAACTGCAGCGCCTCTAATCGATGACAACAATATTCTTCTTAACGAATTTCCTAAAGTTAAACCATAACCTTTTTCGAGTGGTTCAGCTACAATTTTAGCTCGAGATAAATCATCACTCAATTGAACATCAATTTTCGATGGTTTAATTAAAGATTTCCAATTTTTTAAATTTACATTTTCAGTTTCCATTAAACTCTCCTTTTTTTTGGTGGCCTAGTCCCATTATGTGGCATTGGTGTTGTATCTTTTATAGATAAAATTTTAAAACCTCTGGCTTGTAGAGCTCTTAGAGCAGTTTCTCTACCTGATCCTGGACCTTTAACTTCTACTGATAAAGTTTTCATACCAAATTCTAAAGCTTTAGAGGCGGCAGCATCAGCGGCTATTTGAGCCGCATATGGAGTAGATTTTCTTGATCCTTTAAATCCCTTTTGACCTGATGAAGCCCATGAAATCACATTTCCATTTGTGTCTGCTATTGAAATAATTGTATTGTTAAATGTTGATTGTACATAAGCAATACCATTTAAAATATTTTTTTTTAATTTTTTCTTTTTTGAGTAAGAACTTTTTTTTATTTTACTGACTGATTTTTCATTTTTTTGATCTTGTTTTTCTAACTTATCAACTTTGGCCATAATTACTTCTTAAGTGGAGTTAATTTTTTTCCTGCTATTGCTATTGCTTTGCCTTTTCGCGTTCTTGCATTGCATCTAGTTCTTTGCCCTCGAACAGGCAATTTTTTTCTGTGTCTTGAGCCTCTATAGCAAGCAAGATCTATTAATCTTTTAATACTTAATGAATAATCTCTCCTAAGATCACCTTCAACTTTTAAATTTTGATCAATATACTCTCTAATTTTAAGAATCTCATCATCTGTTAATTGATTAACCCTTTTTTCCTTGGGTATTTTTAATGATGAACAGATTTGAGAAGAGAACTTATCACCAATCCCATAAATATAGGTAAGACCTATATGAACAAGTTTGTTTTGTGGGATATTTATACCTGCAATACGAGCCATATATTAAGTGATAATTTTCTGCCTTTATATAAGAAGTTCTTTTAAAGTCAACGGCTTAAACATTGATAAAATTGTCAATTTTAGTGGTTATTTCGCTAATTTCAGAACTACCATCTATTTCATAAAAATTTGGATTTCTTGAATAGAAATCTAAAACTGGTTTTGTTGTAGCCATGTAAGTATCGTATCTTTTTATAAAAGTCTTCAAATCATCATCTGATCTTTTTTCAAGAATTTTTCTATTTTCTATTCTTTTAACAATTACATTTTTATTCACATTTAGAAAAAAAATGAAATCTATATTCTGACGAGTTTTCTCTAATAATTTTTCCAATTTCCTCGCCTGAGTTAATGATCTTGGATATCCATCGAAGATCAATTTATTTTTTTTCTTAGGATCATTCAATATTTCCTCAATCAAGGTATTAACTATTTGGTCACTAACAAACTTTCCATCGTTCATATCATCTACAATCTTTTTTCCAATTTCAGAATTTTTTTGAATTTCATTTCTTAAAATTTCACCAGTTGATACTTGGAAATTACCTAATTTTTCAACTAAATATTTAGCTTGAGTCCCTTTACCAGCTCCTGGAGGTCCAAATAAAATTAAATTCACTTTTCTTTATTATTTACCAAATTTAGTTTTTTTTATTAGTTGTTCATATTGTGAACTCATAAGTCTTGTTTGAATTTGAGTTACCGTATCAATAGCAACAACAACAACAATTAATATTGAGGTTCCACCTAAATAAAATGGGATAGGATAATTTGCAATTAAAAATTCAGGCATTAAACATACCAAAGTCAAATACAGTGCCCCAATAGTAGTTAGTTTTGTCAATATATTTTCTATGTAAATCGCAGTACTTTCTCCAGGTCGTATACCCGGTACAAACCCACCATATTTTCTTAAATTATCTGCTGTTTCGGTTGGGTTAAATGTGATCGACGTATAAAAAAAAGTAAAAAATATTATACCTGAAGCATATAACAGCATATAGAGAGGCTGTCCTTGAGTAAAATAAGAGCTTAAATTTAAAAAAGTTTCACTTTCGGAAATATTAAAATTAGAAAATGTTACTGGTAATAAAAGTAAGGCAGAAGCAAAAATTGCTGGTATAACACCAGCCTGATTGATTTTTAAAGGCAAATGTGATGACTCACCACCATACATTTTATTTCCCATTTGTCTTTTTGGATAATTTATCAAAATTTTACGTAAGGCTCTTTCCATAAATACAATGAATAATATAGTTAAAATTAGTAAAACAAATATTGCAATTATCATTATTGTTGATATTGCCCCTGTTCTGCCTAATTCAAAAGTCGTTACTAATGCTCTTGGTATTTCTGCAACAATTCCCGCAAAGATAATCAACGATATCCCATTTCCTATTCCTCTTTGGGTTATTTGTTCACCTAACCACATCAAAAATATAGTGCCAGCCACAATTGTTGTCACAGTTGATATTTTAAAAAATATACCTGGATTTATAACTAAGCCAGATGATGACTCAAGACCAACAGATAAACCATACCCCTGAACTGTTGCTAATAAAACAGTTCCATATCTTGTAATTTGAGTTATTTTTGCTCTACCAGTTTCACCTTGTGCTTTAAGATTTTTGAAATAATCAGATACACCAGTTAACAATTGAACAATAATTGATGATGAAATATATGGCATTATCCCTAAAGCAAAAATAGCCATTCTGCTTACCGCACCACCTGCAAAAACATTAAACATGCCAAGTAAACCCTTCTGGTTTCCTTCCATTAATATCTTTAATTGTTCTGGGTCAATTCCAGGCAAAGGAACAAAAGTACCAAACCTATAAATTGCTAAAATGGCTATAGTAAATATAATACGATTTTTTAAATCACTACTTGAAGATGAAGAACTCATTTACTTAGATATTATTTTTTTAGTTGTATTGATCCACCAATTTTTTCAAGTTTTTCTAACGCTGATTTTGATGCTAGATCTGCCTCTATATTAATCTTATCTTTTATTTCTCCTGATCCCAAAATTTTAAGTTTTTTAGAATTTTTATTTATTAATCTCAACTTTTTAAGTGATGATGAGTTTAAGATTTCATTTGTGCTAATTGTTTTTTTTTCTATATAAGATTGAATCTTATCTAAATTCAAAATTGCAATTTTTTCTTGCCTCATTGAATTGAAGCCTCTTTTTGGTAATCGTCTAAATAGTGGCATTTGTCCACCTTCGAAACTTTTTATAGCAACACCAGACCTAGATTTCTGACCCTTGACACCTCTTCCTGAAGTTTTACCTTTGCCTGAGCCAATTCCTCTGCCCACTCTAATTTTAGACTTATTAATTTTAGGTCTATTATTTAGTTTTAACATTATCCTCTTTTCTCTATTACTTGTGAAATTTTTATATTCCTAATTGATGAAATTTGTTTGGGAGAATTTTGTTTCGACAAAGCCTTAATAGTAGCTCTTATTACATTGTGAGCATTAGATGTTCCCATAGACTTTGCCACAATATCTTTTACACCCAAAACCTCACAAACAGCCCTAACTGGACCACCAGCAATAATTCCTGTACCCTTTGAAGCTGCTCTTAAGACTATTCTACCAGATCCGTCCTTAGCTTTTACATCATGATGAATTGTTCGACCCTCTCTCAAAGGTATATGAATTAATTTTCTTCTTGCAATTTCGTTGGCTTTTTTAATTGCATCAGGCACTTGTTTTGCTTTTGCATGAGCAACACCTATTTTTCCTGCTTGATTACCTACAACAACTAAAGCTGAAAAACCAAATCTTCTTCCACCTTTAACAACCTTGGTAATTCTGTTAATGTGAACTAACTTTTCTAGAAGATCATCTTTCTTTTTTTCTCTAAAATTTTCCATGTTCAAAAATCCATCCCATTTTTTCGCAATGTCTCGGCAAAAATTTTGACTCTACCATGATATTTATAAACACCCCTGTCAAAATAAATCTTGTTAATTTTTTTTTCTTTAGCTTTTTTTGCAAGTTTTTCTGCAACTATCCTTGAAAGTTCAGACTTACTACTGGTTTTAATATCTTTCATACCTTTTTCAATAGACGATGCAGATAAAATAGTAATATTTTTGTTATCATCTATAATTTGAGCAGAAATATTTTTTGAAGATCTAAAAATACTCAGTCTCAATCTTCCAATACCAGCAACTCTTCTTACTTTATTTGTTACTCTATATTTTTTTCTAGAACTTGTATTTAGCTTCATCATTTTTTCTTACCTTCTTTTTTAAGAATATATTGATCTTTTTCTCTTATACCTTTTCCTTTGTAAGGTTCAATTTTTCTAAAAGTTTTTATCTTGGATACAACTAAACCCACTAATTGTTTATCATATCCAGATATCTTTAAAATTGTTTGTTTTTCAACTATAATTTTTATACCTTGGGGGATATCATAATTAATATCATGGCTGTAACCTAATTGTAAATTCAACTGATTACCCTTCAAAGCTGCTCTATACCCCACACCTACCAGTTCTAAAATTTTTTCATATCCCTTAACAGAACCAATAACAGCATTATTAATAAGACTTCTGTTCATTCCCCATAATCTTTTTGTGTTTTGATCAATTTTTTTTGGTTTTATGGATATTTCTTTGCCGTCTTTAATATCAAGATTAAACATTTCTAGATCAATATTTAGTGATTTTTTACCCAAAGGACCCTCAATATTTAAAATATTTCCAGCAATAGCCACTTTTACTTTTTCTGGTATTGAGATATTTATTTTACCAATTTTAGACATATTAAAAAACCTTACAAATTATTTCACCACCCAATCTCTGTTTTCTTGCGTCTATATCAGTCATTACACCTTTGGAAGTTGATAAAATAGCTATACCTAAACCATTATTTATTTTCGGTAAACTATCAGCGCTTGAAAAAATTCTTCTTCCAGGTTTTGAGACTCTTTCAAAATTGTTTATAACAGGATTTCCAGAATGATATTTCAATTCTAAAGATAAAGTATTTTTTTTTTCATTACTTGAAACTTTAAAATCCTTTATAAATCCCTCATTTTTTAAAATGTCAGCAATTTTACTTTTAAAATTTGAGGATGGTAGTTCAACTTTTTTATGATATCTAGCTTGAGCATTTTTTACTCTTGCTATCATATCTCCAATAGGGTCACTTAAACTCATAATTAATCCTTTCTACCAGCTTGATTTAACTAAACCTGGTATTTTTCCTTGTAATCCAAGTTGTCTTAACGCGATTCTTGATATTTTTAATTTTCTATAAACCCCGTGAGGCCTGCCCGTTATTTGGCATCTATTCATCACTCTAATTTTTGCAGAATTTCTTGGTAATTTTGAAAGCTTTTGTTGAGCTTTAAATCTTTCTTCTAAAGAAATTTTTTTATCCATCACAATTTTTTTTAACTTAGATCTTTTTTTAAAAAACCTATCTGAAAGTTTAATTCTTCTATTATTTTTATTGATTGAACTTAATTTAGCCATCTTAATTGTCTCCTTTTTTTATAAATGGAAAATTCATCTTATTTAATAGAGCAAAGCTGTGGTCTTTATTTAGAGATGATATAACGATAATAACATCTAAACCTCTAACCTTATCTGCTCTATCGAAACTTACTTCTGGAAATATAATATGTTCTTTAATACCAAATGTATAATTACCAAATTTATCAAATCCTTTAGGGGACAATCCTCTGAAGTCTTTGACCCTTGGCAAAGCAATATTAATCAGTCTATCTATAAATTCATACATTTTATTTTTTCTTAGAGTTACTTTTAACCCAGCGTTTGAACCTTTTCTTGTTTTAAAATTAGCTACGGACTTTTTAAATTTTGTTATTATTGGTTTTTGACCAGTAATCTTCGCCAAGTCCTCTTCACATGATTTTAGAATTTTGGAGTCATTTCCATCCAAACCTAACCCCATATTTAAAACCACCTTCTCAATTTTAGGGCCCATATTAAGATTTTTAAATCCAAATTCTGTTTTTATTGCCGGTTTTATTTCTTTAAAATAAAGTTCTTTTAATCTTGGTGTCATTATTTTTTAACCTCTTTTTTCTTACTTTGTTTTTGTTCATTAATTAATTTTAAATTTGATATATTAATAAAATTTTCTTTAGAAAATATCCCACCTTTTTTTTCTTTTGTAGTCTTTACATGTTTTTTAATCATATTTAGATCTTTAACTTTAGCTCTATTATTAGATCTATCTATTTCTATAACTTCACCCTCTTTTGTTTTGTCCTTCCCAGTCAAAATTTTAACTTTTAAACCCTTTTTAATCATTATATGACCTCTGGTGCTAAAGAGATTATCTTCATTTGACCTCTAGTTCGTAATTCTCTTGTTACTGGTCCAAAAATTCTTGTCCCAACTGGTTCACCCTTATCATCAACTAACACGGCTGCATTATTATCAAATTTGACTTTTGAACCATCATCTCTGTGAATACCTTTTTTTACTCTAACAACTACTGCTTTGTGTACTGTTCCTTTCTTTACTTTGCCCTTTGGGATTGCTTCTTTAACCGCAATTACAATAGTATCTCCAATGCTAGCATATCTTCGCTTAGAACCACCTAAAACTTTAATACATTCAATTTTTTTTGCACCTGTATTATCAGCTACTAATAATTCTGTTTGAACTTGTATCATGATTTTAAACTCTCCATTACTTGAAATTTTTTATTTTTAGAAAAAGGTTTACTTTCAATAATAGAAACTTTATCGCCTGTCTTAAATTTATTGTTTTCATCATGTGCATTATATTTTTTTCTTACTTTAACAATCTTTTTAAGGACTGGGTGAGAATATTTTCTTTCGATTAGTACAGTAATTGTTTTATTAGGTTTATCACTGACTACTATACCAGTTAATATTTTTTTAGGCATTAATTTTTCCTTTTAACACAGTTTTTAATCTTGCAATTATTTTCTTAGTTTCATTAATTTTAGAAGGATTTGTCACTTGTGAATTAATTTTTTGAAACCTGAAATTAAATAAATCTTTTTTGAATTTATCGATATTTTTTAAAATTTCATCTTTTGATAATTTCTTTATTTCTTGTTTTTTCATACTATAAAAATCTCTTAACAGTTTTTGTTTTTATTGGTAGTTTTGCTGATGCTTTGTATAAAGCCTCTTTTGCAATCTTTTCGGACACACCATCAACCTCAAATAATATTCGTCCAGGTTTTACTCGACATGCATAAAATTCAGGAGAACCTTTTCCTTTTCCCATTCGAACCTCAATTGGTTTTTTTGATACTGGTATATTAGGAAATATTCTTGTCCAAACTCTGCCTTGCCTTTTCATATGCCTTGTTAAAGCTACTCTTGCAGCCTCAATTTGTTTTCCTGTAACTCTATCGGGAGATAATGCTTTCAATGCATAGGCTCCATAATTAATAAAATTAGCTCTAGAGGCTGTACCATGTATTCTTCCCTTATGTGCTTTTCTCCATTTAGTTCTTACTGGCTGCAACATTTATACCTTAGCCTCTTTTGAAATTACTTTATTAGTTTCCTGACTAAATTCTCTTGCAAATACTTCACCTTTATAGATCCAAACTTTTATACCAATGATCCCGTATGTTGTTAATGCTTCAGCCTCAGCATAATCTATGTCGGCTCTAAGAGTGTGTGAAGGTATACTTCCATCCCTTAACCATTCAGTTCTCGCTATTTCATTTCCTCCTAGTCTCCCACTAATTGATACTTTTATTCCTTTTGCTCCAAGTCTTAGACAAGATTGCATTGCTCTTTTCATAGCACGTCTATAAGAAATTCTTTTTACCAATTGTTGTGCAATATTTTCAGCTACTAAATAAGCATTTGTCTCAGGTTTTTTTACTTCCTTGATGTTAAGTGAAACCTCATTTTTTGTAAATTTAGACAAATTATTTTTGATTTTATCAATATCACTTCCCTTTTTACCTATAACAAAACCTGGTCTAGATGTATAAATTGTGACATAACATTTGTTAGAAGTTCGCTCTATCATTACTTTTGAAACACCAGAATTAATTACATTTTTTTTAATATATTCTCTAATTTTAAAATCCTCGATTAGATAATTTCCAAAATCTTTCTTTTTAGCATACCAGACAGAGTCCCAGCCTCTGTTGACACCCAATCTAAAACCCACTGGATTAACTTTTTGACCCATGACTCTCCATTTTTTTTGCCTCAGATAAAATTATTGTAACACTTGAATAAGGTTTTAATATTGGTGCAGCTCTTCCTTTTGCTCGTGGTCTAAATCGTTTCATAATAATTTTTTTTCCACAATAAGCCTCTTTGACAATAAGTTTATCAATGTCATATTGGAAATTATTTTCTGCATTTGCTACTGCTGAACTAAGAGTTTTTTTAATATCGTTTGTAATTCTTTTTTCTGAAAAATCTAGATCTCTTATTGCAACATCAACTTTTTTACCAACAATTCCTCTAAGAATTGGATTTAGTTTTCTAACACTTGATCTAATATTATTATTTATTGATCTTACTATTTTATCTTTATTAATTTTTTTTTTGTTTTTTTTGCTCATAATTATTTTTTTGCGTCTACTTCATCAGGCTTAGCTTTTTTATCTGCTGGAGTATGACCAAAGAAAGTTCGAGTTGGTGCAAATTCGCCTAATTTGTGACCAACCATATCTTCAGAAATAGTTATTGGTATAAATTTTTTTCCATTATAAATTAAAAAACTAACGCCAACAAAATCTGGTAAAATTGTTGATTTTCTTGACCATGTTTTGATTGGTATCTTTTTTGGATTAGTTTTATATTTGTCAACTTTCTTCATTAAACTTTCTTCAACAAAAGGACCCTTCCAAACTGCTCTAGCCATTATTTTGTATCCTTCCTTTTATTCCTTCTTTTTATTATAAATTTATCTGTTCGTTTGTTATCTCTAGTCTTTAATCCTTTAGCTGATTTACCCTTTGGAGATACAGGGTGTCTACCACCTGCACTTTTTCCTTCTCCACCTCCATGTGGGTGATCTACAGGATTTTTAACAACACCTCTGGTATGAGGTCTTCTACCTAACCATCTAGATCTTCCAGCTTTTCCAATTTTAATATTTTTTTGATCAGGGTTGCTTAGTACACCTATAGTGGCTAATGACCTTGAGTCTATTTTTCTTACTTCTCCTGAAGTAAGTTTAATCAAACTATAATTACCATCTAAACCACTTATTGTGACAGAAGTTCCAGCAGATCTAGCTATTTTACCACCACCACCAGGCTGAATTTCAACATTATGAATATCTATACCAACAGGAATATCTTGTAGTGGCATGCAATTACCAATTTTAATTTCTTTCTTAGAGCCATTTTCTACTTTGTCACCCACTTTAATTTTTTGAGGTGCTAAGTAATATGCGCGAGTGTTATCCTCAAATTTAACTAACATTATGTAACAAGATCTGTTTGGGTCATATTCAATTCTCTCAACAGTAGCAGGAGCGTCAAATTTTTTTCTATAAAAATCAACGTGTCTGTACATCTTTTTGTGACCACCTGCTCTATTAATAGAAGTAATATGTCCATTGTTATTTCTTCCCTTCATCGCATTTTTAGGAGAAACTAAAGACTTAAAAGGCTTACCTTTCCAAAGACCAGTTCTATCAACAAGAATGGTTCCTCGGGTTGATTTGGTATAAGGTTTAAAAGTTTTTAATGCCATATTAAATTCCTGTAGTTAGATCAATCGTTTGACCTTTTTTAAGTGTTACAATTACTTTTTTAAAACCTGAGACTTTTACTTTTTTGCCTCTAGTTAATTTAATTCGATTTTGTTTGTTAATAATATTTATTTTAGTGACGTTAACTTTAAAAATTTTTTCAATGTTTCTTTTTAAATTCTGTTTATTGGCATTTTTATGTACTTTAAAAACTATCTTATTTTGTTCAGATAAATTAGTCGATTTTTCAGTTAGTAAAGGAGATAAAATTTTATCGAATAGGTGAATTTTTTCCATTTTAAGCATACCTCTTTTCTAATTCTTTTACCGAACTTTCTGTAAAAACAATTTTTTTAAATTTTATAATATCAAATGCACTAAAATGATTAATATCAGTCACTTTGGTATTCGGAATATTTCTAACCGATCTTTCTATTTTATTTTTTGATGTTTTGTCTAGGATTAGTAAAGAGTTAAAAATCTCAAATTTTTTAAGAATGGTACTCATCTCTTTTGTCTTTTTAATCTCATCTTTAAAATCACCTAATATTAACAAATCTTTATTCTGAGTTTTTTCACTCAATAATGAAGCTATACTTTTTTTTTTTTCAGTTTTATTTAACTTCCTTATTTTGTAAGAAAGCTGTCCTTTTGGACCGTGCGCAACACCACCACCAACAAATATAGGCGCTTTTCTACTTGCATGTCGAGCATTACCAGTTCCTTTTTGTGCATATATTTTTGATGTTGGACCAGAAACTTCATTTTGTTGTTTTGTTTTGGCATGTCTACCTTTGTAATTAGCATTTGTTTTGTATAAAACACTGCTGATTAGTTTGTGATTTATTTTGGCTAAAAAAATTTTATCTAAAACTTCGATTGAGCTTTTTTTTCCATCCAAATTTAATTTATCAATCTTCATTTTTTTTTCTTCTTATCTGGTATTTTTTTTGCCTGCTCTGCAGCTTTTATTTTTTCATCAATTGTTAATTTTTTTATATTTTTAATAGATCCTTGCACAAGTACCTCTGAATTTTTAGATCCGGGTATAGAGCCCTTAAGATAGAGTAATTCATTTTCTATATCAGTTTTAATTATTTCAATGTTTTGCATTGTTCTTAGCTTATCACCCATATGTCCAGCCATCTTTTTACCCTTAAAAACCTTCCCTGGATCTTGTCTTTGGCCGGTAGAACCATGTGATCTATGAGAGATCGATACACCATGAGTAGCTCTCAATCCTCCAAAATTGTGTCTTTTCATAGCTCCTGCGAAACCCTTACCGATAGTCTTAGATTTTGTATCTACAAATTTAATATCCTTGAAAATTTCAAGACCAAGCTCATTCCCCTCCTTAAAGTTTTCTAAATTTTCAACTCTAAATTCCTTTAATTTTTTTTTAGCTTCAGTGTTTTTTTTTGCAAAATACCCCTTCATTGCTTTTGTTAATTTGGAATTTTTTATTTTACCAAATCCTAATTGGACAGCTTTATAGCCTCTTTTTTCTGTATCTATAACCTGAATAACACGAGCTTTCTCCATTTTAAGAACAGTGACAGGAACTAACTGACCAGTTTTATAAAACTCTCTTGTCATTCCAATTTTCTTTCCTATTAAAGCTATTTCTCTCATAATTAAATCTTAATCTCCACATCTACACCAGAAGCTAAGTCTAGTTTCATAAGGGCTTCTACTGTTTGAGGAGTTGGTTCTATAATGTCTATTAATCTTTTGTGTGTTCTTGACTCAAATTGTTCTCTACTTTTTTTATCGATGTGGGGAGATCTTAAAACTGTATATCTTTCTATCTTTGTCGGTAGTGGAATTGGTCCTTTAATCGTTGCTCCTGTCCTCTTTACAGTGTTAACTATTTCCTCAGTAGATGCATCTAAAACTTTATTATCGTATGCTCTTAACTTTATTCTTATATTTTGCTTTTCCATATTAACCTGCAATCTTTTTAGTTACTTCATCTTGCACATTCTGAGGTACTTTTGAGTAATGATCAAAAAACATTGAATACTGAGCTCTACCTTGTGACATAGATCGTAAACTGTTTATATAACCAAACATATTTGCTAATGGCACCATTGCTGTAATGACTGTTGCGTTACCTCTTTGTTCTTGGGTACTAATCTGACCTCTTCTACTATTTAGATCACCGATAACGTCACCCATATAATCCTCTGGGGTAACAACCTCTACTCTCATAACTGGTTCCAAAAGTTTTAGTCCACCCTTAGTACACGCTTCTTTAAAACAAGCTCTACTTGCTAATTCAAAAGCTAATACACTTGAGTCTACATCGTGATGTAATCCATCTAATATTGTTACTTTATAATCAATCATTGGGAACCCTGCTAAAATACCTCCATCAGAAACGGTCTCGATACCCTTTTCTACTCCTGGAATAAATTCTTTTGGGATTGCGCCACCTTTAATTTTGCTTTCGACCTCACGACCTTTACCAGCTTCTTGAGGCTCCACAAGTAATTTAACTTTAGCAAACTGACCTGCTCCACCACTTTGTTTTTTATGTGTATATTCAACCTCTGAAGAATTTTCAACTGTTTCTCTGTATGCAACTTGAGGGGCACCAACATTAGCCTCGACTTTAAACTCTCTTTTCATTCTATCGACAATAATATCTAAATGTAGCTCTCCCATACCTTTAATAATTGTTTGGCCAGACTCTTCGTCTGAGGTCACTCTAAATGATGGATCTTCTTTTGCTAATCTACCTAAAGCTTCACCCATCTTCTCCTGGTCTGCTTTAGTCTTAGGTTCAACTGCAATTTCAATTACTGGGTCTGGAAACTCCATAGGTTCTAATAGAACACTATTTTCTTCATCGCACAAAGTATGTCCAGTTATTGTATTCTTTAAACCTGCTAAGGCTACAATATCACCAGCATTGGCCTCTTTAATATCTTCTCTAGAATTTGCATGCATTAAAAGCATTCTGCCCACTCTCTCTTCTTTTTCTTTGGATGAATTAAAAACCGCAGTACCAGTCTTAACAGTTCCAGAATAAATTCTTATAAAAGTTAAAGATCCTACAAAGGGATCATTGGCAACCTTAAAAGCTAAAGCTGAAAATGGTGCATTATCCTCAAATTTCATCTCTAACTCATCCTCGCTAGCCAATTTTGTCCCTTTTATTGAACCTATATCAACAGGGCTTGGTAGATAGTTAACTACTGCGTCTAAAAGTGGCTGAACTCCCTTATTTTTAAAAGCTGATCCAGTCATCACTGGAACAAAACTAAAATTTAGTGTTCCTTTCCTTATACATTTTACAAGATCATCTTCTTTAATCTCATCACCATTTAAATATGACTCCATTAGCTTTTCATCTTGTTCAACTGCTGCCTCAACTAATTCCGTTCTATATTTTTGAGATATTTCTTTTAAATCATCTGGTATGTCCATGTATTCCCACTCGGCTCCTAAGGCCTCATTTTTCCATACTTGGGCTTTCATTTTAACTAAATCAACCACACCTTTTAAAGAGGCTTCAATACCAATTGGAACTTGTATCACTAAAGGGTTTGCTCCTAATCTTTCTTTAATCATGTTTACACATCTAAAAAAGTCAGCTCCAGTTCTATCTAATTTATTAATGAAACATATTCTTGGAACTTTATATTTATCTGCTTGTCTCCACACAGTCTCTGATTGGGGTTCAACACCTGCAACTCCATCAAAAACTGCTACTGCTCCATCTAAAACTTTTAAAGATCTTTCTACTTCGATTGTAAAATCAACATGTCCAGGTGTATCAATAATATTTATTCTATGATCTTGCCAAAAACAGGTTGTGGCTGCTGAAGTAATTGTGATACCTCTTTCCTGTTCTTGTTCCATCCAATCCATCGTAGCTGCACCATCATGGACTTCACCAATTTTATGACTTTTACCTGTGTAATATAATATTCTTTCAGTTGTAGTAGTTTTTCCAGCATCTATGTGTGCCATAATTCCAATGTTTCTGTATTTATCTAGTGTATGTGTTCTAGCCATAATATTTTACCATCTAAAATGAGCGAATGCTTTATTAGACTCTGCCATTTTATGAACATCTTCCTTTTTTTTTACTGCAGCTCCTTTTCTTTCGTAAGCATCATAAAGTTCATTAAAAATTTTATCTGACATATGTTTGTCTTTTCTTTTTCTCGCTGAGTCTACTAGCCATCTAATTGCTAAGGCTTGAGCTCTTTTAGTTTTTACCTCTACTGGAACTTGATATGTTGCGCCACCTACCCTTCTAGATCTTACCTCTACTGTCGGCTTTATATTATTTATTGCTTCGTTAAAAATATTTATTGGTTCATCTTTAGATTTAGTTTTAATTTTTTCTATAGCATCATAAACAATCTTTGCGGCTACACCTCTTTTGCCATCATACATTATATTATTAATTAGTTTTGGGATTATTGTTGAATTAAATTTTGGATCAGGGACAACATTTTTTTTTGGTTGAGATTTTTTTCTAGACATTTTTACTTACCTTTTTTAGTCCCGTAAAGTGATCTTCTTTTTTTCCTGTTAGCAACACCCTGAGTATCTAAGTTTCCTCTTAGAATATGATATCTAACGCCCGGTAAATCTTTTACCCTTCCACCTCTTATCAAAACAACAGAGTGCTCTTGAAGATTATGACCTTCTCCTGGTATATATGCAGTAACTTCAAAACCATTTGATAATCTAACTCTTGCAACTTTTCTTAGAGCTGAATTGGGTTTTTTTGGAGTGGTTGTATAAACTTTAACACAAACGCCTCTTTTTAAAGGTTGTTTTTGCAAAGCTGGAACTTTATTCCTTTTTAATTGTTTAACTCTTTTTTTTCTTAACAACTGGTTAATCGTCGGCATAAATTTTAATTTTATTAATTAATTATTTTTGATGAAATAACTGACAGATCAATTATGGCAGCGTTTAGTACATTCAAATGTACTACATTCCAACCAAAAACTACGCCAAAATACTTATTAATTGCTCTTTGTCAAATTAAAACCTTCGTTTTAGGGTATATTTTCTACTGATTTGCTTGATTTTCTGAGGCTTCAATTTTCTCTTGCTCTGACAAAAATTTGTTATCATCCTCTAGAGCTTTTTTGTTCCATTTGTTCTTTATATTACCAGTTCCAGCTGGAACCAATCTGCCCACAATAACATTTTCTTTTAATCCACTTAAGGGGTCAACTTTACCTTTTATTGCTGCATCAGTTAAAACTCTAGTTGTTTCTTGAAATGAGGCAGCCGAAATGAAAGATTCAGTTTGAAGTGAAGCTTTGGTAATACCCATTAATACTCTTTCACCAACCGCTGGTATTTTATTTTCTGATTTAAGTTTTTCATTAACATTTTCAAATTTGATTTTATCTACTATTTCACCTGGTAAATAAGTAGAGTCTCCAGATGATTTGACTTCAATCTTCTTCAACATTTGCCTTAGGATAGTTTCGATATGTTTGTCATTAATTATAACTCCTTGAAGTCTATATACTTCCTGAACTTGATTAACAAAATACTCAGTTAAATCTTTGATACCCATTATTCTTAAAATATCATGAGGTAAAGGTTGACCATCAAGTAGATATTCCCCTTTTTTAATTTTTTCACCTGGATTAAAGTTAATGTGCTTTCCTTTTGGAATTAAATAATTAGATGGTTCATTACCATTTTCAGGAACAATAGAAATTCTTTGTTTGCCTCGCACTTCTTTACCAAAAACAACTTGTCCATCATTTTCTGCAATTATTGCACTATCTTTTGCCTTTCTAGCCTCAAATAATTCTGCAACTCTTGGTAGTCCACCTGTGATATCTTTTGTTTTGGTTGTTTCCTTGGGCAATCTTGCAATTACATCACCAGCATAAACTTTTTGACCATCTTTGATTGATAAAATAGAGTCTGGGACTAAATAATATCTAGCTTCATTATCATCAGCTTTTTTAATTACATTTCCTTTTTCATCTCTCAAAGTAATTCTAGGTTTTAAATCAGAGCTTTTAGATTGAGCTCTCCAATCAACAACTGATTTCGAAGAAATACCTGTAGCATCATCAGTAGTTTCCTGAATTGAAACACCATCAATTAAGTCAACAAAACTTGCAATACCACTTTTTTCTGCAATCACAGGAGTTGTGTAAGGATCCCACTCACAGATTTTAGTATTTGCTTTTACTTTGTCGCCATTGTTAAAAAATAATTTAGATCCATAAGCAACTTTATAAACTGCTATTTGGACTCCATTGTCATCTTCAATTGAAAGCTGGGTATTTCTACCCATAACAATTAAATTTTTCTTTGAGTCTTCCAATATATTAGAATTTAATATCTTTAAAGTGCCTTCACTTTTAGTTACTATTTGAGAGTCTTGTTTAACTGAAGCTGTACCACCAACGTGGAATGTTCTCATAGTTAATTGAGTTCCAGGTTCTCCAATTGATTGAGCTGAAATCATCCCAATTGCTTCACCAACATGAACCATTTTACCTCTGGATAAATCTCGTCCATAACAAGTAGCACACACACCTTCTTTAGAACTGCATGTCATTACTGAATAAACTTTTATTGATTTTACTCCTGCAGCATCTATTAAATCGCATCCAACTTCGTCAATCATTGTAGATTTTTTTATA
>CABZBT010000006.1 GCA_902524045.1 uncultured Pelagibacteraceae bacterium | reverse complement strand
GATAAAAAAATATCCTTATCCATTTAGCTCCAATTATTAAACCCGCTTGTGAGCGGAAATCTTCGATCTCTACCGAAAGCTTTTGAGGTTACTTTTGGTCCTGGTGCAGCTTGAAACCTTTTGTATTCAGATTTAGCTAATAAACGAGCTGTTTTTTCAACAATTTTTCTATCAAAACCCTTTGAAACAATTTTCTCAACAGAAATTTCTTTCTCAACTAAATCTTTCAAAATTTCATCTAAAATTTCATATTCTGGTAAACTATCAGTATCCTT
The DNA here is from genome assembly GCA_902524045.1 of uncultured Pelagibacteraceae bacterium. Taxonomy (GTDB): domain Bacteria; phylum Pseudomonadota; class Alphaproteobacteria; order Pelagibacterales; family Pelagibacteraceae; genus Pelagibacter. The sequence goes on along the minus strand of CABZBT010000006.1, from coordinate 37,869 downwards.
TTGATTTTCTTTTAGTTCAGCTGTTGGTGCTTTTGTTATAATATTTTCTGGAATTACTTTTCCTTTTTGACCTTTGAATAAGTCAGAAAAATTTTCATTTCTCCATCTGCATAATTTAAAAACGTCAGTTTTCCAGACATCTTTGATCGGTGCAAAACCTCCACACATATCACCATACAAAGTTGAATAACCAACTGCATATTCTGATTTGTTTCCTGTAGCTAATACCATATAACCATACCTATTTGACAAGGCCATTAGAAGTAATCCTCTCAATCTTGATTGAATATTTTCTTCAGTAATACCTGGTGAAAAATTTTTTCCATTAAATTTTACCAAAGTTTTGTCAACAATTCTCATGGCTTCGCTAATTTCCAAATTTGAAAATTTAATTTTTAAAAGATCTGCTGTATCTTTTGCATCATTTAAACTTTCTTGACCTGTATAAGGACTTGGGAGCATTATAGCTTGTACCATTTCAGAACCAAATGCGTCCGTTGCAATTGCTGCTACTAAAGCAGAGTCTACCCCACCAGACAAACCTAAAACAACTCCATTAAAATTGTTATTATTTACATAATCTCTTAATCCTAGAACTAGAGCTTTGTACAATCTTTCTGTTTCGGATGAATTTTTACTTAGATTTCCATAACCGACCCATTTTCCATTTTGTTTTTTAAGATCTATAACCGAGACCTCCTCTTTAAATTCTTTTGAACAAAAAAATTTACTTCCATCATAATTTAAACCAAAAGAGGACCCATCAAATATTAATTCATCTTGTCCACCAGTTCTATTAAGATAAATAAGTGGCAGCTTTATTTCTTTAACTCTTGATATAGTTATATTATCTCTCTCGAAACTTTTAGAAACTGTGAAAGGTGAGGCATTAATTGCAATAATTATCTCTGCTCCAGAGTCTGATAATTTTTCGAGGACTGTTTTTTCCCAGATATCTTCACAAATTGGTAGTCCAAATTTTGTACCTTTTATCTTTACACAATCTTCTAATTTTCCCTCTGTAAATACTCTTTGTTCATCAAAAACTCCCGTATTAGGAAGTTCATACTTATCTTTTGTTGCAATAATTTTTCCATTTTCGATAACAAATACAGAATTTTTTATAACTGTTTTATCTTTACGTGGCGCACCAAGAATTACTGCTGATTTTCCATCTCTTGTAGTTTCTACTAATTTTTTTATCTCACTCTGAACTAAATTTAAAAAATCTTCTCTTAAAACTAAATCATCAATTGGGTATCCTGATACATAGAGCTCTGGTGCAACTAATACATCGATGTCTTCATCTAATTTAGATCTTATTGTAGTCAATTTATTGATATTTCCTGAAACATCGCCAACTAAGGGATTTAATTGTGCTAGAGCTATTTTTAATTTTTTGTCCATATTTAAGATATAATTACTTATAATTAAAATTTTATAATAATAATAGTCATACTTAATCGGCCTATTTAATTAATAAGCTCTTAAGATGCCGCTTGAATAGCATTTTTAGAATAGCTGCTATTCTTTTTAATCTCATCAGAAATTAAAAAAGCTAACTCTAAAGCTTGGTCTGAATTTAATCTTGGGTCACAATGAGTGTGATATCTGCTTGATAAATCAGCATCAGATATTTTTCTAGCTCCCCCCGTACACTCAGTAACATCTTGACCGGTCATTTCAACATGTAGACCACCTGCATAAGATCCCTCTGATTGATGCACGCCAAAAACATTTTTAACTTCATTTACTACATTGTTGAAGGGTCTTGTTTTAAATCCAGTTGTAGATGCAATGGTATTTCCATGCATTGGGTCGCAAGACCAAATTACGTTAAGTCCCTCTTTTTTAATTCGTCTGATTAATTTCGGTAAAAACTTTTCAACATTTTGATGACCAAATCTTGAAATTAAAGTTATTTTTCCTTTTTCATTTTTTGGATTTAATACCTCACAAATCTTTGCAATTTCTTCAGGTTTAGATGTTGGACCACATTTTATTCCAATTGGATTTTCTATTCCTCGACAAAATTCGACATGTCCACCATCTAATTGTCTTGTTCTATCACCAATCCAAACAAAATGAGCAGATGTATCATGATACTCACCAGTGGTAGAGTCTACCCTAGTCATACTTTCCTCAAACGGTAAGTGCAACGCTTCGTGTGATGTCCAGAAATTTACAGTATATAATCTATTATTAAAGTCTGAAGTTATTCCACATGCTTCCATAAATGCTAACGCATCAGCAATTTTATCTTCTAAATCTTTAAATTTTTTAGCTTGAGGACTTTTTTTAATGTAATCTAAGTTCCACAAATGAACTTTATTCAAATCTGCAAAACCGCCTTTTGAAAATGCTCTCAAAAGATTTAGTGTTGAAGCTGATTGAGAATAAGCTTTGTACATTCTTTTTGGATCAGGTCTTCTAGCTTTTTCGTTAAAGTCTATTGCGTTAATGTTATCACCTAGATAACTTGGTAATTCTATATTACCTTGTTTTTCTGTTGGTGCACTTCGAGGTTTAGAAAATTGTCCAGCAATTCTTCCAAGTTTCACAATGGGTAAAGATGCAGAATAAGTCATTACTAAAGCCATTTGAAGAATTACTTTAAAAGTATCTCTTATATTATCAGGATGGAACTCAGCAAAACTTTCAGCACAGTCACCGCCTTGCAATAAAAAAGCTTTACCATCAACTACCTTGGCTAATTGATCTTTTAGATGTCTGGTCTCACCCGCAAATACAAGTGGTGGAAATGTTTTTAATTTACTTAAAACACTATTAAGTTCCCTCTCATCATCATACGTAGGTATGTGTTTGACAGGATGTTTTCTCCAGCTATTAATTTTCCAATTTTTCATGTTCAACTCAGAATTGTTGTATCAGAGTTTTTCTATTATTCAACGGTTACTGATTTAGCCAAATTTCGAGGCTTATCTATATCAAATCCTTTTTTAAGTGCTGAATAATAAGCTAATTTTTGTAAAGGTATTGTTAAAAGGAAAGGTAAAAGATCCTCGTTCGAGCTTTCAACTTCTATTTTTTCCCAAATATTCTCTGAAACCACCTCATCTTCACTTTTGTCAGTTATCAATAAAACTTTTGCTCCTCTAGCGATAACTTCCTGCATATTTGAAATTGTTTTTTGGTAGTAACTATCTCGTGGTGCTAAAACAACTACAGGCATCCCCTCTTCGATTAATGCAAGTGGTCCATGTTTCATTTCTCCAGCTGGATAACCTTCGGCATGAATGTAAGATAGTTCTTTTAATTTTAATGCACCTTCTAATGCTATTGGAAAAGAAAAACCTCTTCCTAAAAACATTGAGCCTTTCGCCTCATTAAAAGTATTTGATATTGATTGAATTTTGTTATCTGTCATTAAAGTCTTTTCTGCTAGTTGTGGCAATAACTTGAGATCTTTTAATTTTTGATCAAACAATTCTCTCCTTAAATCTTTTCTCAATAATCCTATTTTTAAGCCAAGTATATACAAAATTAAAATCTGCCCAAGAAAAGCTTTGGTGGATGCAACACCTATTTCAGTACCACAATGTATTGGTAAAACAAATTTAGAGTCTCTAGCAATAGAACTTTCGATAACATTAACAACAGCACATGTTTTCATGTCATTTTGGTTACATAGATCTAAAGCTGCGTAAGTATCTGCAGTTTCGCCAGACTGTGAAACAAATACATATAAATTGTCTTTTTTAAATCTATTATTCCTATATCTAAATTCTGATGCTATATCGACGTTTACATCTAATGTGGTGAGCTCTTCAAACCAGTATTTTGCTAATAAACACGAATGATATGCAGTGCCACAACCAATTAGAGTAATTGAGGAAATCTCATTAGATTTCCATGGAAAATTATAAATATTTATATCATTATTCAAAGTATCTATATATTCGTTAATACCATTTTTTAATGTTGATGGCTGTTCTTCTATTTCTTTAGCCATAAAATATTTATAATCACCCTTTTCGTATTTGTTATCTTCATAGGACAATTCTAAAACTTTTTTATTTATTTTAATTCCATTCTCGCTAAAAAATTCAACATGAGATTTTTTTACAATACAAAATTCACCATCATTTAAATAAGTAATTTTATTAGTCATCGCTTTTAAAGCATACGAGTCGGAGCCTAAATAATTCTCATTTGGTCCATACCCTACAGCTAAAGGTGACCCTCTTCTCGCACCAACAATTATATCTGGCTGGTCTCTAAATATTATTCCAAGTGCAAAACTACCATGAAGAGATTTCAAAGTTTTTTGAACTGAGTTCACAATATTCTCTGTTTTTAAATTTTCTGTGATCAAGTGAACAATTACCTCTGTATCGGTTTGTGATTTAAATTTATGCCCTTTGCTAACTAAAAATTTTTTTAACTGAGTTGAATTTTCAATTATTCCATTGTGGACAACAGAGACATTTTGTGATGAGTGTGGATGAGCATTTACACTGTTCGGTAACCCATGTGTTGCCCATCTAACATGACCTATTCCAATAGTTCCTTCCATGTTTTTAATTAATGAATTATTCTCGAGTTTATTCACTCTGCCCTCGGATTTAACTTCATTAATTTCATTGTTTGCGAGTGTTGCAATTCCAGCAGAATCATAGCCTCTATATTCTAATTTTTTTAAAGAGCTAATTATTGTAGATGAAACAGGTTTATTACTATTTATTCCAATTATTCCACACATATTTATTTAGACTTTCTTTTATAATTTTTTACTTCTAGTTGTTGACTACGAGTTAGTGCTAGAGATTTTCTACCAACATTTCTAGTAATAACTGAACCCGCTCCAACTGTACTATTTTTCTCAAGTGTTATCGGCGCTACCAAAGATGAGTTGGATCCAACAAATACATTATCTTTTATTTTAGTTCTACTCTTTTTAATTCCATCGTAATTACAGGTTATTGTCCCCGCTCCAACATTTACTGATTTACCAATCAAGGTATCGCCAATATAAGTCAAATGATTTACCTTGGATTTTTTACCGACTATACTTTTTTTGATTTCTACAAAGTTTCCAACCTTAGAACCTTCTTTTAAAATAGCTCCTGGTCTTATTCTTGCGTAAGGGCCTACCTCTACTTTACTCTCGATTTTACAATTCTCTAAATGGCTAAAAGATTTTATGTTTACACCATTTCCAATTTTTACTTTTGATCCGATTACTACATACGGTTCAATAGTCACATTTTTTCCAATTTTTGTGTCTTTTGAAAAATAAATCGTATCTGGGGCAATCATTTTCACACCAAATTTTAAAAATTTATTTCTCAACGAATTTTGAAATTTTTGTAAATTTAATTGTTTCATCTAGAAAATTATTTATATTAAGTATATATCTTTCTTAATTCACATAATATTTCTTAAAAATACTTTTAAAAATGAAACAAGTTTATACAATTCTTTTTGATTTAGATGGTACATTAGTAGATACAGCGCCAGATTTAATGAGGGCCCATAATCATGTAATGAATAAATTTGGTTATCCAACCAAATCTACAGAGGAGATAAGAAATTTGGTGGGTCAAGGTGCCGGTGCTATGCTTGGTAGATCTATATGGGGTCAAGCTAAAAAAGAATTTGGAAAAGTACAAGACGAAAAAATCAAAAAAGAAATGGTTAAAGAATTTGTAGATTATTATGGCAATAATATTGTTAAAGAAAGTAAACTCATTGATGGTGTAGAAGATTTTTTAATATGGTCAAAAGAAAATAAAATTTCTATGGGTGTTTGTACTAACAAGCAGGAGCATTTGGCAATTGATCTTTTGAAAAAAATTGGTATATATGAATTTTTTGAATATGTGGCTGGTCACAATACTTTTGATTATTGTAAGCCCGATCCAAGACATTTGACATCAGTAGTTGAAATTTTAGATGGAGACCTAAAAAAAACTTTAATGATTGGTGATAGTGAGACAGATGCTAATGCTGCGAAAGAAGCTGGGATTCCTGTGATTTTGCTTGAAGATGGATACACTGAAAAAAATACAACTGAAATTTACCATAATCACTTAATAAAAGACTTCATTGGTGTTGAAAAAATTGTAGCAAAATATCTTTAATATTGATTATTTTTTTTTAACTATTAGAACAGTTTTCTATTAGGAGTTATTTTGATCATACATAACGTAAAAGTTTATCCATCTAAAATTCATTTACCCAAAAAAAAACAATTGGCCTGGAAAATCGCTGAGATTGCAAGTGATAATGCAGAATTGGATAAAGAGGCGATAGAAATGGTAATTAATAGAATTATCGATAATGCATCAGTTGCAATAGCTTCTTTAAATAGACATCCGGTTGTTTCCTCAAGAGAAATGGCATTAAAACATTTGAGAAAAAATGGTGCAACGTTATTTGGAGTTAATAGTAAATTAAAATTTGATTGTGAATGGGCAGCATGGAGTAATGGGACAGCTGTAAGAGAACTTGATTTTCATGATACTTTTTTGGCGGCTGATTATAGTCATCCTGGTGATAACATCCCCCCTCTAATAAGTGTTGCACAACAAAATAAAAAAAGCGGACACGATCTATTAAAAGGAATAATAACTGCATATGAAGTGCAGGTTAATTTAGTAAAAGGGATTTGTTTACACAAACATAAAGTGGATCACATAGCCCATCTAGGACCAAGTGTTGCTGCTGGTATTGGATCAATGCTAAAATTAAATACAGAAACAATCTATCAAGCTGTCCAGCAAGCTCTTCATACTACTATTTCAACTAGACAATCAAGAAAAGGAGAAATCTCAAGTTGGAAAGCTTATGCGCCAGCACATGCGGGAAAACTTGCTATAGAGGCTGTTGATAGAGTTATGAGAGGTGAAGGTGCCCCAAGTCCAATTTATGAGGGCGAAGATAGCGTTATAGCAAGAATTTTAGATGGAAAAAAAGCATCATATAAAGTTCCACTTCCAAAAAAGAACGAAACTAAAAAAGCAATACTTGAAACTTATACAAAAGAGTATTCTGCTGAATATCAATCACAAGCATTAATTGATCTAGCCAAAAAACTTAAAAAAAAGGTTTTAAACCTTAATCAGGTTAAAAAAATAGATATCTATACCAGTCATCACACTCATTATGTAATTGGTACAGGTGCAAATGACCCACAAAAAATGGATCCTAATGCAAGCAGAGAAACTTTAGATCATTCGATAATGTATATTTTTGCTGTAGCTTTAGAGGATGGAAATTGGCACCACATTAAATCTTATTCGAAGGCTAGAGCAAAAAGAAAAAGTACAATTAAAATATGGAGATCAATCAAAACCCATGAAGATAAAAAATGGACAAAAAGATATCACGATCCAAATCCTCGAAAAAAGGCCTTTGGTGCAAAAGTAGTAATAACGTTAAAAAACGGAAAAAAGATTAGTGAAGAACAAGGGGTTGCAGATGCTCACCCTTATGGTTTAAGACCTTTTAAAAGAAAAAATTATGTTAATAAATTTTTGACTCTAACTGAAAATTTATTAGATAAAAAAGAAATAGGTAGATTTTTAAAAACAGTACAAAACTTAAGAAAATTAAAAGCCGGTCAGTTAGATAAACTAAATATCATGGTAAGGAAAAATAAAATTAAACGAAACTTGAAAAAGGGTATTTTTTAATGCATTTCGTTGAAAAAAAGCCATTACAGAAAAGAAAAGATTTTTCAGAAAAGTTAAAATCAAAGAAAATATTAAGAGTGCCTGGTGCATATAACCCCCTTACTGCAAAATTGATTGAAGAGATAGGTTACGATGCTGTTTATGTTTCGGGAGGAGTTATGGCAAATGATCTTGGATTTCCAGATATTGGTTTAACTACATTGCAAGATGTTAGTACACGGTCATATTTAATTTCCAGGGTTACTAATCTTCCAACAATTGTTGATATTGATACAGGATTTAAATCTTGTAAAGAAACTATTGAAACTTTCGAGGAATTTGGAATTACTGGAGTTCATATTGAAGATCAAATAGAGAGAAAAAGATGTGGACACTTAGATAATAAAGAATTGATATCAACCGATGCAATGGTCAAAAAAATTAAAGAATGTGTTTCAGCAAAAAAAGATAAAAACTTTAAAATTATTGCAAGATCAGATGCAAAAAGTGTAGAGGGAATTGATAAAATGATTGAAAGATGTAAAGCTTATATCAACGCTGGTGCAGAGATTATATTTCCTGAAGCTCTTCATGATGAAAAAGATTTTGAAAAAGTTAGAAAAGAACTTTCAAGTTATTTACTAGCTAATATGACTGAATTTGGAAAAACAAAATTATTAAATTACAAAAAATTAGAAAATCTTGGTTTTAACATTGTAATTTATCCTGTCACATCTCAAAGATTGGCAATGAAAAATGTCGAGGATGGTTTAAGAGACATTTATGTAAATGGACATCAAAATAATATTATTGATAAAATGCAAACTAGAAAACGATTATATGATCTTGTAGATTATGAAAAATATAATAGTTTAGATCAAAAAATTTATAATTTTGATACAGAGGGTCATGAATAATGAGTGCCGACATTAAAAAGGGTCTGCTTGGAATAACTGTCGATGAAACAGAAGTTTCTAAAGTCATGCCGGAGATTAATTCTTTAACTTATAGGGGTTATGCTGCTCAAGATTTGTGTTCAAAATGTAGGTTTGAAGAAGTTGCTTATTTAATCTTAAATGGTGAACTCCCAAACAAAAAACAATTAAAAGCTTTTGAAAAAGTTGAAAAAAAAGAAAGAAACTTGTCAAAAACTTTATTGGATGACATTAAAAAATTCCCAAAAAAAGCTCATCCTATGGATGTTGCGAGAACTGCTGTTAGTATAATGGGGCTCGAAGATAAAGATACCAAAGATAACTCACCAAAATCAAACATGAGAAAAGTAATGAGAATTTTTGCTAAAACACCTGTTGCTTTAGCAGCATTTTATAGAATACGAAAAGGTAAGAAATTTATTCCTCCCAAAAAAAAACTTTCCTTTTCTGAAAATTTTTTTCATATGTGTTTCGGAAAAGTGCCTAGCAAAGAAATAGTAAAAGCTTTTGATGTTTCATTAATTTTATATGCTGAACATAGTTTTAATGTTTCAACATTTACAGCAAGAACTATCACAAGTAGTTTATCAGATATTCATGGAGCAATTACTGGTGCAATCGCCAGTTTGAAAGGTCCTCTACATGGTGGAGCAAATGAGGAAGTGATGCACATGATGAACAAAATTAAAAAACCTGAAAATGCTTTAAATTGGATTAATAAAGCTTTGGATAATAAGGAAGTGGTAATGGGGTTTGGTCATCGAGTTTATAAAAGCGGGGATTCTAGAGTTCCTACAATGAGGGAGTACTTTGGAAAAGTTGCAAAAATTAAAAAAGACAAAAAATTTGAGAAAATTTATGACATAGTTGAAAAAGTGATGATCGACAGAAAGAATATCCACCCAAATGTAGATTATCCTACAGGACCTACATACCATTTAATGGGTTTTGATACTGATTTCTTTACACCAATTTTTGTAATTTCTAGAATTACAGGTTGGTCAGCGCATATCATTGAGCAACATGCTGCGAATAAATTAATCAGACCACTTGCAAGCTACAAAGGTAACAAATATAGAAAAGTTGTCCGTTTGAATCAAAGATAATTACTCTTCAGAGATTTTATTATACGAGTAATAAAACTAAGAAAATCATCTGTATAAAATTAATAACAACAGATATAAAATGTGAGTATTTAAATTTTTTGTCCTGTCCCTCATCTCTATATCTATTAATTAGTGGCATTAATAGATAGTTTGATATAGCAAATAACAAGCTAATTGCTAATATTAAGTAAAAATCAAATCCTAGGTTACTTAAAAATATAAATGTTAATAGAACAATTAAACTTATCCCTAGATTAACATTATAATAGAAGGGAAATATTCTTCTTATAAATTTTCGAGCATTATCCTCGTCCAAGGTGGTAAATACTACAGGAGCAATAATAAATGAAAAAAATAACATAATTCCTAAAACCATTGCCGTTAAATAAATACTAGCTTGTTCAATCATAATTTAATTTTCTATTGAATTTTCCTCTTTCATTAATATAGGTCTACCATCATGAGCAGTATTTAAAGGTATGATCTTTCCCTTATACTTCGCACACAAAGTAGGAGCACTTCTTAACTCTTTTCCTAATCTTACCTCTAAATCTACAATTATCAATTTTGCATCATCTAATTCTTTTAATATTTTCATATTTCACTCCTATAATTAAATTTTATGATATATCTAAATTACTACTTCAAAACCCTCAAAATTAGGAGCCCCAAGATACAAATCTTTGTGTTTTCCCGCATTTTTATGAGCTAATCTAAAATTTTCTGATTTAGTCCAATTAATAAAATCATCTTTGGAATTCCAAATGCTATGAGAAGCATATAATGAAAATTCCTCATTTTTTTCACCTTTAACTAGATGGAACTCCTTAAAACCTTTTACATCATTAAGGTGTGTATCTCTTTCCCTCCAAACCTTTTCAAATTCAGCTTCTTTGCCTAATACAATTTTAAATCTATTCATTGCTATAAACATATGACAATGCTCATTTGATATTAATATATAATTTATTTATGTATTAACTAAATGCTTCTACCCAAGTTCCTTGTGTGGATGCTTTAGAATATTCTGTTGCACGACCTTCAAAAAAGTTCATGTGTTCAACGGCATTTAACATTGTGTCTAACCATCCCAATGGATTTTTTTGGACATCGTAAATAGGCTCTAATCCTAACTGGACTAATCTTCTGTTTCCAATAAATCTAATGTAATCTTTTACTTCTTTTGCAGTCAAACCTTCCATTGGACCCATTTCAAAAGCTAAATCAATAAAAGCATCCTCATGTTCTATGATGGTTCTGCAAGCTTCATAAAGTTCTTTTTTTAATTTTGCATTCCATATCTCCGGATTTTCTTTTATGAATTCTTTGAAAATTCTAATCATTGAATTACAATGAAGTGTTTCATCTCTCACAGACCAGGTAACTATCTGACCCATGCCTTTCATTTTATTATGTCTTGGGAAGTTTAAAAGAATTGCAAAACTTGCAAAAAGTTGAAGCCCTTCAGTAAACGCACTAAAGACAGCAACTGTTTTTGCAATGTCCTCTTTTGAACTCATGTCAAAATTTTGCATGTAGTCATATTTATCTTTCATTTCTTTGTACTTCATAAATGCAGAATATTCTGACTCTGGCATTCCGATCGTGTCTAATAAATGAGAGTAAGCTGCAATATGTACTGTTTCCATAGATGCAAAAGCAGTCATCATCATTAAAACTTCAGTTGGTTTAAACACAGTTGTATAATGTCTTAAGTAACAATTGTTAACTTCAACATCAGCTTGAGTAAAAAATCTAAATATCTGGGTTAATAAATTTTTTTCTGATTGCGTTAGATTTTTTTGCCAATCTCTGACATCATCTCCTAATGGCACCTCCTCTGGCAACCAGTGAATTCTTTGTTGAGTTAGCCACGCATCATAACACCATGGATATCTGAAAGGTTTATAAACTGGATTTTCAACTAACAAACCCATTTTTTTTGGCTGAACTGTTTCTTTATTTGGCATTTTAATTTTTTCTGTTATTGACATGATAGACACTCCTCGTATTCTGGTTCTTGGTTTGGTTGTTTATTTTTGGATTTATATACATTGGCTGTAACATCAGTTGACGTAGCATCATTGACATTTTCAGCTCTTTGAATTGATTTTGATCTACAGTAATAAAGGCTTTTTAAACCTTTTTTCCATGCGTCAAAATGAATTCTATGTAATTCTTTTTTATGAACGTCTGCTGGTAAAAATAAATTGACCGATTGAGCCTGAGAAATAAAAGGTGTTCGATCACCACTTAATTCAATAATCCATTTCTGGTTTAACTCAAAAGCAGTTTTAAAAACATCTTTTTCCAAATCAGTTAAAAAATCTAAATGAGAAACTGACCCTTGATTAGTCGTAATCGTAGACCATGTTTCATCATCATTTTTACCATGGCCTTCTAATATTTCTTCAAGATATCTATTTCTAACATTAAATGATCCTGATAAAGTTTTGTGTGTGTAACTATTAGCAGCAATAGGTTCTACTCCTGGAGAAGCTCCACCGCAAATAATAGAAATAGAGGCTGTTGGGGCTATTGCAGTTTTATTTGAAAACCTCTCTTGAAATCCATATTCTGCTGCATCAGGACACGCACCTCTCTCTTCAGCTAAATCTTTCGAAGCCTGATTGACTTGTTCATCAATTTGTTTGAATATTTTTTTATTCCAGGATTTCGCCATAACTGACTCAATTGGAATTCTATTTTTTTGTAAAAAAGAATGGAAACCCATCACACCTAAACCAACACTTCTCTCTCTTTCAGCTGAATACTTAGCATCTTTAAATTGTTCTGGTGCTTTGTTAATGAAATCAGATAGAACGTTATCTAAAAATCTCATCACATCACTAATCATATTAGGATCATCTTTCCATTCATCATATTTTTCTAAATTTAACGAGGATAAACAGCAAACAGCTGTTCTATCATGTCCATCTTTATCAATTCCTGTGGGTAAAGTTATTTCACTGCACAAATTAGATGTTTTAACTGTAAGGTTAGCTAATTTGTGATGTTGAGGTATCTGTCTATTAACAGTATCAATATAAATTATGTAAGGTTCACCTGTTTCTATTCTTGCTGTTAATAATCTAATCCATAAGTTTCTAGCCGATAAAGTTTGTTGAATAGTTCCATCAACAGGACTTTTGAGTGCCCATTGTTCATCTGTTTCCACTGCTCTCATAAATGCGTCTGAAACTAAAACACCATGATGTAAGTTTAAAGATTTTCTATTTGGATCACCACCCGTTGGTCTTCTCATTTCAATAAATTCCTCTATTTCAGGATGATCAATTGGAAGATAACATGCAGCCGAACCTCTTCTTAAAGAACCTTGACTGATTGCCATTGTTAAAGAATCCATTACTTTTATAAAAGGAATGATTCCTGAAGTTTTACCAACTTTTCCTATTTTTTCTCCAATAGACCTTAGATTACCCCAATAACTTCCAATGCCCCCGCCTTTAGCAGCTAACCAAACATTTTCACTCCAAAGATCTAAAATACCACCCAAGCTGTCTGAGGCCTCATTAAGAAAACAAGAAATTGGTAAACCTCTTTTGGTCCCGCCGTTTGATAAAACTGGAGTTGCAGGCATAAACCAAAGATTACTTATGTAGTTATAAATTCTTTGAGCATGCAGATTATCATCAGAATAAGTGCTAGCTACTCTCGCAAATAAATCTTGGTAAGATTCATTGTGTCCTAAATATCTATCTTTTAATGTTGCCTTACCAAAATCTGTCAGATTTGCATCTCTAGATCGGTCAATTTTAATAATTATACCTTTATCGTTTTGAAAAAGCTCAGTTTCATTATTTAGAGAGAAAAGATCAGGTCTATTAGTTCTTGCAGCTTGATTTACCTCAGGACTGTATTCAGAGACAGCTTTCTTTAGGGCCTGCGATAGTATTTTATTCATATTTTTTAATATATTTTGTTATTATTACGAAAACAACTATATGTTGTATACGCTTTGTATCAATATACTATATAACTCATAAATCAATAGAACATTTATAGAACAAATAAAAAATATTTCAACTATAAAAGTCAAAAAAATGTAAGTAATTAACAATATGTCTGAAACATTAAAAATAGACCCCTATGGATTTCGTGAATATGACGCTCGTTGGGTTTTTGAAAAAGACATCAATGAATCAGGAATAACGAATCTTGGAAAGGGCCTTGGGACACAAATTAAAAACCATACCAAAAAAGAAAATCCAAGAGTAATTGTCGGACATGATTATAGATCATACAGTGAGAAAATAAAATCTGCTTTAAAGAAAGGTTTAATTTCAACTGGATGTTTCATCGAAGATGTGGGCTTATCATTATCACCAATGGTTTATTTTGCACAATTTAATTTAAATGCTGATGCAGTAGCGATGGTGACCGCCAGTCATAATGAAAATGGTTGGACAGGTGTAAAAATGGGCATCAAAAAAGGATTAACACACGCCCCAGAAGAGATGAACGAATTAAAAGAAATCACCTTAAATCAAGATTTTACTAAAGGTGATGGAAATGAAAAGAAAGTAAAAAATTTTGATAAAGTTTATAAAAAGGATTTGATTAGTAAAAATAAATTGAAAAAAAAAATAAAAGCTGTGGTTGCATGTGGTAATGGTACTGCAGGTATTTTTGCTCCTGACATATTAAGAGGAATAGGGTGTGAAGTAATCGAGCTAGATTGTGATTTAGACTGGAATTTTCCTAAATACAATCCAAATCCTGAGGATTTAGAAATGCTTCATGCCATAGTTAAATCAGTAAAAGAAAATAATGCTGATATAGGTTTTGGTTTTGACGGAGATGGTGATCGAGTTGGCGTAATCGATAATGAAGGCAATGAAATTTTTTCTGATAAAATAGGATTATTAATTGCTAGAAACTTGTCTAGCTCACATAAAAATTCAAAATTTATTGTAGATGTAAAGTCTACAGGCCTTTACTCAACAGATAAGATTCTAAATGAAAACCAATGTGAAACTCTATACTGGAAAACTGGTCATTCACATATAAAAAGGAAAGTTCATAATGAAAAAGCTTTAGCTGGGTTTGAGAAAAGTGGACACTTTTTTTTCAATCAACCGTTAGGTTATGGTTATGACGATGGAATTAATTCAGCAATTCAAGTCTGTCACTTATTAAATAATCAAAACAAAAAAATGAGTGAAATAATAAAAGAAATTCCAATTACTTTCCAATCACCAACAATGGCACCTTATTGTAAAGATGAAGAAAAATATAATGTAGTGCGTGAAATGGTAAAAGAGTTTAAAAAAATTAAAGATAATAAAATAAAGATAGATAATCAAGAAATAAAAGAGATTATAACTGTAAATGGTGTTAGATTTTCTTTTGAGGATGGTTCTTGGGGTTTGATTAGAGCTTCATCAAACAAACCTTCTTTAGTTGTAGTGACTGAAAGTCCAACATCAGATGAAAGGAAATTAAATATTTTTAAATTTATTGATAAAATATTGATGAAAACTGGTAAGATTGGAGAATACGATCAAAAAATTTAATTAGTTTTTGTCCTCTTTATCTTTGTTATCATTAGTACCATTTTCTGTTTCTGATAGTTTAGAATTGTTACTATAAAATTTTTTAATTAATTCTTCCTCTCTAGCTCTTTGTTCTTGATCAAATTTATCTTCCCATTCTTTTATTCTACGGTTTTCCTCTTTAATTCTTTCTTCTTCCTCATCCTTTTCTTTCAATAACTTTGCTCTTTCCTCATCAATAAGCCTTTGCTTTTCTTGCTCTTTTCTTCTTTCCTCATCTTTTTCTCTTTCCTCTTTTTCTTTTAATAATTTTTCAGCTTCTTCGATCTTTATTTGCTGTTCTTTTTCCCTTAACTCTTCTTCTTTAGCTTTCTGTTCTGCTTGTTCTTCTAAGATTTGTCTTTCTAGATCTTGTTTTCTATCTAACTCAAGTTGTCTCAATCTATTTTCAGTTTCTCTTAATTTCTCCTCTTCATATTTTAATTTTCTGGCAGCTTCTCTTAGTTTTTGCTCCTCATCTAATCTTTTTTGTCTTTCTAAGTCTCTCAATCTATTTCTTTCTTGTCTCTCCCTCTCCTTTTCATCTCTTCGCTCTTGAGCATCTAATTCCCTAGATTTTATTTTCTCCAATTTAATTCTATTTTTCTCCTCTCTAATTTTTTGTCTTTCTAGTATTTTGATTCTTAGCTCTTCCTCCTTTAGTTTTCTCGCATCCTCTCTTAATTTTTTTGCTTCCTCGTCCTTAATTTTTTGTTGTTCAATTTTTAATCTTTTCTCTTCAATTTTTTTTCTTTTTTCCTCGTTTTTTTGAATTTTTTTCTCATTTTCTGTAATTAATTTTTTTTGAGCTAATATTTGAAGCCTATCTTCTTTAGCTTTATTTATTCTATCTCTCTGAGCTTGCTTCTTTTGTTGCTGAATTTCTTTTTTTTCTTGTATTTTTTTTTCTTTTTCTATTCTTAATTTATTTTTTTTTCTGTTTTTTTTTATGTTTTGGAAAAAATTTTCAATATTTTTTTTTGTTCCACCAATAATATTCTCTGGCGAAAATTTGAAAATCTTTAAATTACTTTGAGAGTTTTTTTTAACCCTTTTTTTACTCATTTTATAAAATATCAATTTTTTATGTTTGTTGCATTCTAAAGTTGTGGTTAAATTGAGTACAATTTTTGAGTGAAAACTTTGATATTACATGCAAATTCATATCATTAATTCCAAAATTCAACTATTAAGTGTTCATTAAATTTTAAAGAATCAATTAAATTATATTCGTGAGGTGATGGAGGGAGACTGAAGTCACCTCTTTTTTTTATGGCAGATAGAAAAATTAGATCGGTAGCAAAAACTTTTTCTTGGAGATTCATCATTTTTGTTTATTGGGTAATTTTTGGATACATCTACACTGGAACATTTACAGGTGCAGGAATACTTGGTGTTGGATCAATAGTTCCACTTTTTTTTTACTATTTTCACGAGAGAATATGGAGCAAGGTTAAATGGGGAACTGATTAAATATTAAATTTATTTTTAAGATCAATATAAACATTTTGAATAACATTATCCCAACTTTTATAATCGTTTTGTTTGTAGATTTTTAGTGTTTTATAGGGATTATGTTTATAATATTCATACCATCTCCAGTCTGCATTTAAGGAGATCAAACCCCAAGTTTCTTTGTTACAAATGCAGGATAAATGTAAAAAAAATGTATCAGTAGAAATCACCAAATCTAAATTTTGTATAATGCCTATTATCTCAGACAAACTTTTTTTACTTAAATCTTTAATATTTGAATTATTAAAAAACTCCTTGTCTCTTAACCAAATTTCGTTTTGGAATGAATAAAAATTTAAATCTAACCCTAGTATTTTCTGAAAATTTTTTAATTTTATAGATCTTGAAGGTTCTTTTGGTCCAAAAAAATTTCCAGACCAAACTAAACCTATATTCTTTTTGTCACTACGTAAAATTAAATTCGATATATTTTTTTTGTTATTGTCAAAATTGATAAGATCTGATGATTTTGAGTTTTTTGATTTGTAAAAATATTTGTTTAATGAACCTAAAGAAATTTTATAATCGTAATTACTCTCTGTAATTTCTTTTTTTATACAAACTTTAATATTTTTAATTTTTTTTTTATAGATTGGTATAAGTTTATCATAAAGTAAAAAATCAATTTTTTTACAGACTGGTGATAGATTTAATAAGAATTTTGAAAATTGTAATACATCACCTAAACCCTGTTCACATGTAACTAAAATATTTGACTGTTCTAAACTTTCACCATTCCAAATTTTAATATTTTGAAAGGAAATATCTTTCTCTATTACATTTCTAAATTCATAAAATTCCCATCCTTTTTCAAACTCACCGTCAATTAAATGCATAACACCCCTCTTAAGTTTAAAATCTTTACTATTGGGGTAAATAGATAAAGCTTCTTCAACAGTCTCTATTGCTTTTTTTTTTTCATTTATCATTGAGTAAATTTTTGCTAGCTTTGAATAAGCAATATAATTTTTTGTTTTATTTATAATTGATTGTAAAATCTCGATTGATTTTTGGTAATTGTTTTTAGAAAAAAAATATTCAGATTCATTTAATCTGAATTCAATATAATTTTCATCGATTTTCTTTGCTTTTTTATAAAAGTATTCTGATTTATCTTTTTCGCCTATTCTCAAATATAGAATTAAAAGATTATTTAATATTACTTTATCGTCTTGATCAAATTCCAGTGCCTTTAGATAATAATTTTTAGCCTCAATAATATTTTCACTAATCAAATAACATTTTGCTAAATTATTAAATAAAATTCTTTTTTCCTTGAAATTAAGAGTTTCAACTATTTTATAAAGCTCTATTGCTTTTTTAAAATCATTATTTAAATCATGGGCTAAAGCTAAATTAAAATATGACAATGGATTTTTTATGGAGTCTAATTTAATAACATTTTTTGCATTTATAATAGCGGACTTATAATCCTTTAATCTTATATTCAAATTAAAAAGATTTTTGTGAGGATCTAAAAATTTTTCATCTAAATCTATTGATTTCAAAAATTCATTTTTTGCTAATTCATAATTTTTTTGTTTGAATAAAATGGCACCTTTAATATTATAAATTATGTGTGCAGTTTTTTTTTCATTACTCGCATTACACAAATTAAGCGCTTTATCAAAATGGTTATTATTAAAATGATCAATAATTTCTTTTAAAATATTAGACATTTATTGACTTATAGATAAATATTCAAAAAAAGACCTGATTGACACAACAATTAAAAATATACCAAAGATCTTACTTAATATATTTTTATCTATTTTATAAACCGCTTTTGCTCCTACCCTTGCCATTATCATTGTTACCGGAACGAAAACTAAAAAGCCTAGTAAATTTACATATCCAAAGCTGTAAGGCGTGTTTAAATTACCCACAATTTTTCCTCCAGAAATCATTGTGACTGTACCAAATACAGCAATCAGAAACCCAACTCCAGCTGCAGTTCCTATTGATCTCCTAATATCGTATCCAAAAGTTCTCATAAAAGGAACCATTAATGAACCGCCACCAATTCCCAACAATACAGATATAAAACCTATAATAACTCCAGAAATATTTTTAGCAGAGTCAGAAATCATTTTTGGATTTTTTAAAAGCTGTTCTCTAAAAAAGATAAAGAATAATCCAACTATAAAAGCCATAATGGAAAAGAATAAGACAAAAGCTGGTGTCTTTAAGTTTACTGCTAAAAATGTTCCACTAATCACACCAAATAGAATAAATATACCAAAAGATTTTATTAGTTTGAAATCAACTGCATCATACTCCATGTGGGTTTTCGTTGATATAATGGAAGTTGGGATTATGATTGCTAAAGAAGTACCAACTGAAAGATGCATTCTTGTTGCAATATCAAAATCTAAAACTGTAAAAGCATAATAAAGTGCTGGTACTATTATAATTCCACCACCAACACCTAGTAAACCTGCCATGAAGCCAGCAACTGAGGCCGCTATAGATAAAACAAATAATAGATTTATAATTTCATTAACGTCCAAAGTTTCCATTATGAATTAGTCTGAATAGCTTTCTCATTATTCTGAACAATGGTCATGATATGTTTTGTTTTTTGAAAATCAGAGTCTCTTGCCATCATATTATCACTTAAATATCTTTTCCATTCCTTAGATCCAGCTTGTCCATGATATAAACCTACTGTATGTCTCATAATATGATTAATCTTTGTTCCTAATTTTACTTCTCTATCAGCATACTCTAAAAGTTTTTCTACCACTTGTTCCCGTGTTGGACTTATTTCTGTATTGAATATTTCTTTTTCAATTTCTATTAAAGAATATGGATTTTGATAAATTGATCTTCCTATCATAACACCATTACAAAATTTCAAATGATTTTTAATTTCCTCAACTTTTGTAATTCCACCATTTATAATTATTTCTAAATCAGGATTTTCTTTTTTAATGTCATAAACCATTTTGTAATTTAGTTTTGGAATATTTAGATTTTGTTTTGGAGATAAACCAGTTAAAATTGCTTTCCTTGCATGCAAAATAAATGTTTTTGAACCAGCAACTTTCATCTTGTGTATAAAATTATTCAAATAATCAAATTCCTCTGTATCATCGAAACCAATTCTTGTCTTTGCCGTAACAGGTATTTTACAAGCATTCACCATTGAACTGATGCATTCTGCAACCAAGTCAGGTTCTTTTATTAAACATGCACCAAATTTATTTTTTTGAACTTTTTTGCTAGGACAACCGAGGTTAATGTTAATTTCATCGTAACCCATATCCTCAGCAATTTTAGCTACTTTTGCTAATTCTTCTTTATCAGACCCACCAACTTGTAAAGCTAATGGTTTTTCTTCAGGACTATAAGATAAAATTTTTTTTCGATCGCCGTAAATTGCTGATTTTGTAGCAACCATCTCAGTATAGAGCATTACATTTTTGCTCATCAGTCTTAAAAAGAAACGATCATGCCTATCTGTGCAATCCATCATTGGGGCAACAGATATTTTTCTATTTATTTCTTTTTTAGAATCCAAGGTCTTTACCCATTATTTTATCAGGGAACCATGTAACAATCTCAGGAAAAATACATAAAATTACTATAGCTAAAGCCATAATTATCATAAACGGTATAGATCCTTTTAAAATTTCTGACAAACTAACATCTGGGGTAATTCCTTTTATAATATAAAGATTTAATCCAACTGGTGGTGTGATTAAGCCAATCTCCATATTAATTGTAAATACTATTGCAAACCAGTATGGGTCAAAACCTAAAGTAGTAATAACTGGTAATAATATAGCAGAAGTCATTACAATAACCGCAACTGGCGGTAAAAAGAAACCAGCTATTAAAAGAAATATATTTATCAGCATGAACACAACCCATTTGTTAGAGCTTAATTCGACCATGCTCTGTGCCAAAGACTGAGTTACATACAGTTGTGAAAGAGTAAATGCAAAAAGATATGAGGCAGCAATAATGAACATTATCATTACGCTTTCTTTCATTGAAACTTTAACAATGTTCCAAATCTTTTTTGGTTGATAAATTTTGTAAACAACAGCAATCAATACAAAAACTAAAAATGCTCCTACTCCAGATGCTTCAGAGGGTGTTGCAACTCCTCCATAAAGTACATACAAAACACCAGCTATGATAGCTAGGAAAGGTAAAATTCTTGGTAAAACCTCGAGTTTTTCTTTTAGAGTTGGTCTTACTCTATTTCTTAAAGCTTTTGCTGCATCTTTATCAATAAAATAACTATGTATTAGAGCCCATATCGCAAACATTCCTGCTAACATAAAACCAGGCACGAGACCACATAAAAATAATCTTCCAATAGATGTACCAGTTGCGATCCCATAAACAATTAAAACAATACTTGGAGGAATTAAAACGCCTAAAGTTCCACCAGCTGCAATAGTTCCAGTTGCAATCTGATCCGAATATCCCCTTTTTCTCATTTCGGGTATTCCCATTGTTCCAATCGCAGCACAGGTTGCGGGACTAGATCCACTCAAGGCTGCAAAAACTGAGCACGCTCCAATATTAGAAATTACCAATCCTCCTGGTACTCTCCAAAGCCATCTATCTAATCCTGTATACAAATCTTTTCCCGCTGGAGAATTAGCAACGGCCATTCCCATTAAAATAAACATTGGTATAGAAAGTAAAACAAAAGAGTTTAGTCCTGCAAAAAATGTTTCAGCAAAGACATCTAGCATTTGAACACCTTCAAATGTAACTAACAGAGCTATTGAAACAAAACTCAAACCAAAAGCAATTGGAATTCCAGAAAAAAGTACCAATAAAGTAAAAACTGCAACAATTAATGCTATAATCAATGGATCCATTTAATTAAAATCCTTTTCATCAGTTAATTTTATAATTTCTGCGATATACTGTAATATCATCAGCAAAGCCCCAATCATCATTGATGAATATGGTATCCATAATGGTGGATCCCAGACAGTTCCTGTTGAATAATTTTTGGTAAATGCTTCCTCAAACATTAGAAATCCAAAATAAAATAAAATTAAGAAGAAAATTAAACTTACCGAAGATGTAAAAATTTTTAATCTAATTATATTTTTTTTTGATAAAAAATCGTATATCCATTCCATGCTCACATGAGCTTTTTCACTTAGAACGTATACACTTCCTATAAAAGTTGAAGCAACTAATAACATGGTGACAAGTTCTGTTTGCCATGTTATTGCTCTTTGAAAAAAATATCTTTCAAAAACAAGTTCAACAATTACCAATATTGACAATAGCAATGCTAATACAGCAAAAGCACCACATGCTTTAGCTATTAAATCACAAAATTGAAGATATTTTTTTTTCATAAAAAAACCCCTATTTAAATAGAATAAATAGGGGTTCTTTATATATTATTTTATTTAACTGCTAAAGCCATTTCCATCAGCTTATCGCCACCTGGAACTTTATCAGCAAATGCTTTGTGAGAAGATTTCTTAGCGATCTCTACCCATGCAGCATGGTCTTTTTCGGACATGTATACTAATTTTACACCTGCAGCTTTATAAGCATCTTCAAACTTTTTATCTAAGTTTTCTACTTGAGCTGTCATGTATTTCTCTGCAACTTTACCAGCTTTCATTAAAGCTTTTTGCTGCTTAGAGTTTAGCGCGTCAAAAGACTTTTTTGACATCAAAATTGGTTCATACATAAACCACAGACCAAATTTTCCTGGAGGAGTTGCACAAGAAACTTGTTCGTAGATTTTGTAACTTACAAAACTTCCTGAGCTAGTGTTCGCACCAGTTAATACACCAGTTTGTAAACCTGTGTATATCTCTGATGATGGCATACTTTGAATACCAGCACCAGCTGCTTCTAACATTTGGTTAAATGCTTTACCCGCAGCTCTCATAACTTGACCTTTTGCATCACTAGGATTTTTTATACATTTTGACTTTGAAGCAAAACCACCACCTAACCATGCATCAGATAAAACTACTACACCAGCATCGTTAATAATTCTTTTAATCTCAGTCATCATTGGTCCTTTATTGAATCTCAACGCATGATCATGATTTTTAACGGTTCCTGGCATTAAAGTTGCATCAAATTCTGGATGGAACTTAGACGCATAAGCTAATGGAAAAGCAGAAATATCCAATTGACCAGTTGTCATTGGTTTCCACTGTTCTTTAGGTTTGTATAATGATTTAGCTGGATAAATTCTGATATCTATTCCAACATTTGCTTTTTTTACCTCGTCAGCAATGATTTGAACCATTTCGTGACGTGGGTCGAAAGATCCATCAGCTCTTGGTGTTCCAGGCCATTGGTGACTTGCTTTTAGCGTAACAGCATAAGCAGAACCAATAGTAGTAAATACAAAAACTAATGAAGTTAAATATAAAGATATTTTTTTTAACATTATTTTTCCCTCTATTGTTATTTTTAATAATTCAATTAAAGTGAACTTATTAATAAGAGTCAAGTCGCCAAAAACTCAAATATTATAGAAATTATATGGATGGACCTTTAAAAAACCTGCTAGTTGTTGATTTAACGAGAGTATTAGTCGGTCCCTATTGCACGATGATTTTATCTGATCTTGGGGCTAGAGTAATTAAAATTGAAGCTCCAGAAATTGGTGATGATTCCCGTAAATTTGGACCATTCATAGAAGAATACTCCGCTTATTTTATGTCACTAAATAGAGGTAAGGAGAGTATTGCTCTTAACTTAAAAAAAGAAGAGGACAAAAAAATTTTTGATAAAATTTTATCTAAAGCAGACATATTAGTTGAGAATTTTAAACCAGGCACTTTAGAAAAATGGGGATATGGTTGGGAAGATGTGAGTAAAAAATACCCAAAACTAATTTATGCATCTGCTTCAGGTTTTGGACAAACTGGTCCTCTAAAAGAACTGCCTGCTTATGATATGGTTGTTCAAGGTATGGGAGGATTAATGAGTGTAACTGGTCAACCAAACTCAGAACCAACGAGGGTAGGAACATCAATTGGAGATATCACCGCTGGTTTGTTTACTGCGATTGGAATAAATGCAGCTCTCTATGACAGACAAAAAACTGGTAAAGGTATGTACATAGATGTTTCAATGCTTGATTGCCAAATAGCAATTTTAGAAAATGCTATAGCTCGTTATTTAGCAAAAAATGAAATACCAAAACCAATGGGATCACGTCATCCATCGATTGCACCATTCGAAGCTTTTAAGACTAAAGATAGTTATATTATTATCGCAGCTGGAAACGACAGACTGTTCGAAAAACTTTGTGAACTTTTGGGGATATCTGAAATACATAAAGATCCAAAATTTTTTAACAATTCATCTAGAGCACAAAACATGGATAAGCTTAAGGAAATTCTTGAAAAAAAACTGTTAAATAGAAATACCAAAGAATGGGTTAAGGACATGGAAAAAGAGAAAATTCCATGTGGTCCTATATTTAATATTAAAGAAGCGGTAGAGAATCCCCAAGTATATGCAAGAAATATGATTGTTAAAGCCTTTCATAAAAAAATTGGAGATTTCAAACTAGCCGGTAATCCAATAAAAATGTCTAACTATAAAGATGAAAAAACTAGAGGTGACATCCCTGATTTAGATGAGCATAGGGAAAAAATTTTAAAAGAATTTACTTAATTATTTTCAGTTTCGTCAGAAGTGTCTTGTTCAGAGCCTTGATTTTCTGTTTCGGTTACTTCATCTAATGAAACATCACCTTGTTCCTCTCCAGTTTCATCAGTTGCTGATGTATCGATATCTGGTCTGGCTGTTTGTGATAACTCTGCTAAGTCGTCGTTTGAAACTTGTATTTTTTCTGGTGTCTTCCTTGCTCTCTTCGATGGTAAAATAGGTGTCCCGCTTTTTGAAATTTCGCCCTTATATAAACTTTCAAAATCATCACCTACTTCCTCATCATCTTCGGCTCCATCATCAACCTGCTCTACATGTTTCCTTAATTTGTAAACTGCACTTTCGGTAAGATCGTTTACTGTAATATTTTCTTGTGCAATTTCTCTTAAAGCAATAACAGTGTTTTTGTCATTATCTTTATCTAAAGTGGGTTCTATACCAGTATTAAGTTGAGTTGCTCTTTCTTTAGCTACCAAAACTAACTCGTAGGGGCTGTCCACTTTATCTATACAATCTTCTACAGTAACTCTAGCCATGCGGAGTATCTACACAGTGAAGTTTAAAAAATCAAGGAGAATTTTATAAATACTCTGGATTTAGCTTATTTTTAACAAACAATAAAAGAGTCGCTGATAAGGCAATATAAATAAATGATATTAAGGCTATCTGCTCTATTGAGAATCCAATATCTATTAATATGCCAAATAAAGCAGTGCCAAAAGCAGTAGAGAAAACCATTAAGGCCGTAGTTAAAGCTTTAATTGAACCAATATATCTTACACCATAAATTTCTGCCCAAGTTGATGAGCCTAGGACGTTTGCGAGTCCATTTGAAATACCAATTAAACCTAAAAATATGAAAGCAGAATATGAAATATCAAAATACATAAGAACTACAGTAGAAATTAATAATGGAATATTCATAAAAATAAGTAATTTTCTACTCGTAAATTTATCAATTAAAAATCCTGCAATTAATAGAGTTACTACTGACAAAATTGAGTAAACCATAAAAGATTGAGCAATTACATAAGTACCCCACCCTTTAGACTCTAAAATAAAAGATTGATAAACAAAAACGCCAGTTGCAATCCATGGCATCGCTAACATATTCAAACAAACTATATAAAATCGATAGTCTTTAAGAACTTCAATTCTTTTCCATTGTTTTATTTTTTCATTAAACTCTTTTTGGTTTGTCTTCTCTCTAGATTCAAAGTTTAAGTTCTTGACTAAAGTAAAAGAAGTTATTGGCAGAAATATCAAAACTAATATTGAAATATATATCCATAAATTTTGCCAAGAAGTTATAGTTAGTAAATATACAATTAAAACAGGTAGTATAAATTCAGCAGTAGAGAGACCAAACCAACTTGTGCTTAGAGCTTTACCTCGAGATTTTGTAAAATATCTAGATATGGTTGTTGTTGCAGTATGAGACATCATGCCTTGCCCTGAAAATCTCATTAGAAAAATTGCAATAAATAAAAAGGTTATTGAAGAAATTTTTGAAAAGAAAAAACATGAGAAGGACAGAAGAATTGTTACCAAAAAGGCAAATTTAAATATATTTATATCGTCTATTTTTTTTCCAACCCAAATTAATAAAAAACTACTCAACAAAGTTGCAGATGCGTAAATTGATCCAAATTGACCTTGAGTGATAGATAATGCATCTCGTATGCTAGAATTAAAAAGGCCAAGAAAAAAACTCTGTCCAAAACTAGAAAAAAATGTAAATATAAATCCAAATATAATTACTTTTAAACTTAAACTTTTAAACATATTAAAATATTATGAGTTGTAATGTTGCTTTCATTGGTCTTGGTGTTATGGGTTATCCAATGGCAGGTTATATATCAAAAGGTGGACACAATGTAACTGTTTTTAACAGAACAAAATCCAAAGCTGAAAAATGGATTAATGAACACAAAGGTAAAATGGCTGATACTCCAGCTGAAGCTGCAAAAGATGCTGAATACATTTTTACATGTGTAGGAAATGACAATGATTTAAGAGAGGTTACTTTTGGAGACAACGGTGTATTTAAAACAATTAAAAAAGGTGCTGTTTACATTGATAACACAACTGCCTCTGCAACAATTGCAAGGGAGATACATGCTTATGCAAAAAAAAATGGATTTGGTTCACTAGATGCGCCAGTATCAGGAGGTCAAGCTGGCGCAGAAAATGGTGCATTAACAGTTATGATCGGTGGTGATCAAACTGACTTTGACAAAGCAAAAGATAAAATTGATTGTTATAGTAAAAAAATGAAATTGCTTGGTGGTCCAGGGAATGGACAGCTTGCAAAAATGGTTAATCAAATTTGTATTGCAGGTTTAGTACAAGGTTTATCTGAAGCTATTAATTTTGGAATGAAAGCAGGATTAAATATGGAGGATGTAATTGAAGTTATTTCAAAAGGTGCAGCACAATCTTGGCAGATGGAAAATAGATATAAAACTATGATTGATGATAAATTTGATTTTGGTTTTGCAGTTGATTGGATGAGAAAAGATTTAAAAATTGCAATGGATGAAGCTAAAAATAATGGTTCATTGTTACCTGTAACCGAATTAGTTGATAAATATTACGCAGAAGTACAAGGAATGGGTGGTAATCGTTGGGATACTTCAAGCTTAATAAAAAGATTTAGAAAGTAGAGTATGCAGCCAGCATACTATGAAGATTTAGAAGAAATTCAAAATAAATATTGGTCAATGTTGGATGATGCTGTAACCAACAGAAGTTCACCATTTAGAATTCCTGTTTTTATTTGCGCTCATCAAAATGATGTTGATGGTAGAATAGTTGTCTTACGTAAATCAGAC
Source organism: uncultured Pelagibacteraceae bacterium (assembly GCA_902524045.1). Taxonomy (GTDB): domain Bacteria; phylum Pseudomonadota; class Alphaproteobacteria; order Pelagibacterales; family Pelagibacteraceae; genus Pelagibacter. Next base: position 10,655 of record CABZBT010000006.1, on the reverse strand, counting down.
AGAAAAAGCAATCTCTTACAGTTTCACACTGATTTAAGATCTCCAAAAGTGGATATATTGAAAAATAATAAAAATGCCTCTTTAGTTTTCTATGATAAAGAGGAAAAGATACAACTAAGAGTCAAAGTAGAGTGTGAGGTTAATAATCAAAATTCTATAACTGAAGAGTCTTGGAAAAAAACTCAACATATAAGTAGACGTTGCTATTTAACCGATAGTCCTCCAGGGACTACATCAGATAATCCAACATCGGGGATGATATCCAAATTAGAAGATTTTGATTATACTATGGAACAAAGTGAGGAAGGTTATAAAAACTTTACTGTGATTAAATGTAAAGTTAAATCTGTTGAATGGCTATATCTTGCTGCTAAAGGACATCGAAGAGCTAAGTTTGATTTAGAAACAAATAAGAATGATTGGTTGGTGCCTTAAATTATTTTTCAATAGCCGCTAATTTTTTCTTTAATTTTATAGATAAATTTGCATACCACTGTTTCTCTTTGCCTGACTCTGGTAAGACAGCCCCGTATTCAATCATCTGAGATGGGGGAAGATCATTAATATAAACCCATACTTGAGTTTCATCTAATTTAGAATTTTTTACTAATACATTTTTTAAATCTGAAATTAATTTGTCTTTGACTTCTTTTGATCGACCTGCCCTAATTTGGCCAAGTAAAAATAAAGATGGCTCCCTCACTTTTTTTCCACCCATAAAATGATTATTCTTTTTTGTTTTATTAAAAATTACTTGTGCAAAATATGTATTTGCACCAGTTACTACATTGTGAACTTTTGTAATTCCTTCAGCTAATTTTTTTTGTTGTTTAGATGAAATATTAAAGTTTGAATTTGTTACTGTATAAGTTGGCATTTTACTTAAAATATAGAATTAGAGTATTTTTTCCAATTGTCTTGATAGTGTTTTGTGTTTTCAGTTATTGCTTTTTTTTCATCTTCAGTAAGCTCTCTCACAACTTTTCCAGGAGAGCCAATTACTAAAGAGTTATCGGGTATTTCTTTATTTTCCGTTATTAAAGCTTTAGCCCCAATAATACAATTTTTTCCAATCTTTGCATTGTTAAGTATAACTGCACCTATTCCTATCAAACTATTTTCTCCAATTGTGCATCCGTGCAGCATAACCATATGGCCTATCGTAACATTTTTTCCAACTTTTAACGGATATCCAGGATCTGTGTGTAAAACACATCCATCCTGAACATTAGAACCTTCACCTATATGAATATTTTCCACATCACCTCTTAAAGTTGCATTAAACCAGATACTAGAATTTTTTTCTAAGGTAACATCGCCTATAATAGTTGCATTAGGTGCTACCCAATTTTCGCCAGAGTTTTTTGGTTTTTTATCTTTTAAATCGTAAAACATAATTTATATATTATTACATTATGCCCATACAAACTCCAATATGTGATTTTGGTCAAAAAGCTTATGACTTTAAGCTTAAATCAACAGAAGGCACTATACTTTCATTAAAGGATATTAGAGGTGAAAAGGGAACATTAATCATGTTTATCTGTAACCACTGTCCGTATGTTAAAGCTGTAACAAAAGATATTGTTGAAGATTGTAAAAAATTAAAAGATATCGGTATTAACTCAGTGGCTATTTGCGCCAATGATGCTGAAAATTATCCTGAAGATTCATTTGAAAATATGATTGAGTTTTCAAAAAAAAATCAATTTGGTTTCCCTTATTTAGTTGATGAAACTCAAGAAATTGCAAAAACTTATGATGCAGTATGTACTCCAGATTTTTTTGGGTACAACAAAGACTTAGAACTTCAATATAGAGGAAGGGTAAGAGAACTTAAAAAATTAATTCCAGTGAGAGATGGAGATAGTGATCTTTTAAAAGCTATGAAACAAATAGCTGAAACTAACAAAGGACCAGAGAATCAAATTCCTAGTGCAGGATGTGGTATTAAGTGGAAAACTAATTAATGTATCTTATTCTAACAAGGGCATTCCCACCTGAATTAGGTGGCATGCAAAGTTTGATGTGGGGTTTATCCCGTGAAATGTCAAAAAATTTCATGGTTAAAGTTTTTGCAGATTATAATCAAAATCATAAAGATTTTGATGAACAAGCGAGTTTTTCAATAGAAAGAGTTGGTGGAATAAAATTTTTAAGGAAAATAAGAAAAGCTCAATTAATAAATGAATTTATAAAAGAAAATAAAGTTGAGGGTATTATTGCTGATCATTGGAAAAGTTTAGAGTTAATAAAAACTGATAAAAAAAAGTATTGTTTAATCCATGGTAAGGAGATCAATCACCCATTAGGAAGTTCATTAAACAAAAGAGTTACAAAAGTTCTTAATAATGTAAAGAGAGTAATAGCGAATTCTGAGTACACAAAAAATTTAGCGATAAATAATGGTGTAAAACAAGATAAAGTTATAGTTATAAATCCTGGAGTTGACCCAGTTCAAATATTAAATAAAAAATCTCTAGAAAAAGTCGAAAGTTTATTAAAAGTAAAAACACCGAGACTAATTACTGTTTCCAGATTTGATAAAAGAAAAAATCATGAAAAAATAATTATGGCACTAAGAAATTTAAAACAATTATACCCTGATATTGTTTATATTTGTATTGGTTATGGTGATGAAGAGGAAAATATAAAAAAATTAGTTGAAGAATTAGATCTAACCTCGCAAGTAATGTTTTTTAAAGACATAAGTAATGATTTAAAGAATGCTTTAGTGGCTAAATCAAATATTTTTGTAATGCCATCTATAATACATAAAACCTCTGTAGAGGGTTTTGGAATAGCTTATGTTGAAGCTGCACAATATGGAATACCCTCAATTGGAGGAAAAGATGGTGGTGCATCGGATGCTATTGAACATGATAAAACTGGATTAATTTGTGATGGGAACAATCTAGACGACATATATTCATCATTAAATTCAATGATTGAAAATAAAAGATACGTCGAACTTGGTAAAAATGCAAAAGTATATGTCTCAAAATTTCAATGGGATAAAACTTTAGAAGAGTACAAAAAAATTCTTAATTAATTCAAAGAATTAAGTAATCTTTCAAAAACTTTTTCTGCACTTAAATTATTAAGATCTGTAACTTCAATTGCTTTAAAATTTTCTCTTTCAATGCTGACTTTGTAAGCTGTTGTATGTTTTCCGAACAAAGTTAAACCTTTAGCGCCTACATGTGCTGCAATGTGAGCAGGTCCAGTATCATTTGCAATAACAAAAGAACTCTCTTTGATTAAAGAAGTTAATTGAGAAATATCAAGTGCTTTTCCATTATCTAATAATGCAAGAGCATTTATTTCTTTTGCATAATTTATCTCGGAAGGACCTGGGGCTATAACAATTTTATACTCATCCCCAAATTCATTTGAAATGAGCTTTATAAGATCATTATAATAGGGCCATTTCTTAATATTTAGATGGGGTGAACAAAATGGAAATAATAAAATAAATTTATTCAATTTAAAATTATTCTTAATTCCTCTTATCTCAGAACACGCCCAACTAAAATCGGGATTTAAAGTATAAGTTGTTTTTAATCCTGAGGTTTGTAATTGATGATTAAATCTGTCCAGAACAGAGTGTTTATCAAATTCCTTTTTATTTATTACCTTAGGTAAGGTTGTAGTAGAGCTTGACCATATTTCTTTTTTTGCTTTAGGAAAAAGAATATTTTTATAAAAATTTGTTCTTGAGGAATTTTGAAGGTCATAAACTTTTGAAAAACTATGTTTCTTAAGTTCTCTCATTAAGAAATATAAGTATATAATATTATATCTTGGCAACCTTTTATCTAGGATTACTTCATGAATAAACGGATTTTTTTTAAAGACTTCTAAATAAGCTTTTGTAGTCAGTAAATAAATTCTATCATTTTTATGATTTTCAGATATGTCTTGAATTGCACCACTCGCTTGAGCTATATCTCCTAATGATCCGTGTTTAATAATTAAAATATTAGACATATTTGTAACAAGATAGCACAGTATTAGATTTTATGAATAAAATTATAGTAGAAGTCTCGATAGGTGAACTTTTAGATAAAATTTCAATTTTAGAAATCAAACAAGGAAAAATTAAAGATTCGGAAAAACTAAAATTTATTAATAATGAACACTCTATTTTAAAAAGTCAGTTGCATAAGAATGTAAAATCTGATGATAAACTGAATGATCTTTATCAATCGCTAAAAGAAATAAATTCTAAACTATGGGTTATTGAGGATGATAAAAGACAATGTGAAAAAGATAAAAATTTTGGAGAAAAATTTATTAAACTTTCGAGAGACGTCCATTTTCTTAATGATGATCGAGCAAAAATAAAGCTAGAAATTAATAATCATACTGGTTCAGTCATAAAAGAGATAAAAAAATATACAAGTTACTAAATAATTTTAATGGCACTCCATTTTTCAAAAGAAGAATTTTCTAAAAGAAAAACTAAAGTATTAAATTCAATGAAAGATCAAAACATTGATGCCTTACTAATGTTTAGACAAGAGTCCATGTATTGGCTAACTGGTTATGACACTTTTGGTTATGTTTATTTTCAAACATTAGTTTTAGATAAAAATGGAAATATAATACTGCTCACAAGAGCTCCTGATTTAAGACAAGCTCAAAATACATCAAATATAGAAGATATTAGAATTTGGGTTGATAAAGATGGATCAAATCCAACAGATGATCTTAAGGTCATTTTAGATGAATTAAATCTTAAAGGAAAAAAAATAGGAGTTGAGTATGAGGCATACGGTTTAACTGGACGCAATGCTCTTAGATTAAATAAGTCTTTTGAAAATTATTGTTCTCTTGAAGATAAATCAGACTTAATAACAAAATTACGAGTTGTAAAATCCAAAGAAGAAATTATTTATGTAAAAAAAGCTGCAGAGCTTGCCGATAAGGCTTTAGATGAAGTATGGAAACACGCAAAAGCTGGTGTTAGTGAATCAAAGATCTTAGCTGAAATGAATAAAGTTATATTTGAAGGTGGTGGAGATTATCCTGCAAATGAATTTATAATTGGCTCTGGTAAAAATGCACTTCTTTGTCGTTACCAGTCAGAAAAACAAATTTTAAATGCTCAAGATCAATTGACCATTGAGTGGGCTGGTACATATAAACACTATCATTCTGCTATGTTTAGAACGATTCCTATTGGTAAACCAGATCCTAAACATCATAAAATGCATGAAGCTTGTGTTGATGCATTAAAGAATTGTGAAAATAAATTAAAACCAGGAAATAAAATTGGAGAAGTTTTTGACGTGCACGCAAAAACGTTTGATGACCTTGGTTTCAGTAAGGCTCGAATGAATGCTTGTGGTTATTCTTTAGGTACAACATTTTCCCCGAATTGGATGGATTGGCCAATGCTATATACTGATAATCCATATGTTATTGAACCTGGAAATGTGTTCTTTATGCATATGATCTTGATGGATTCAGAAAATCAATTAGCAATGAATCTTGGCGAAACTTATTTGATCTCAGAAAATGGTAATGAAAGACTTGGAAAACAAAAGTTAGATTTAGTTATACTTTAATTAAAACTATATTTTCTCTCTAAAAATTTAATCACATTGTGTATTATAAAAGTCATAAAAAGATAAATTCCCCCTGCAACTATAAATACCTCGATTGGTTTAAAAGTTGTTGAAATTATATATTTGGCAACTCCAGTTAAATCCATTAATGTCACAGTGCTTGCTAAAGAAGTTCCCTTCATCATTAGAATAATTTCATTACCATAGGCTGGTAAAGATTGTCTGATAGCAATAGGGATCTGAACTTTATAAAAGATTACTTTATTTGAGATGCCTAAACTTTTACCTGCCTCTATTATTCCAGGTTTTATTGTTTGAAATGCTGATCTTAATATCTCTGAAGTGTAAGCACCTGTATTTAGAGCAAAAGCAATAATAGCACACCAATATGGCTCTTTCAAAATTACCCATAAAACTGTCGATCTTAAATATTCAATCTGACCTAATCCAAAATAAATTATAAAAATTTGTACTAAAAGTGGTGTTCCTCTAAAAACATACGAATATCCATATGCAAATTTATTGATAAATATATTTTTATTTAATCTTAAAATTGCAAAAAATAATCCAATGAATAGTCCTATTATTAAAGAAACCGAGAGAAGTTTTAAAGTTATCACTGCTGCACTTAATAATTTGGGGAAACTATTAACCATCAACTCAAGATCCATTAGTATCCCCTACTATATTTAACTTCTAATCTATTGATTAACTTCATGCTCACAAAAGTAAGCAATAAATACAAAACAGCGGCAAATGAGTAAAAAAATAACGGATCTCTAGTTGAGCCTGCTGCAACATAAGATTGTCTCATGATTTCAACCAAACCTGTTACTGAAATTAAAGAAGTATCTTTGAGTGTTATTTGCCAAACATTACTTAGATTTGGAATAGCTAATCTTAATGTTTGAGGTAAAATGATTTTAAAAAATTTTCCAAATTTATTTAGACCTAATACATTAGCAGCTTCAAACTGACCTTTATCAATTGATTGAATTGCTCCTCTAAAAACCTCAGTAGAATAAGCACCAGAAATTATTCCAATTGCAAATGCCCCAGTGATAAATGCATTTATTTCAATATATTCATTGTAACCAAATATTGATGCAACAAACATAACTGCACCAGTTCCACCAAAAAAGAAAAGGTAAATTACTAATAACTCTGGAACACCTCTAATAATCGTAGTGTAAGAATTAGCTATAAAATTTAAAAACTTGTTTTGAGATAATTTTAAAGGAGTAAAAATTAATGCAAAAAGAAAACCTATCAACATAGCTGTTATAGAAACAGCGATTGTCATCAGGGTTGCATAAAATAATTCATCACCCCAACCAGTATCTCCAAATGCTAGAAGTTCCATACAGATTGGCGACTATACATTATAGTCGCCAAATCTAAAATTTAATTACATAGAAGCGTCGAAACCAAACCACTTAGTAGCAATTCTACTAATGTCTCCGTTTTTTCTCGCTTTATCGATTGCTTTGTTAAATGCATTCAAAAGTTCAGTATCATCTTTTCTAATACCAACACCAACACCATTACCAAATGCACCGCCTGAAAAAGTTGGTCCAGTTAAAACAACTGGCTTGCCAGATTTTTCTGCATAATCGCTAAATGCAACAGCAGCAGCTAATGCAGCATCACATCTACCCGACGCTAAATCTAAATTAACTTCATCTTGTGTTTTGTAAGTTCTTACATTTACTTTTCCCACATCACCAGAGTCTAAAAAGTTTTGGTGAATTGTAGCAGTTTGAACGCAAACAGTTTTACCTGCTAATGCTCCAGTAAGTGTTTTTAAAGCTTTTTTAGCATCTGAATTTGGTTTAGTTAAATTTATACCTGCTGGTGTATCTAAACCTTCAAGACTTGAGCCTTTCATTACAGCTAAAGATGCAACTTCATCAGCATAACCTTGAGAAAAGCTTATTGCTTTTTGTCTCTCTGCGGTGATTGACATTCCAGCCATTATTGCATCGAACTTTCTCATGATTAAAGCGGGAATCATTCCATCCCAGTCTTGCTCAACTATTACACATTGTTGTCCAATATATCTGCATAGTGTGTAAGCTAATTCAACTTCAAACCCTATTAGCTTACCTGCCTCGCTTTTTGAGTTCCATGGAGGATAAGCACCCTCAGTTCCGATCTTTATTTTGTCAGCATTTACATTCCCTATAATTAATAAAGAAAATAAAACTGAAAAAATAGTTTTCTTAAATATATTCATTATTTCTCCTTTAATAAAAAAATAAGTATTTCACAAATTAAGAGTATTACAAAGAAAAAATTAATGATTAATTGATGAGGAAAAATTCCAAGAGCAATCAAAACTGGGTATATAAACTCTTGATAAATTTGTATTTCCAAAATGATGGTTAAATACATTCAACCAGTTTTCAACTTGAAGAGGTTTTTTATCCAGACTACCAACCTGCGCAGTAATAACTCCTTTAGGTTTAAGTATTCTTATTAAAGAGTCCATGTTCTTAGCGGCAAGATCAATACAAAACTGATCATCATTTAAATCAACAAAAATGTGGTCGTATGTATCTTCGTTAATTGTCTTTATACTCTCAAAAGCATCACCCCATACACATTTAACTGAATTTTTTTCTGTAGCTTTTTTTCCGATTTCACCCAAATGTTTATTGCAAACTTCAACAACCTCTGGATCTAATTCATACCAATCTATAAAATTAAACTTTTTTGATATACATTCTCTTGCAACACCGCCATCACCACCACCGATTATTGCTGCTCTTTCATTTTTTTTATTTAATTTTAAGCCAGCTCCAACAAAAGTTGAGCTATATAAATGTTCGTCTGTAGCAGCTACTTGTATTTCACCATCAATAAACAGAGATTTTCCAAATTGCTCTAATTCTAAAATTTCAATATGTTGACCAACTTTTGATTTAAAATCCTCTAAAACTTCATTAACAACATATGATTTTTGTAAACCGGGTGAACTATAAATATCATGATAAAGAGATCTGGTATCTCTATTAAATTCTTTCTTAACTATACGTTTATGTTCAAATTCTTTTTTTACAATATCAATTGCTACTGAAGGGCTTATTTTTCCGCATGTAAAAAAATCAAAACTAATTATTCCATTTTCTGGAAATGTATGAAAACTGATATGACTCTCAGCTAATAACGCTAAAATAGTAAAACCTTGGGGTTCAAATTTATATTTTGAAATATTCAAGATAGAAACATTGGCTGCTTTAGCTATTTTATGTATAACTTTTTCAAAAACTGAAGGATCGTACTCTTTTGTAGTACCGATAATATCTAAAGTAATATGCTCCCCAACTTTAATCATCTTACCCTTTTTTATAATTCTTAGCCTTATCTAAAACTTTTTTCATTTCTTTAAATGAAAGAATCTTAGGTTGTCCTAATTTTAAAGCAATAGTGTATTGATGACAAATATTTTCTATCTCTTGTGCTAGTTCAAATGCATTATCAAGATTCTTTCCAAAAGCAACCTGCCCGTGATTAGACATTAAACAAGCAGATCTATTTTCTAAAGCTTTAATAACATTTTTAGATAATTCCTCTGTTCCAAAAGTAGCGTATTCAGCACATTTGATATCATCTCCTCCTGCAAGAGCAATCATGTAATGAAATGGTGGAATAGGTTTTCCATGTGAAGATACAGCTGTTGCGTGTGGAGAATGAGCGTGAACAATAGCGTGTGCTTCTTTTTTATTTGCATAAATATCTCGATGAAATCTCCATTCAGATGAAGGTTTGTTTGTGGAGTTTTTTTCTTCTTCATTTAAACCCATAAAAACAATATCTTCAGGTTTTAGTGTTTCATATTTTTTTCCTGATGGAGTAATTAAGTATCCCTCTATATTATCTTCTATTCCTCTTAGTGATATATTGCCTGATCTTAGAGGTGAAAGATTTGAAGAATTTAATTTTAATGAATACTCAATGATTTGATTTCTTTGATCTAAATTTTTCATTTAAATAATTTTTTAAGTCCTTTTTCTGATGCTTCACACACACCTTTTTCTGTAATTAAGCCTGTAACATATTTCGCAGGAGTTACGTCAAAAGCTAAATTCATAGCTTTACTTTTTTTTGGATAAATTTGTATTTTCTTTATATCTCCTTTTTCATCTAAACCTTCAACGTGAGATAATTCATCTGAATTTCTCTCTTCTATTGGAATATCTTTATGATCTTTTATTTTCCAGTCAATTGTTGAACTTGGTAGTGCAACATAAAAAGGAATCTTATTATCATAAGCTGCTAGTGCTTTAAGATAAGTTCCAACTTTATTACACACATCTCCACTAGCTAAAGTTCTGTCTGTTCCAACAATACACATATCAACTTCACCTCTTTGCATTAATATGCCACCTGTATTATCTGCAATGATTGTGTTTTTAATTCCCTCTTCATTTAATTCATAAGATGTAAGATTTGCTCCTTGATTTCTTGGTCTAGTTTCATCTGCCCACACATGAACAGGAATTCCTTTTTTGTGTGCATGATAGATTGGAGAAGTTGCGGTCCCCCAATTTATTGTTGCAAGCCAACCTGCATTACAATGAGTTAATATATTAACTGTATCTTTTTTTTTATTATAAATTTCCTCAATAATTTTTAGTCCATTTAATCCTATATTTTCACAAAATTTTACATCTTCTTCACATATATCTTTCGCTTCTTTCAAAGCTATTTCTAAGATTTTATCGCTATTAACACCTGATAATTTATTCATCATTCTATCAACAGCCCACTTTAAATTTATAGCTGTTGGTCTTGAAATTATTAAATCTTCAGCAGATTTTTTTAAAAATGATTGATCGTTATTTTCAAGAATAGCTAAAACTAATCCATAAGCAGCTGTTGCTCCTATTAGAGGTGCGCCTCTTACTTCCATTACTTTGATTGCGTTTATTGCATCCTTAACTATTTTAAGGTCTTTAATAATAAATTGGTGTGGAAGTTTTGTTTGATCAATAATTCTTACAACATTATTTTCAAACCAAATAGTACGATATTCTTTTCCCTCAATTCTCATTTTAAACTTGAAGCAATAAAATTAAG
>CABZBT010000005.1 GCA_902524045.1 uncultured Pelagibacteraceae bacterium | reverse complement strand
AAAAATTGAGAGTCTTCTCGTTGAAAAATATTCATTGCTACTCTACCAATCAAAGTCCACATTATTACTCCTAGAATGTAATCAATTATATATACTAACGGGTGAAAGTTCGCTGACATTTTAAATTAATATTTAAAAAAGTAGAAATTATAAGGGGCGAAATTAATCGCCCCTTATAAAAATAATTTTTATTGTTTTCCGATGATAGATCTACCAGCCGGTACTCTAACTTCGTCAACCATTCTCTGCGTAGCAGCACTTGGTTCTGAAGTCATTAAACTGACTACAACCATAGCTACTAAGCTGACAGCTGAACCAAAGATACCAAATGTTAACTGAGTAATACCTAAGAACCCACTTCCGCCTGTTCTTACCCACACTAGGTAAGCAGCACCAGAAACTAATCCTAAAGCCATACCAGCTATAGCACCTTCTTTATTAGCTCTCTTCCACCATACACCAAGTACAAGTGGGAAGAACAGTCCTGACATTGCAAAGTCAAAAGCCCAGATAACTGAACCTAAAATACCTTGAATTTCAAGAGCTGCGATTGTTGCTCCTGCAAAACCAATTACTACAAGTAATACCCTTGCAACAACTAGTCTCTTCGCAGTCTCAGCTTTTGGATCGATGATCTTATAGTAAACATCGTGTGAGATTGCGTTTGCAATTGCTAAAATCAAACCATCAGCTGTTGACATGGCAGCAGCCATACCTCCAGCAGCAACCAGACCTGAGATTACATATGGTAATCCAGCTATTTCTGGAGTTGCTAACACAACGGCTTTACCGCCCATGAAAAACTCATTTAACTCTAGAGTTCCATTTCCGTTAAAGTCGCTTACAAACATTAAGTTTGCTTGGTTCCAGTTTTGATACCAATCTATTGCTTGAACATCAGTTATTGATTTACCAATAATACCTGTTGGTAATGATGGATCAATCAATGACAACTTAGATAGTGTCGCCAACATTGGAGCAGAAGAATAAAGTAGGAAGATAAAGAATAATGACCAACCAACTGATTTTCTAGCTGCTTTTACACTTGGAGTAGTAAAATATCTCATCATAACGTGAGGCAATGAAGCTGTTCCCATCATCATCGCTAACGCTAATGAAATAAATGCCCAAGGTGTTGCGTTCACCGCTGAGTGAGCTTTAGTTATCCCAGCCAAACCTTTTGGCACTTCTTTTAGATTTTCAGCAGTGTTTTTTACAAAACCAAACTGAGCCTCTAATTCAGCTATTCTAGAAACCTCATCAGCTAACATAAAATGAGGGAAGAAGCCCGCACCCATTTTATTACTGATCCAGAATACTGGCAATAAGTAAGCTATGATAAGTACGATATATTGTGCTACCTGTGTCCAAGTTACTCCTCTCATACCGCCAAGCATCGAACATAATAAGATACTTATAAGTCCAACGTATACTGCGTATTGGAATGGAATATCAAGTGCAACAGATGCAATCGTACCTGTGGCGTTAATTTGTGCAGTCACATAAGTAAATGAAGCAACAGTTAAAACTACTACTGCCATGAATCTACTTAAATTACCACCGTATCTTGTACCTATAAAATCTGGAACTGTGTAACAACCAAATTTTCTTAAGTAAGGTGCTAATAGTGATGCGACTAATACATATCCACCAGTCCAACCCACAAGTAGTGCCATATAACCGTAGCCTTTAAAGTAAATACCACCTGCCATTGCAACGAATGATGCACCAGACATCCAGTCTGCTGCTGTCGCCATTCCGTTGAACACAGTTGGTACCTGTCTTCCAGCTACGTAATACGCATCAGCTTGAGCTGTACGTGATAGATAACCAATTATAGCATAGATGGCTACTGTAAAGGCAACGAAACAAATACCAATTGTTTTCGCTGTCATACCCATCTGCTCGGCAATCGACATAATGATTATGAAACCTAAAAATCCTCCTGTATAGATTCCATAAACTTTAGGTAAATTGTCTATAAAATTGCCTTTAATCATTAGTCATCTCCTCTTTCACTAAAGCCGAACTCTTCATCAATTTTTTCTTGTCTATTCGCAAACCAGAAAATTAGGATTACGAAAATTCCAAGAGAACCTTGACATGTGAACCAATAAGTTAACGGATAACCAAATGGTCCCGTAACTTCGTTCATTTCAGCCCCGAATAGGAAGATGCCAATTGAGAAAACGAACCAAATTGCTAACGTCATCATTAGCAAACCTTTGGATTTTTCCCAGTGTTGTTCTTGTTTTGACATTTATACCTCTCTCTTTTTAGTTATAACTGGCGAAAACCATAACCATTATGAAATAGATTTAAAGTGTTAAAATTGGTAAATTTACTAGCCTTTTCTAGTTATAAGTGTCAAAAATAGGGCTTTTTATGGGAAAATACAAATTAACCTGGAGAGATCTAACTTTACATGATTTTAAAACTTATCTATTCGCGATGTTTAAAGCTTTCGTCCCTAAAGGGAAAATAAGCAACTTAGATGAGCTTGAGACCTTTATTCAAACTAAGTCTGCTTGGGTTAGTCAGGTCACACTTTACGGATATCTTAAAACGAGGATGGGGACTAGGTATGTTCTTCATTTTGAGAATGACACTTTTATGAACTCAGTAAATCTTGCTAAGTGGAATATTTATTCAGTTGCTCTTCAAGATCTTACATTCTTCACATTCTCAAAACTTAAAGCAAATTTTAATTATCAAGATACTGAAAAAGCGAAAGAAATTTTCTTAAAAATTTTAGATGACGAAACTACTAATAAAATGCCGATTGATATTATAGAAAATGCAAAAAAAAGTTTTGATGAAAGGTTACAGAATATTAATTGGGATGATTATCATAATGATTTACCATTCAATCCTAGTGCTTTATCATTATATAAGTGGGCACCAATCGCTGATAATTTAAAAACGTTAGATCGTAAAATTGTTCTAAATTCAGTTATCTTAAAATGGGATGTTGTAAAAAAAGAATTTAATGAAAGAATAAAGTTTTAAATATTTTTTCTATTATCTACTAAACTGTCTACAACAGTTGGATCTGCTAGAGTAGTTGTATCTCCAAGTTGGCCGTGTTCATTTGCAGCAATTTTTCTTAAAATTCTCCTCATAATTTTTCCAGATCTAGTTTTTGGAAGACCTGGAGTAAAATGTATCAAATCAGGAGTAGCTAAAGGTCCAATTTGTTTTCTTACCCAAAGCTTAAGTTCTCTATCTAAGTCCCCTGTTTCGCTTTCTCCAGCATTTAAAGTAACATAACAGTACAATCCGTTTCCTTTAATATCATGAGGATAACCAACCACAGCTGCTTCAGCTACTTTGGGATGTGCAACGAATGCACTCTCAATTTCAGCAGTACCAAGATTATGTCCTGATACAATAATTACATCGTCTACTCTCCCAGTAATCCAGTAATAGCCATCCTTGTCTCTTTTACATCCATCTCCTGTAAAGTACTTTCCATCAAATTGTGAAAAATATGTATCAATAAATCTTTGATGATCTCCATACACTGTTCTCATCTGACCTGGCCAAGATTGGGCTATACAAAGTCTTCCTTCACCTTCACCCTTTATTTCTTTCCCATCTTTATTAACTAATACAGGTTTAATTCCATAAAAAGGTTTGGTTGCTGATCCAGGTTTGAGTGGAATAGCTCCAGTTTGTGGAGAAATAAGAATTCCTCCCGTTTCTGTTTGCCACCAAGTATCAACAATAGGTGACTTTGAATTTCCAACGGTTTTATAATACCACATCCATGCCTCTGGATTGATGGGTTCTCCAACAGTTCCTAGTAATTTAAGGGACTTTCGAGAAGTTTTATTAACTGGACCGTCTCCTTCTCTCATTAAGGCTCTTATAGCCGTTGGCGCAGTATAAAAAGTATTAACTTTAAATTTGTCAACTATTTGCCACCATCTTGAACTATCAGGATAATTTGGAACACCTTCGAACATTATAGTAGTAGCACCATTTGCTAAAGGTCCATAAATTATATAACTATGTCCAGTAACCCATCCAATATCTGCAGTACACCAATAAATATCATTTGGTTTATAATTGAAAATATATTGATGGGTCATTGAGGCATAAACCATATACCCACCAGTAGTATGTAAAACCCCTTTTGGTTTTCCAGTTGATCCAGATGTATAAAGAATAAACAAAGGATCCTCAGCATTCATTTCTTCAGGCTCACAATGACTTGGAACATCTTTTATTAAGTCATGATACCATACATCTCTATCTTGATTCCAAAACACATAGTTACCAGTTCTTTTTACTACAATACATTTTTTTACATCTGGACAATTTACTAGAGCTTCATCTGTTGTTGCTTTAAGAGGAATTATTTTACCTCCCCTTACTCCCTCATCGGCAGTAATTATATATTCTGATTTGCAATCATTCACTCTTCCAGAAATTGAGTCAGCAGAGAAACCGCCAAAAATTATAGAATGTATTGCACCTATTCTTGCACATGCCAACATTAAAACTGCCAATTCAGGAATCATTGTTAGATAAATAGTTACACGGTCTCCTTTCTGTATACCTAGTTTTTTTAGGCCATTTGCAGCTTTTGAAACCTTTTGATGTAATTGTTTATAAGAAATTTTTTGAGTGTCTTTCGGATCATCTCCAACCCAAATAATCGCAGTTTTATCTTTTTTATCCCTTAAATGACGATCAATACAGTTTGCTGATGCATTTAAAGTTCCGTCTTCAAACCATTTTATTCTTACTTCATCCTTACTATACTTAACATCCTTTATTTTTTTGTAAGGTTTGATCCAAGTAATTCTTTTTCCTTCCTTTTTCCAAAATGAATTATTATTTTTGATAGATTCTGAATATTTTTTTTGATATTGAGATTTATTTGCTAGACTTCTTTTTATCCATTCAGGTCTGGTTTTAATTATTTGTTCATTCGTGGATATTTCAATTTTTTTTCTCTTACGTTTTGCGTAATTTTTTTTGGTTTTTGCTATTCTTTTTATTTTTCTTGTTTTCTTTGAAGATTTTTTCTTAGCTTTTTTTCTTGTTTTTCTCTTTTTTGATTTTTTTTTCTTAGGCATATGTTTAAAATTTACTCATCTTATTTAAAATCTTCCAGCTTTTAGAGTCAATAGGCATTACAGATAATCTGCTTTGTTTAATTAAAGATAAATGGCTTAAATCCTTATTTTTTTTAATATTCTCTAAAGTTACTGGTTTATCCAATTTTTTTAAAAATTTAACAGTTACTGCTACAAACTTTCCAGATTTATCTGTTTTGTCAATGTAATGTTCTTTCACTACCTCTACAATTCCTACAATTTCTTTTCCAATATTTGAATGGTAAAAAAAACATTGGTCCCTTTTTTTCATATTTTTCATATTTTTAGCAGCTTGATAATTTCTTACACCGTCCCAAGGCGCACCTTTCGCACCGGCTTTTTTTTGTTGATCAATTGACCAAACGTCAGGTTCAGATTTCATTAACCAATATTTCATTATAATTTTACTCCAGCTCCTTTTAAGAAATTTGCTTTTTCATCTAATACCCATCTTGGTTTTGCTGGGTAATCTAGATCATTAAACTGTTTTAACTTAAATTTTTCTAAACCTACCAATCCAATCATTGCAGCATTATCACCACAAAGATCAATTGAAGGAAATACACTTTCATAATTTTTTTCTTTACATAAATTAATTAACATTGACCTAATTTTTTTGTTAGCTGCAACACCACCTGCTACTACAAAGACTTTTTTTTTAAGAGTTTTATTTTTTTCAAATTGATCAAAAGCAATTTTAGTTTTTTTAGATAATATTTCTTCAATAGTCTTTTGAAATGATGCTGCTAAATCAAATTTTTCTTGTTCCGTTTTAATAGTTTTAGTTATTTTTAAAATCGCTGTTTTTAGTCCAGCAAATGATAGATTACATCCACCTTTATTGAAAATTGGTTTTGGTAAATTATATTTTTCTGGATCACCTTTTTCAGCTAGAATTTCGATTTGTGGGCCACCTGGAAATTCGACACCTAAAAGTTTAGCTGTTTTATCAAATGCTTCGCCTAGAGCATCATCAATAGTTGTTCCCAACCTTTCATATTTTCCTAAACTTTCAACACTAAGATATTGAGAGTGCCCTCCAGATATTAAAAGAAGTAAATATGGATAATTTAACAATGAATTTATTTTGGGACTTAGTGCATGTCCCTCAAGATGATTTACAGCAATAAAAGGTTTATTAATTATCGAAGCAAAAGTTTTTGCAAAACTTAGGCCAACTGATAAACAGACAATAAGCCCGGGTCCTGCTGTACAAGCAATCGCATCAATTTCCTCTATTTTTTTTCCACTTTTACTTATTGCTTTTTGAACGATTAAATCAATTTTTTCTATATGAGATCTGGCTGCTAATTCTGGAACAATCCCACCAAAATCTTTGTGAACTTCTACCTGACTAGATATAATATTAGACAATATAATTGGTAATCCTTGGTCATCTTCAGATATCAAAGAGGCTGCCGTTTCATCGCAACTCGTTTCAATTCCAAGAATTAAGGGTTTTTTACTCATTCAAATAGTTTTTAATAATTGTACAATCTCAATACAAGTAAGAAATAAATTTATTTATGAGTAAAAAAATTACTATTGGATCAAGAGGCAGCAAGTTAGCTTTACTATATGCACAAAAAGCAAGAGATAAAATTATAAAAAATACCGATTTTGCAGAACAAGATATTGTTATCAAAAAAATAACTACTAAAGGTGATGAGTTCAAAGATGTGAGATTATCAGAATTTGGGGGCAAAGGGTTATTTTCAACTAATATTGAAAAGGAGCTTAAAAATAAAAATATTGATATAGCTGTTCATGCTCTTAAAGACATGCCAGCTTTAGAAACCGAAGGCCTTACAACAGATGCATTTTTAGAAAGAAATGATCCAAGAGAAATTCTTATTACATTAAATAAAAAAAAATTAAGCGAACTAAAAATTAATTCTATTATTGGCACCTCCTCTTTTCGAAGAGAGTATCAAATAAAAAAAATTAGGTCAGATATTCAATGTAAACTTATTAGGGGTAATGTTGACACAAGATTAAAAAAATTAAAAGATGGATTATATGATGCAATAATTTTATCTTATGCAGGAATTAAATTTTTAAATTTTGATAGTGAAATTTCAGAAGTATTTTCACCAGAAAAATTAATTCCTAGTGCTGGACAAGGCATAATAGCACTTCAATGCAGAGAACAAGATGAAAAAATAACCTCAATTTTGAAAAACATAAATCATGATGAAACATTTATGAGGGCGCACAGTGAAAGAAATGTCTTGAAAGTTTTGGAAGGTGATTGTGAAACAGCTGTTGGAGCTTATTCAAAAATAGAGGGGAGTGAAATTACTTTAGCGGCTGAACTTTTTTCACTTGATGGCTCAGAAAGATTTTATGAAAAAAAAACAGGTAGATTAGAAGATTATAGTGAGATAGGCAAAGAAGTTGGTGAAATTTTAAAATCAAAATCTAATAATTCTTATAAAAGATAATATGCATATTTTATTAACAAGACCTTTAGAAGATTGTTCTGAAATGATTATTAAATTTCAATCTCTTGGTCATCAGGTTTCTCATCTCCCGCTATTAAGTGTAGAGAAAATAATTAATGATGAAATCGATTTTACGGATTATGATGGGATGATCTTTACGAGCGCTAATGCTGTAAAATTTTTGAATTTAAATAAAATTGATAAGACAATTAAATGTTTTTGTGTTGGAGAAGCTACTGAAAAAAAGGCAAGAAACTTAGGTTTCCAAAATACATTTGCAGCAGGGGGAAATGTTTCAAATTTAAAAGAATTAATTATACAAAATCATAATTCATCAACTGGAAAGTTACTCTATGTAAGTGGAGAAAAAATATCAGTAAACCTAGATCAACAATTATTAAATGAAGGTTATAAAATTAAAAGAATCATAAACTATAAAGTTAATCATAATAAAAATTTTAGTGAACTATTTGTAAAAGAGTTAAAAAAAAATATGCCAGATATAGTCTATATTTACTCTCAAAATAGTGCACATAGCTTTCTAAACTTTATTAGATTTCATCAATTGGACGGCCTTTGTATGGACACAAATTTGATGTGTATAGGTGAAAAAACCTCGTCAATATTGAATGAAATTAAATGGAAAAAGATATTTCTTTTTAACCCTGGAGAAGAAGAGTTTTTGTTATATAAAATTTAGTAATGGAAATTATAAATAATTTTTCTGAAATATTTTTATCTGTTTGGAGTAAGGGAATTCTTGGGGTAGATATTTTTCAAATATTAATCGGTATTCTTATATTTTTAGTCTTTCTAGTTTTTAGGGGATTAATAAGTAAATTAGTCATAAAAAAATTAGAAATTATTTCAAAAAGAACCACGAATAAACTAGATGATACTTTTGTTCGTTCACTAGAGGGTCCAGCTAGATTTTTACCTATCGTTCTGGGTTTCTTTATAGCGAGCTATTATATGACATTTACATCTGAAGGCAGAGATATAGTGGATACTATCAATAGAACGCTGATAACGATATTAATATTTTGGGTTATTCACCAAATAATTGAGCCAGTATCTTATATATTAAGTGGATTAGATAAACTTTTAACTAAAGAACTTATTGGATGGATAATTAAATCATTAAAGATATTAATTTTTATATTAGGTTTAGCTGCCGTACTTGAATTGTGGGGAATTAAAATTGGTCCAATTATTGCAGGACTTGGTTTATTTGGTGTTGCTGTTGCTTTGGGTGCACAGGATTTGTTCAAAAATTTAATATCAGGAATTTTGGTTTTGGTGGAGAAGAGATTTAAAATTGGAGACTGGATACAGGTAGAGGGAATTATTGAAGGTATAGTTGAAAAAATTGGATTTAGGTCAACTACAATAAGAAAGTTTGATAAATCTCTTGCAATAATACCCAACTTTCAATTTGCGGAAAATGCTGTCATTAACAATAGTGCTAAAAATAACTGGGCAATTAGCTGGATTATAACTCTTCAATATGACTCGACTGTTGATCAGTTGAAAACTATTAGAGATGAAATTGAGGCCTATATTAATAGTAGTGAAGATTATGACACTAAAGTTGGTGTAGCAGTAAGAGTGGATAAATTTTCAGATAGCTCAATTGATATGTATGTTCGTTGTTTTACAAAGTCAAATAGCTGGAGTGAGTGGCTGTCAGTAAAAGAGAGATTGGCGATTGAAATTAAAAATATAGTTGAGAAGAATAAAGCATCCTTTGCATTTCCAAGTTCATCTGTTTACATTGAAAAAAAATGATAGCTATTTTTTATTTGGCTTTACAAATTTTAAAGCTCTACTCTTATGTAGTTATTGCCAATGTAATTATTAGTTGGTTAATTGCTTTTAATATATTGAATACTCAAAATAGATTTGTTTATTCTATATTAGAGTTAACCTATCGCTTAACTGACCCGTTTTTAATTAGAATAAGACGTTTTTTACCAAATTTAGGATCTTTAGATATTTCACCCATAATATTACTTCTATTGATTTGGTTTATAGAAATGTGTATGAAGCTCTACATCGCACCCATGATATTTTAAACTTATGATTTTAATAGATGGAAAAAAAGCAGCAGCTGAATTAAGAGAAGAGCTTAGAAAAGAAGTAATTGAATTAAAAAATAAACATAACAAAGTACCAGGATTAACAGTTATATTAATTGGAGATCTTACGCCAAGCCAAATATATGTAAGAAATAAAGAGAAATCAGCAAAAGAAGTAGGATTAAAATCGGAAGTAATTAGATATCCGGACTCTGTAGAAGAAAAAGTTATATTAGATAAAATTAATGAACTAAACAAAGAGGATAGCGTCTCAGGTATTTTGGTTCAGTTACCTTTGCCAAAACATATAGACAAACAAAAGATTATAGAAGCAATTGACCCAGCTAAAGATGTTGATGGGTTCCATCCAATGAATGTGGGAAACCTTTCTTCAGGTTATGAAAGTTCTGTTCCTTGTACTCCATTAGGATGTTATTTGTTAATTAAAAAAATTGAACCAAACTTAAATGGAAAAAAAGCTGTAATAGTTGGAAGATCAAATTTGAATGGAAAACCTATGACACAATTACTTTTGAAAGAAAACTGTACAGTTACAATCACTCACTCAAAAACAAAAGATCTCAAAGCTGAATGTTTGGAAGCGGATATTCTTGTTGCAGCCGTTGGTATACCTGAGCTTGTTAAAGGAGACTGGGTAAAAAAAGATGCAATAGTAATTGATGTTGGTATCAACAAAACAGATAAGGGCATTGTTGGAGATGTTGCTTTTGATGATGTTTCAAAAAGTGCTAGAGCTTTAACACCAGTTCCAGGCGGTGTGGGACCAATGACAATCGCATGTTTATTAAAAAATACTGTAGAGTGTTTCAAAAGATCGCAACTTTAAAGTTACAACCCATTAAATTTTTTGATACTTTAGGGCGTGAAGAAACCTAAATATCCTTATAGAATTGCAATTGTATTTTTGATTTTAACAGTCCCTACTATTGGAGCAACCCAACTGGGATGGTACTTATATGATCAACAAACAGGTTTTGATTATGGTATGATAGTTGGTACATTTTCAGTTATATATGCTGCTTGGTTAATGTATGAAAAAAATTGGAGAGAAGAGGAAGAGGAAGAGGATGAGGATTAGATTATGGAAAAATTAATTTTTTTTGGTTTAGTAATTCCAATTTTCCTTTTTGTTTTATATTTGGGTGGTACAGCGATTATGACCGGTTTTAGTGCCAAAGAAGCTAATAGAAAAATTAAAGATGAAGAAGAAGATAATATTTCTCCTGACCAACTTAATGATGATCAATCTTTAAGTGATCAGCTTGAAAAACTTAATAAATTAAAAGAGACTGGTGTTTTGACAGAAGAAGAATTTGAAAAGGCCAAAAATAAATTACTAAACAATTAGATTACTTTGTTAGTAATAATAAAGTTGCCCCTGTTATAAATATTAAAATCCCCATAATCTCGATAAAGGTTATTTTTTCCTTAAAAAGATATTTCGATGAAATATAACTAAAAAATATTTCAATTTGACCAACTGCTCTTACAAAAGAAGCCTGAATTAAAGTGAACGCAAAAAACCAAGATAATGTAGCTAAAAAACCAGCCAAGCCTGTTAAACAAATTTCAAATTTATTATCATAAAATTTTTTGAACTCTGATTTTTCGAAAATTAGAAGATAAGCCGTCACCGTTGTAGTTTGAATTATCAAAGCAAAAAAAACTGTTGTAAGTGCTTTATCAAAATTAGAAGAAAAATTTTCAAGTGATAGTGCTGCGGCTCTAAAATAGACGACACTAAGACCCAATAAAAGACCTGCACCTAATCCAATGAGTGTTACTTTTGAAAAAAAATTTTTAAGAAATAATTTCACGTCTTTAATCGTTATTACAATTACTCCAATTGTAGCCACTATTATTCCAATAATTCCAAATAAGTTTAATTTGTCCTTCAGCAAAATATATTCAAATATAGCAATTTGAATTACTTCCGTTTTACTCAATGATGTACCAACAACAAAATTTGAAAATCTGAAAAGATATAATAGTGTAATTGTAAATGTAACTTGTAAAATGGATCCTAAAAAAGTGTAAAAAATAAAATTAGTTTGATTTAGAACTTCTGGGATAACATCTAAATTATGAAAAATAAAAAATAATAAAAATGCAAATGGTAAAGCAAAAGCAAATCTTACATATGCTGAGGCAACTAATGAAAGACTTTTATTTAATTTTTTTTGTAATGACGTTCTTAGATTTTGAAAAAAAGCAGCTAAAACTGTAAAGATAACCCAATTCATAAATTTATTAAGAGCTTTAGTTTTAATAGAATTAATTACTTAGTTGTATCTAAAAAAACTACTTTTTCTCCATTAACCAAAGAGCATCTGCACCTAAAAAGTAAATTTTTCCATTACTTGGATGTACTTGAATATCTCTTATTCTCCCAACTTTACCCTTAAAGATAATATCTTCTTTAACATTTAAAGTGTCATCAAATATTAATTTTCTCAAAGACTTATCTTTTAGTGAAGTAATCAGAGCATGTCCATTCCACTCTTTAAATTCTTTACCTTTATAGATTGTTATCGCACTTGTTGCGATAGATGGGACCCAATAATGTATTGCTTTTGTAAATCCTGGTTTCCATTTAGGACCAATCGGAATGCCCGAATAGTTTGTTCCACCCCATCCTAAAATCTTCCATCCATAATTTTCACCTTTTTTGGCTTCACCAAACCAATCACCTCCCCGTGCTCCATGATTACTCATATAAATTTTTCCATCATATGGAGACAAAGTTAAACCTTGAGGATTTCTAATTCCAATTTGATAAATTTCTGGAAGCCAATCTGATTTACCTTGAAATTTTGGATTATCTTTTGGGATACTACCATCAATATTTATTCTAATAATACTGCCAGGATGTTTAGTAGGATCTTGTGCAATCATACCCTCTCCTCTTTCACCAGCAGATGCAAACAGAAAATCATCTTTTATAACTAATCGTGATCCAAAATGATATCCAGAGTTAATAGGTGGATTTGCTTGAAAAATATTTTTAAAGATAAAATTTTTTTTGTTAAACTTTGATTTTGCAATTGAAGTGCTTGTTTTTCCATCACCCCTATTTTCAGCATATGAAATATACACGAAATTGTTTTTATAAAGAATATCTAACAAACCACCTTGGCCATGCTCTAAAAAATTAAGGTTATGATTAATATTAGAAATTTTTTTTGTATTAATATTTATTAATTTAATTGATCCACTTTTCTCTGTGATCAATAACTCTTTGTTATTAATAAAAGTTGAACCCCAAGGGCCATTTAAATCGATTAACTTTTGAAATTTAAAGTTTTCAGATTGCGCAGCTGAAATACTGACTATAAAAAAAACAATTATTTTAATTACGGTTCTCAATTTTTACTCTGCTCTTCCTTGAATATAAAATTCATTGTTATTATTTTTTTTTACTTTATCTTTTGTATTAAACCAATTATTTCCAAATACACTTATATCTCCTTTTACATGGAGTATGCCGTCTTCAAGTTTTGTATCACAATATAAATTGTCTCCCATTAGAGTTCCTTCGATAGATCTTTTTTTATATTCTAAAACTTTTTCTGTATTTTTAAATGTTGTATTAATCGCACATGGACCAATTTCTGTCATACCCCAATTTACCATGAAGTTACAACCTCTTTTGACAAAATTAATTATTAAATCCCATTGCACAGGTTCACTACCACATGTCACCCAAATACCATTTAGATCTAAACTTTTGAACGATTTAGTAAGAGAGATGGCTTTGCCATGGTCAGGAGTAATGTGTGTATGTGTAAAGTTTCTTATTTTTTTACAAAAATTAAAAGCATTAAACTTTTCAATTTCTATCTCTGCACCAACCTCAAAAGCAGGAAGTGTTTGTGCTAATAGGCCACCCGCATGTTCCATCTTACAAATAGTATAAATTTTACTTTTGGAAGAAATTTTTTGGCATTCTCGTGCGATTTTGTTTGCACTTTTTAATTTTTCTGGTGACTGATAAATCTTTTTTTGTGGTCCAGTTGTACCACTAGATTTTAATTCAATTCCGTTTCTTAGTATCTGAGCCAAACTGTTTTTCTGTTCCATCAACAATTTTTTTTGCAAGTTTGTAAGGTGTGAAAACAAAGATCCACGGAATAATACTGTGTATTACACCAGTAATAAAAACTAAAAGAGCTAAAAAATTAAAATAGCTTGCGTATAAAAAATGCTTTAACCACGAAGAATTAATTTTCTTGAGATGTTTAAAATCTAAATCCATTCTAAGAAAGTTTGGATCTACCACCATCGACAGCAATTATTTGACCGGTAACCCATGAGCTATCATCGGTAATTAGAAATTTTGCAAGAGCAGCCGAGTCTTTTCCCTCACCTAATCTTTTTAAAGGATGAGCTTTCGCTATACCATCTGCCAAAGCTTTATTTTTTAACATTGGTTCTGCAATTTTTGAATTTGTTAAGCTTGGAGCAATACAGTTTACTCTTATATTTGGTGCAAACTCTGCAGCTAATGAAACTGTCAATCCCTCAACAGCCGCTTTTGTAGAAGCTATTATTGCGTGATTAGTAAATCCTCTTTGGGCAGCTACAGTTGAAAATAGAACTACTGATCCTTTATTTTTTTTTAAACTTTCCTGATAACCTTTAATGACCTCAACTGCTGAATAGAGATTTAATTTCATACATTTATTAAAGTCTTCTTCTGTTACCATTCTTAATGGTTTTAAATCTATGGAACCTACACAGTAAGCAACAGCTTTAATTTCTTGAATGTCATTTTTAACTTTTTCAATAAACCCGTTTTCTAAAACATTGGCTATTGTAAAAGTACAACCTAATTTCTCAGAAATATCCTTTGTTTCAGTTTCGTTTCTCCCAACCAAATGAATATTAAATCCCGAATTTACCATTTGTTCGGCCAAGCTAGATCCGATTGAACCTGTCGCACCAAAAATTAGATATTTTTCTGACATAAAAAATTTTATTAGTTATATTTAGCTATGAACTTATTCTTTATACTGGGAAACCAATTATTTCCATCAAAATACCTAGATCGCTTCAAAAAAGACCATCTATTCTTCATGGCTGAGGATTACGAATTGTGTACTTATGAAAAACATCATAAACAAAAGATACTTCTTTTCTTATCGTCCATGCGATCACATGCAGAAAGTCTTAAAAAAGATAAATTTAAACTCGAATATATTAAAATTGAAGATAAAGAATTTAAAGATGATTATTTAAAGAAATTAAAGAGAGTCATCATTTCAAAAAAAATAA
Source organism: uncultured Pelagibacteraceae bacterium (assembly GCA_902524045.1). Taxonomy (GTDB): domain Bacteria; phylum Pseudomonadota; class Alphaproteobacteria; order Pelagibacterales; family Pelagibacteraceae; genus Pelagibacter. Next base: position 33,093 of record CABZBT010000005.1, on the reverse strand, counting down.
AAGAAATTTCAAGTTTTGAAGTTGAGGATAAATTTTTTGAAAAAAAAATAAATCAATTTATCAAAAAAGAAAAGCTAAAGTGGAATATTATACAAACTCCTATGTTTTTAAATTCAAGAGAAGAATTTAAACAATATTTATCTAAATCAAAAAAACCTTTTATGGCAACCTTTTATAAGGATGTCAGAAAAAAATCAGGAATATTAATGGGTTCAGATGGGAACCCTATAGGAGGTAAATGGAGCTTTGATGAGGATAATAGAAATAAATTACCTAAAAATATTTCTATTCCAAAATTTCCGAAAATTAATGAGACAAACCACACAAAAAAATTAAAACCAATTATTGAAAAATTATTTAAGGATCATCCTGGCACAACAGATAATTTTTGGCATGCAACAGAATATAATGATGTCATTAAGCTTTTAAATTTTTTTATTAAGGAAAAATCAAATTTATTTGGTGATTATGAGGATGCAGTTGATCAAAAGGATAATATCTTATTTCATAGTGCTTTAAGTCCTTATATAAATTTAGGCTTGATAACACCTGAGTTGATTATCAAAAAAATACTCGATTTTCATAAAAGTAAAAAAATTAAATTAAATTCTTTAGAAGGTTACATACGTCAAGTAATCGGTTGGAGAGAATTTATGAGAGGAATTTACCAGAGTTACTCTAATGAAATGGAAACTGGAAATTTTTTTAAACAAAATAGAAAAATGAAAAAATCTTGGTATGATGGAACAACTGGTTTACCACCACTCGATTATGCAATTAAAAACGCTCTTAATCATGGATGGTCTCATCACATTGAAAGGTTAATGATCTTATCCAACATCATGAATCTATGTGAGATAAAACCAACTGTTGTTTATAAGTGGTTTATGGAGATGTTTGTAGACTCCTCTGATTGGGTAATGGTGCCAAATGTTTATGGGATGGGGTTGTTTAGTGATGGAGGAATATTTGCAACCAAACCATACATTTGTGGATCAAGCTACTTTATGAAAATGATGGATTTTAAAAAAGGTGATTGGTGTAACATAATGGACGGGTTGTACTGGAGATTTATTGATCGAAATAGAAAATTTTTTTTGAAAAATCCTAGACTATCCATGATGGTTAGAATCTTTGATAAAATGAAAACTGATAGAAAAAAATTAATTCTTCCAGCTGCAGAAAGATTTATTAAACAAAATACAATTTAGTGAGAAAAGAAAATCTTCCTTTTAAAATCTGTATTATTTGTAAAAAACCTTTTACATGGAGAAAAAAATGGAAGTTAAATTGGGAAAAAGTTAAGTATTGTTCAAAGAGATGTTCTAGCAAAAAAATATGAACTTAGAAAAATACAAATGGAAAACTAGAATCTTACTTGTTTCTACACCAAATTATAAGGATAGAACCTATCTAGAAGCGAAAAAAATTTATCAAGCTAAAATAAAAGATTTTCATAAAAGATATGTAAAATTAATTTGTAAAATTAATAAGAAGGAAAAATCTTCTATTAATTTAATTGGTTTTGATGGAAAATCTAAAAAGAAGATGGATAACCTTAACTACAAAATAGCGTTTAAAATCATAGATAAAATGCCACTAAGTAAAAAATTTAGACCTATAAATTTATCGCTTTATTCAGATTACAATCCAAAAACCACTACCCAAGGTTTGGGATTTAAAAATAAGGAAAAAGCCCTTTATACAATTAAAACTATTAAAAATCGTTCAAGTAAGTATCAGGTAAATGTCATTGCAACCATGTTGGGTAGAGCAAAGAATCATCCTAACAAAACTGAAGATATGGAGGATGCCATAAAAATATTTAGTGATTGGATGAAAAAATATAAAAGTAAAAAAAGTGAGAATTAAGATGATAAAATATTTAAAAAAAATGGTAGTTGTACTTTTTCTACTTACCCCAAATAGTCTGTATGCTGATTTTTTTGAGGATATAACAAACCAAATTGTTGATAATCCCAAAAGACTTAGCTATGGAGTTTCTGTAACTGATGTAAACCAAGATGGAAATTTTGATTTTGTAGTCACTGGATTTGGTTATTTGAATTTAGCTTTATCATATGAGAATGGAAAATTAATCAATATTGTAAATCAAAAAAAATTTACAGATGAGTTTAGGAGAACTATTGGGGTCGCTGCATGCGATATAGATAAAGATGGATATGAAGAAATATATTTTCTTAACACTGATACTTATAGTGGTACAAAAAAATATTCAGACAGACTTATCGATTTAGAAAAAGATAAGTATGTAGATTTATTTGAAATTGAAAAAAATCAGAGAGATCTTAATTTAACTGCTGGCAGATCAGTTGTCTGTGTCGACAGAAAAGGTGATGGAAATTATGGTGTTTATGTTGCTAATTATGGAGGACCAACTAGGTTTTATGAATATAGTGACGAGATAATAGTTGATAAATCTGTTCAGTTAAATCTTGCAAAGGTCACTGGTGGTCGAGCTGTTGTAGCTGGACATATTATTTCTGATAAAATTGATGTGTTTGCAGCTAATGAAAGAGGAGCAAATTTTTTATATAAAAACAATGAGGGTAAATTTTTAGACGTTGCAAACGAATATAGAGTTGAGGATTTTCTTCAAAATGGGAGGGGAACTGCTTTGTCTGATATTTATTATAGAGGACGATTGGACATTTTAAACGGAAATTGGGGAGGATTTCACAGAGCCTATGTGTTAAAGGATAATATTTTTCAAGATATAGCCAAGCCACCTTTTGATGAGCCATCAAGAATAAGAACTGTTATTTCAGCTGATTTAGATAATGATGGTTATGATGAAGTCTTCATGAACAACATTGGTGAACCTAATAAACTTTTTAAAATATTAGATAATGGTGTGATTGAGCAAATACCATTAGATGTTGGTTTAGAGCCAAATGGATATGGAACTGGAGCAGCAGTTGCTGATATAGATAATGACGGTGTTCTAGAGTTATTAGTTTCACACGGAGAAAGTTTTGATCAGCCATTGTCCTTGTATAAAGCAAAAGTAAATCCTCAAAATAAATATTTAAGAATAAAACCTTTAAATAAATACGGTGCGCCTGCAAGAGGAGCAACAGTGACATTAATTTCAAATTTGAGAAAACATTCTAAAACAATTGACTCTGGATCTGGTTATCTTTGCCAAATGGAGCCAGTGGCTCACTATGGAATTCGAGAAAATGAAAAAAATATAAAAATTCAGGTTATGTGGACTAATGGTGAAACCGAAACGATTTCTATCAAAAAATTAAACGAAACAATTGTTTTAAATCAAAAATAACTAATTTAAAGGTTGCAGAACTCTATTTATAAAATGGATTACACCATTTGATGCTTCAATGTCAGCTGTTACAACTTCAGCCTCATTTATATATACAATTCCATTAACCTTTTTAATCGTTATCTCTTCACCATTAATTGCCTTAATTTTTATTTCACCGTTTATTTCTGAGGAAGTTATTTTTTTTGAAAAAACATGTCTTCCTAAAATGTTTACTAGTTTTTCTTTATTCTCTTCTCTTAATAGACCGAAATACGTTTGTGCACTAATTGCAGCAAATGCATCATCTAATGGTGCAAAAATTGTAAATGGTCCATCGCCCTCTAGATTTTTACTTAAACCCGACTTAGTTAGTGTTTCATTTAATTTAGTAAACTTGCCAGTCTCATTAAGTTGATTAATTATATTTGCAAATGTAATCGTTGGTACGAAAATCATTATTAGTAAACAGATAATTGAACTAATTTTTTTCATCTATTTTAAATATATAAAAATTAATAATTTAAAAGGTTAATTTAGTGCGACAAATGTTTAAACAAAAACCACATATTGTTTATATTTAACACTAGAAAGTTACAACTATTAATCTAGAGTGAACTTTAACCATAAATTTTAATCTAAATAAATGAGATTTTTAAAAAATATAATTAAGACATCGGTCATTATTGCTCTAGTTTTGTCTTTTTCAAATATCTCAAACTCATTAGAAAAAAATTATTACAAAGATTTGATTAATGACTGGTCAAGAATATTTCCAGATAAAAATAGAAATGCTGCAGGCCCAAAATTCTTTAAATATATAATTGATAAAGATATTACTTATAAAGATTTTATTGAGTACAACAAATTATATTGTGCTGTATCTGGCTCATTAATTGATCCTAACAGTCAGCCAGATTTTATATTTGTTAACGAAAGAAAAACTAAGAATAAGATTTGTGGTAGCTACTATAAATGCTGTATCCCATGTTCATGTGATATTATGAAATACTCCGAGGTTCAAAAAATGAAACATAAATTTAGTGATGGTGTAAAAGAGTTTTTTGTTTTTACAATTAAAAATCCCTGCAAAAAACAAGACTTTCCAAACAGAGTAAATAAAGATTATTTTTGTGATGGTGATAAAATTAATGATAAACAAGTCTACAGTATTAAAGATCGAATAGTAATAGGTTTACTACATAATGGGAAAAGCTGTGAAAAGGACGAGATAGATTTTGTAAAAAGTCATCAGATAACTGGAAGATTTTGCGAATTTAGAAATAATACCCCTATAGAAAATTTGGAAGCTGGCATGGGTGATATTTTTATAAAACTTGCAAGATAACTTTTTATGGTAAAGAAAATCAAAAAAAGAAAAAAAATCAAAAAAAAAAATCCAATAGCAAAATTGTTAAGTTCACCAATGTTAAGAAATAAAATAATAAAAAACGAAAAAAAAATTTATAATAGAAAAAAGTTTAAATTGGAGAATGAATAAAATTTAACCTTAATTAAAAGTTGAAATTATTTTGGGTATATAATTCTTAAAATTAAAAAAACCTTTATTACAATATTGCCAAGAATATTGATCTAGTTTTCTATACAGAAAATCAAATTTTAAACTATTTGAATTTAAATAATCGAGGCTTTCACCAACATTTGGATATAACGCAATAACTTTCTCTCCTATATCTTTAATTTCATTTATATGGACTGTCTCACAACTTATAGACTTATCATTTAATCTTTGCTTTTGGTCATCAATTAAAAGTGATTTAAATTTGATAACATTTTCACTTAATTTTATAGATCTAGTTTCATTTTTATTTGAAATTATATAAATTTTTTTAAATTCATTATTTTGGAAATCACTAGTTTCAAATGATAAATTATTTTCAAAAATTAAAAGATTTCTATCATCTAAATTTTTATTACTAAAATCTTGTTTGACAATTGAGTAAGTTTTTTCCGAAACCTTTGGGGGAGCGTTCTCATTTAACTTAATATTATTAAATCTATTATTTGTGAATTTTTTAATATTCCATTCACTGGCTAGATAATGTTTTCCTTGCGTTTGAACCCCAGCCACCCATCTCCAACCAAGAGTGTTAGACGCAGCATCTCCATCATAAAGGTGTTGCATAAAAAATTCTGCTCCTAATTGCCAGGGCAACTCCAAAGTAAAAATCCAAATACTTGCAAACCACATTCTTGTATGATTATGTAAATAGTTGTTTTCTTTGAGTTCATTTACCCAGTAATTAAAACACTCAATATTTGTTTTTCCTTCAATGGCGTTTTTATAATTTTGGTTATCCTTAAAATCTTCTCTGATTTTATTCAATTCAATTAGATAATCTGTCCAAACATTTGGTCTTAATTCTAACCAGCCTTTCCAATACGTTCGCCACAAAACTTCTTGAATAAATTTTTCATTTTTCGAAAAAGAAAATTTACTAAGTGATTTTTCAATTATTTCTCTTTCGTTTATTACTCCATGGGTAATGTAAGGAGATAAACATGATACATTGGTTCTTTTTTCCGGCCCAAAATCAAAATTTCTTAATTTAGAATATTCAGCAAGATTTTCTTCAACAAAAATGTTTAATTTATTTAAGGCTGCAGCCCTAGAGGCATCAAACTTCATTTACGTTTATTTTGATTTTTTTTTCTTAAGACCAAGTTTATCACTATGTCTTAATCTAAGAATAACAATTGCACCTGCAATCAACACTATAGCGATTGCTTCATAAACTAATGCTGTTGGATCCATTTCTTTTCCTTGAAGAATTATAAATCGCGCTAGAGCAGTAATAGCTATTAAAAGTGGCAATGTAATGCTTATTGATTGTTGGTTCCAAAAAACTCGCACCATCGCAAGTACTTCTAGGTAAAGAAACATTAATAATAAATCAGCTAAAGTAACTGACTTGTTTTCAAACATTTTATACATCTCTATACCCACGGCAATTACTGTACTTATTAAAATAATAACCATTAAAATAAGTTGTAAATTTTTAGCTACTTTTTCCATTATTTGTCTTTACTGAATGGCAACCATTTTTCAAATACTGATTTTGATGAACCGTCATATGGTATTGAATAAGAGTAGGGGTTTGGACTTGTTAGAACTTCAATTCCTTTTGAAAATACGAATATAAATACGATCACAAAAACGAGGACCATTATTTTAAAGGGGTCAAAATTTTTTGTTTTAAAAACACTAGATGAATTTTCTTCAGCCCTGTGAAAATGTTTAAAAGTCATATATACAGCAAAGATCAAACCAATATGAGCTAAAAAAAGTCCAGTCCAACCAAATACAAAAGTTGTGTACGAAAATACGTATAAACTAAAAACTGTTGTCCAAATAAAACTTAAAACTAATAAAATTTGCAATCTGACAGTCTTAGGAAGTGAACGCAGATCATTTTTACTATCATCAAACAATATGTTTGCTGTATCTCTCATCCAATTTCTAAATGATTCCATGTTTCTAAGATATAACTAAAAATAAATTTAACAAACCATAAATTGTCCTAAAACTTAGTAATATTACAGTTTTTTCTTGTGATAATTAATAAATCTTTCAACATTAGATTTATTGAACGTTTTATTTTCTTCAAAAGAAACTTTTTTCATTGAGTATGCATTGCTCTTTGTAATTCTAGATTGGATAGTGATATTTCCTTTATATAGTTTAAGTTTTATAGATCCATTAACTTTATTTCTCTTTTGATCAATAATTTTTTGTAATTTAAATCTTTCTTTAGAATACCAATAACCATTGTAAATTAATTCGGCATATCTTGGCATGATCGAATCTTTTTTGTGCATCGTATCTTTATCTAATGTCACTGACTCGATTGCTCTGTGCGCATGAATTAAAAGTGTTCCTCCTGGAGTTTCATAAACTCCTCTTGATTTAATACCAAGAAATCTATTTTCAACTAAATCAACTCTCCCTATACCATTTTTACCAGCTATAAAATTTAATTTAGTTAGAATTTTTTCAGGGTTTAATTTTTTTCCATTTATTCCAATAGGATCACTATTTTTAAAGTTGATTGAAATATAAGTTGGTTTATTAGGTGCTTTTTCAGGCGATACTGTTCTTTGAAAAATAAATTCTGGAGCGGAATTTTTTGGATTTTCTAAAATCTTACCCTCAGTTGATGTGTGGAATAAATTATCGTCAACAGAAAATGGTGGTGCACCTTTTTTATCTTTTGGAGTGGGAATCCCATGTTTTTTTGCATAATTTATTAAATCATTTCTGGATTTTAATTTCCAAATTCTCCAAGGAGCAACAACTTTTATCTTTGGACCAAAATAGTGATAACCTAGCTCAAATCTTACTTGATCATTCCCTTTTCCAGTAGCACCATGAGATACTGCAAATGCTTTAAATTTTTTTGCTATTCTTATTTGGTCTTTTGCAATCAATGGTCTTGCTATGGAAGTTCCCAATAAATAAACCCCCTCGTAAATCGCATTACCTCGTATCATAGGGAAAACATAGTCTTTTACGAAAATATTTTTTAAATCATTAATTATAATCTTTTTAACACCAAATTTTTTAGCATTGTTAATTATCTTTTTTCTATTAATCTCTTGTCCTATATCAGATGTGTAACAAATTACTTCTGCGCTATAATTTTCTTGAAGCCATTTTAGAATTATAGATGTATCTAATCCTCCTGAATAAGCTAAAACAATTCTTTTTTTTGATTTCATTAATTAACTGCAAGCTTTTTTTGCAGAGTTATAAGCTTTAGTAAATCCCAACAATGAATAATGATCTATGGTTTGAGATCCTTTTTCATTATAGCCAGTAACCATAATTCTTGATCCTTTTTTCATAACCTTAACCATTATGTTTTCTTTTTTACCACTTGTCATCCAAGCAAAACCTTGTTGTTTAATATCAAATTTAAATTTATTATTTCCCGAAGTTGCTAAAACAGAATTGTTTTTATTAAATTCATACCCTGCGGTTGTACTTATTTCGTTAGAAATTTTCTCGTTAGGTCTAAAAGTTACAAATAATCTTGCATCTCTCTTGTTTGTTTTGGGTGCTTGTAATACTGGAATAGACTGAGCAAAACATATTTTACCTGATGCTTCTGACACTACTAAAACTTCCCAATCTTTATATTTGCCAATTTTTTTTAAATCCTCTGCGAAACTTTTTGATAGCAAAATAAATAGAATAGCTAGTGATAGGTACGAAATTTTTCTAATTAAGGACATGGATTTGGATAGATATTTTGTACTTCGTTAATTTCATTAATTACCTTCTCTGAAAGATTTATATTTACACTTTCTATATTAGTTTTCAACTGATCCATTTTTGTAGCACCAATTATAACTGAAGTAACAAAAGGCTGAATTTCACAAAACTTCAACGACATTTGTGTCAAATCAATATTATTTTTTTTGGCAATCTTAAAATACTCATCAACTGCCTTAGTTGTATTAGGTTTATCATATCTAGTCCAAAAATCTCCATCTCTCTCTAATCTTGAATTTTTTGGCATTTGATTGTTTCTATATTTGCCAGTTAAATAACCGGTTGCTAGAGGTGAGTATGCAAGCAAACCAACTTCTTCTCTAATAGAAATCTCTGCTAAGCCAATTTCATATGTTCGATTTAATAAATTGTAAGGGTTTTGTATGGACATCATTTTAGGCAAATCATTTTCTTTTGAGATTTGTAAACATTTAGTAACTCCCCAAGGAGTTTCATTTGAAAGCCCAACCTCTCTGATTTTTCCTTCTTTTTTAAATTTTTGCAAATTCTCAAGAACATCCTCAAATTTATTCCAATTCTTATCATCGTCCTTATGTTCATATCCTAAGCGTCCAAACATATTAGTTTTTCTTTCTGGCCAATGTAATTGATAAAGATCAATGTAGTCAGTCTTTAATCTTTTGAGACTTTCATTTAACGCAATCGTCATATTTTTTATACCAAAACTATTTTCTCCTCCTCTAATATAATTTCTTGAAGGCCCAGCAACTTTTGTAGCTAATATAACTTTGTCTCTTTTTTTTGTTGTTTGAAACCAATTACCAATAATTTTTTCAGTAAGGCCAAAAGTTTTTTCTTTTGGGGGTATAGAATACAATTCGGCGGTGTCCCAAAAATTTACTCCATGCTCGAGAGCATAATCCATCTGTTCGAAACCTTGCTCCTCTGTATTTTGTTCTCCCCAAGTCATAGTTCCGAGACAAATTGTACTAACATCAAGGTCGGTATTGCCTAATTTTTTATAATTCATGTAGTTTTTATTGTGTCTATTCTATAATTAGCCTTCTAAGGTATCTTGAATAATTATTAAAAGATTATATATCTTTATCATGGATTTTAATAAAAAAGGCATTCTTGGTAGAGCTAAAGAAGCTGCTCAACAATCCACCGCAGTAATGGATGAAGGCTTAAGAGCCTACATGCTAAAAGTCTATAACTACATGGCAACAGGTATTCTTTTGACAGGGATAATTGCCCTTTTAACTTTTAAAATGTCAGTTGTGACTGATAGCTCAGGATCTATAGTTGGATTAACTCAAATGGGTAACGCAATTTACATGTCAGGGTTAAAGTGGTTGGTAATGTTAGCCCCTCTTGGAGTTGTATTTTACATGAGCTTTGGAATTAATAAAATGAGTGCAGGTAAAGCCCAAACAACTTTTTGGATTTTTGCTGCACTAATGGGTTTGTCTCTTTCATCAATTTTACTGGTTTATACTGGCATGAGCATCACAAGAGTATTTTTTATTTGTTCTGCTACATTTGGAGCAATGAGCATTTATGGCTACACAACTAAAAGAGACCTTACAAAATTAGGATCTTTTTTAATGATGGGGTTAATTGGTATTATTATCGCATCAATAGTTAACATATTCATGAAATCTTCAATGATGTATTTCGTAATTTCTATTTTAGGAGTTTTAATTTTTGTAGGACTTACTGCATACGATACTCAAAAAATTAAGAACATGTATTCTGCTAGCGACACGGGAGAGTTGATAGGTAAAAAAGCTGTTATGGGTGCATTAACGCTTTATTTAGACTTTATTAATTTATTTATAATGTTGCTGAGACTTTTTGGTCAAAGAAGATAATTCAAATTTTTTTCCAGTTAATATTTGTCAATAAAGTTTTTAAATTGTAAGAATTACTTAATATTTTACCATTAGGATCAGTAATTAGATATTTAAGGTTTTTATTTTTTGGGTTAAAATTTTTACAAATCTTATAAAGCGCATTTTCAGCAGCATTCTTAAAAACACTAAAACCAACTTGTTTACTTGAAATGCTAAGACCATAATCTTTCCACGAGCCTTTCGAAACCATTTTTGCATACAGATCTAAAATAATTTTTAGCTCGTCCTTCTCAAAAAAATTTTTTTCCTCAATATTTTTTTTACTAGCATTATCTATTATTAGATGTAAGTTTTTATTCATTTGTTTTATATTTGTTAATTAAACTTATTTGAAGAGCAGTAAATATAAAAGTAATTGGTAAAAGTCCCCAAACTTTAAAGTTTACCCAAAATTCCTCAGATTGAGTTCTCCAAACTACCTCATTGAGTATTGCAAGTCCAAAAAAAAAGTATATCCATCTTTTATTTAATAACTCCCATCCTTCATCAGTTAGTGAGATAGATCCACTCATTAATTTTTTTAGAACTGGCTCATTTGTAAAGTGCCTTCCAAATATCAAAGCAAATGCAAAGAGAATATTTATAATTGTTGGTTTGATATAAATAAAAACTGGATTATCAAAGTAAATTGTTAAGCCACCAAAGAAAACAATTAAAATTCCACTAACCAAGGGAACTTTTGGTATTTTCTTTTCTAAAAACCAAACAATTGCTAATGCGATAATTGTCGCAACAATAAACGGTGGAATAGCAACTTTTAAATCTTTTCCATTATCGTAATAGTAGTAAAAAAAAATTACCAATGGTCCAAAATCAGTGAGAAGCTTTAATAAAGATTTGTTCACGAGAGAGATATTAACACAAATAATATTTTCACAAAAACTTTTTTATTTTTCTTATTGATTTTTTTTTTTAAATACCCATACTAATACTATGGCAATTCAAAAAGCTAAGTTTTCAATTGGAGATATCGTTAAACACAAGCATTTCGATTTCAGAGGAGTCATCTACGACGTCGATTTTGAATTTAATAATTCAGAGGAATGGTACCAATCTATACCAAAAAATGTCAGACCAAGAAAAGACCAACCCTTTTATCATTTACTAGCTGAAAATGATGAAATTACCTATGAGGCATACGTTTCAGAGCAAAATCTTTTAGTTGACGAGTCTGGTGAGCCAATAAAACATCCTTTAATTGAGGAAATTTTTTCAGGTAAAAAGGGTTCTAGCTATTTTAAGCTTTCAAATTAAGAAAGATCACTTTTTCACCACATTTAGCTCAAATCTTAGACACAGCAATCTGATTAGATAATTTAATTCTGATCAAGAGTGCTACTTATTATCCCTTCGTTATTATCTCCCTCTGCATTCTTGATCAGAAAGTTTTTTCATATTACAAAACAATAAATTAATTTTATATTTTTATAAATGTTTAAATATTTCGAACCCAGTAAAATTTTTTCAATTACTTCAAAAGCCCCTAAATATGTTTTATTTTTATTTATTATAATTCTTTCGATAGGACTAACAGAGGCGCTAGTACTATCTCCTGAAGACTATAAACAAAGTCATTCAGTCAGAATCATGTATGTTCATGTACCTGCTGCTTGGATCTCACTTGGTGTTTTCTCATCTATGACTTTATTATCTGTCATTGGATATATATTTAAGATTAAAAATTTTTTCTTAATTTCAAAAAGCTTAGCACCCTCAGGGTTAGTATTTAATATTATAGCTCTTGTAACAGGATCAATATGGGGCAAACCTACGTGGGGGACATGGTGGGCTTGGGATGCAAGAATTACCTCAATGTTAATTCTTTCTCTCTTTTTTATAATTTATCTTGTCGCTTGGAGAATATATGAAAATAATGACAAAATATTTAAAGTTACGACAATTATAACAATCTTAGGAATAATAAATGTTCCAATTATTAAGTACTCGGTCGATTGGTGGAATACATTGCATCAACCAGCTTCAATTAACATACTATCAAAATCTTCAATTCATATATCAATGTTGTTTCCATTAATTATAATGACTGCGGCATTTGCTCTATTTTCTCTATTAATTTTTTTGATGAAATATAATACAGAACTGATAAAAATTAAAAATAAAGGTTTAGATAGATTATGATAAATGAATTATTATTTATGAACGGATATGGATTATATGTTTGGTCTGCATTCTCCTTTACTTTATTTAGTTTCCTCGTGCTTTTTTTAATTATTAAAATCCAATATACTAAAGAAAAAAGTAAATTTATTTCTAAATTTGGGTCACTAAACTCTGAAAGAGCTGCTATTGCAAAATCTCAAAGTATTAACAAAACAATTCTGTCAAATACCTCAAACATTTAACTTTTGAAACATGTATGGGCGTAAAGTTAAATTAAGATTTTTTTTTGTATCACTTATTTTAATTACTGTTGTTTTATCTGTTTTTTTAATAATTAAATCTTTGGAGGAAAATGTTGTTTTTTTTAAATCCCCAACCGAGATTAAGGCATTAAGTGAAATTGATGAAAAAAAAATTAGAATTGGTGGAATGGTTAAAAAAGATTCAATATCTATAATTTCAAAAGAAATAAATTTTATTGTTACAGATTTTAAAAATGAAATTAATGTAGTTTACTCTGGTGTTGTACCAAATCTTTTTTCTGAAGAAAAAGGAGTTGTTGCTGAGGGATATTTAAAAGATAAAAATTTTTTTTTAGCTACAAAAATTCTAGCTAAACATGATGAAAATTATATGCCTCCTGAAGTCAAGGCTGCGATAGAGGAGAATTAAATTTGGCTAGTTTGATAGGATCATATTCTCTGAGTTTTGGACTTCTTTTTTCATTCTTTATTATTTTTTTTTCAATAAAAAATTTAAAAAATTCTGAAAATTTAGATAAAAAAATAATATCTTTTTCATTCCTGCAATTTTTTATCGTTGTGATAAGCTTTCTTGGATTAATTGTATCTTTCATCACTTCAGATTTTACTAATGAGACCGTCTTTAATCATTCTCATACAACTAAACCATTGTTTTATAAAATTTCAGGAACATGGGGCAACCATGAAGGAAGTTTATTATTGTGGTTATTGGTCCTCACTTTGTTCGTGTTAATATTCTTATTAAAATCTAGAGAACAGCCAAAAAAATACAGAATTTTCACCTTATTATTCCAACAAATAATAATTATTGGATTTTTTGTATTTCTCATTAAAACGTCTAGCCCCTTTAATTTTATCTTTCCTGCACCAAAGGAGGGTCTGGGTCTAAATCCAATATTACAAGATCCAGCCTTAGCTATTCACCCACCAATTTTATATTTAGGTTATGTTGGTTCCTCTATAATTTTTTCATCAGCTCTCGCTGCGATGGTTACAACTTATGTATCTAAAGAATGGGCAAAGCATATTAAGCAATGGGTTTTAATATCTTGGATCTTTCTCACACTAGGAATTTTATTGGGATCTATTTGGGCTTATTATGAATTAGGTTGGGGAGGATTTTGGTTCTGGGATCCCGTTGAAAATGTATCTTTGATGCCCTGGTTTGCGTTGACTACGCTTTTGCATTGTATAATAGTTTTAGAAAAAAAAGGAATACTAGCTTCCTGGGCAATGATTCTCTCTATAGCAACTTTCGCCTTAAGCATGAGTGGGACTTTTCTGGTAAGATCAGGTATCCTCAATTCAGTTCATACATTCGCCAACGATCCAGAGAGAGGCTTATTTATTTTGATTTTTTTATTTTTATTAATTTTTTTATCTATTTTCATTTTTTTCTTTTTTCATTCAAATAAAGAAAAAATAGAAATTAATTTTTCCTGGTTAAGTAAGGAAACATCAATTTTAGTTAACAACTGGTTTATGATGTACTTCCTTTCAGTTGTTTTAATAGGGACTATATATCCAATATTTTTAGAGGTTTTAACCTCAAACAAAATATCAGTTGGCCCACCCTTTTACAATAAACTTATGTTACCTTTCTTAATTCCGTTCCTATTTGCAATGGCAATAGGACCAAGACTGAAATGGATAAAGTCAGATATTCAAGATAAATTATATATGTTCATATTGCTAATAGTCTCGTTTTTGATATCAGCATTAATTATAAAAGAATTTGATGTAAGTTTTTTAATAAACACTATTTTAGTATCATCTGCTTTTTTTTTATTTTTTGTAACTTTGAGAGATTTTTTCATAAAAAAGTTTAAAAATTTATCCCAAAATATTGCTCATTTTGGTTTCAGTTTATTAATACTAAGTATCTTATTAAATAATTTTTTTTCCACTGAAGTTATTACTAATTTAAAGATTGGTGAAACTTTTAAATCTGAAAAATTTTCAATAAATTTTGTAAATGTAGATCAAGAAAATGGGAAAAACTTTAAGTCGATAGTTGGAAAATTTAATGTGCAACATCCAGATGGTTCGATAGATGTTTTGAACCCCGAGCTTAGAATATACAATCAACCAAATATAGTCACTAGCGAGGCAGATATTAAAACAAACTTTTTTACCGATAAATTTATTACAATGAACTATGTACAGAACCAAGAATACTTTAACATCAGATATCAAGTTAAGCCACTAATGATTTGGATATGGATTTCAGTGATAATTCTAAGCTTTGCTGGATTGTTGAGTATATTAAAAAAAAGATATGAGATTTAAGATTATACCAATAATTATAACTTTAGTTTTCTTTACGATTTTCACAATTTTTTTCAAAGGTTTAAAGAATTCAAACATTTATACTCCTAATATAGACTTAGAAAAAAAGATTCCATCTCTAGTTTTTAAATCTTTTGATACAGATGTTGAAATTATTTCAGAAAATATTTTTAATAAAAATAAATTCTATTTAATGAATATATGGGCCTCATGGTGTATTCCTTGTAGAGAAGAACATGAGTTTTTGATGAAATTAAAGGCAAGTGGTAAAATAGATTTGATAGGTTTTAATTATAAGGATAATAATGATAATGCAAAAAAGTTTATAGATGAATTAGGTAATCCGTATGATAAAATTTTTACAGATAGAGATGGTACGTCCTCAATTAATTGGGGAGCTTATGGAGTACCTGAAAGTTTCTTAATATATAAAAATAAAATTATAAAAAGATATATTGGCCCTATTAATTCTAAAAATTTAACAGAAATTGAAAATATAATTAAATGAGACTATTACAGATATTTCTTATTATAATCTTTATATTCAATCTTAATCTATTAAAAGCAAATGAAATTCAAACTGAAAATAAAATTGCTAAAAATCTAAGATGTCTCATTTGTCAGGGGCAATCAGTTTATGACTCTGATTCTGAATTTGCATTAAGTTTAAAACTAGTGATTAGTAATAAAATTGATGAAGGGATGACAGAGGAACAAATTTATGACTTTTTAAAAAGCAAGTATGGAGAATGGATACTGTATGATCCAGTTTTGAGTAGAAATACTTATTTTTTATGGTTATTGCCTATCTTGATATTCTTTGCTGGTGGTGTCATAATCGTTAGAAAGTTTTATATTAAAAAACAATCTTAATTAAAAATATGAATTTAAAAAAAATACTTTTTATTTTAATCATTTTAATTTATCCCTCAAAATTAATTGGAGACACATCAGTTGAAAACGAAAATCATCAAATAAATTTATTTATTGGAAATTTTGATTTTAGTGACGATAAACAAAAATCAACATTATTTGGTTTTCAACATCAAAATGAATATTTAAATCGAGATACATTTTTAGGGAATCTATCTCCAATTACTGGTGGATTTATAACTCAAAATTCAGCTGCTTATGTTTACACAGGTGTTGAATGGAATGTAGATATGGGTTCTTTTTATTTTACTCCAAGTTTTGCTCCAGGACTCTATCATGAAGGTGATGGAAAAGATTTGGGCCATGTTTTGGAATTTAAGTCAGAAGTACAATTATCCTATAAAACTTCCGATACAACTAACTTTGCTGTATCTTATAATCATGTATCTAACGCAAGCTTAGGAGATAAAAATCCTGGGGCAAATAGTTATATGTTTAATTTACTCAAAAAGTTTTAAGAAAAATCATGAATTTAAAAAATTGCCATAATTTTAGCGACTTTAGAAAACTAGCTCAAAAAAGACTACCATCACCAATCTTTCATTATATTGATGGAGCAGCAGATGATGAAGTTACATATGCGAGAAATACTAGCGCATTCGATGATGTGGATTTGGTTCCTAATGTTTTGCGAGGAGTTGAAGAAGTTGATTTATCTACCACGATATTTGGAAAAAAATTAGATCTACCTTTTTACTTATCACCAACAGCTTTACAAAGGCTTTTTCATTACGATGGAGAAAGAGCAGTTGGAAAAGCAGCAAAAAAATTTAATACGATGTTTGGGGTTTCTGCTTTAGCAACAGTGAGTGTTGAGGAAATTTCCTCAATGATTGATACTCCTAAAATGTTTCAATTTTATTTTCATAAAGATAGAGGATTAAACGACTCTTGTTTAGAAAGAGCCAAAGCTGCAAAATTTGATGTGATGGCTTTAACAGTTGATACTATTACTGGAGGAAATAGAGAGAGAGACTTAAGAACAGGATTTACCTCTCCACCAAAGTTAACTTTAGCAAGTTTATATAGTTTTGCTACTAAGCCGATGTGGGGAATTAATTATCTAACAAAAGGTAAGTTTGAATTACCTCATTTACAAGATTTTGTGAAAGAAGGTACTGATGTTAACTCATCAATTGGAAATTATTTTTCAACTATGTTGGATCAATCTATGAATTGGAAAGACGCTGAGAATCTTTGCTCTAAATGGGGAGGTCATTTCGCTCTCAAAGGGATTATGAGTGTAGAAGATGCAAAAAGAGCAGCAGACATAGGATGCACAGGTATAATGGTATCAAATCATGGTGGAAGACAGTTAGATGGATCTAGAGCGCCTTTTGATCAACTTGCAGAAATTGTTGATGCGGTTGGTGATAAATTAGACGTGATTTGTGAAGGTGGAATTCATAGAGGCACACACATGCTTAAAGCATTATCATTAGGTGCTAAGGCGTGCTCAGGAGGAAGATTATATCTTTATGCTTTAGCAGCTGGAGGTCAAGCAGGTGTCGAAAGAGCTTTAGAAAAATATAAAGCTGAATTAGTTCGTGATATGAAACTTATGGGTTGCACAAAGATAAGTGATTTGAATAGAAGTAATTTAAGATTTAGAAAATAGTGAGTTTAAAGAATTGCTATAACTTTAATGATTTTAGAAAATTAGCAAAAAAAAATCTTCCAGCACCAATTTTTCATTACATAGACGGAGGATCAGACGACGAGTCTACTCTTAGGAGAAATACAGACTCATTTAATGAGTGTGATTTAGTGCCAAACGTTCTGGCCAAAGTTGGTAAACCTGACTTATCAACAACTTTGTTTGGAAGAAAAATAGATATGCCAATTTTTCTTTCTCCAGCTGCAATGCAAAGACTTTATCATGTTGATGGTGATAAAGCTTCAGCAAAAGCAGCAGAAAAATTTGGAACATTTTACAGTATGTCATCTATGAGTAATAACTCAATTGAGGAGATATCTAATATTTCTAGCGGTCCAAAATTATTTCAACTTTATGTTCATAAAGATCAATCAATAACTGACGACCTAATTGATAGATCTAGAAGATCTGGGTTTGATGCTATGTGCCTAACAGTTGATACTTTAGTTGCTGGCAATAGAGAAAAGGATCACAGAACAGGGTTCACAACGCCACCAAAACTTACTTTTCAAAGCTTGATGAGCTTTGCAATGAGGCCAAGCTGGGTATTTAATTATTTAACTGGAAAAAAATTTGAACTCTCAAACGTAAAAAAGAAGACAGATAAAGGAACAAATATTGCAAAATCAGTAATTGAATACATCAATGAGCAGTATGACCCTTTAATGGGATGGAAAGATGCAGAGTATTGTGCCAAAAGGTGGAATGGCCCTTTTGCGCTTAAAGGAGTTATGTCGATCGAAGACGCAAAACGAGCTATTGATATTGGATGTACTGCTATAATGATTTCAAACCATGGAGGCAGGCAGTTAGATGGATCACGATCACCTTTTGATCAAGTAAAAGCAATTTCGGATGCTGTAGGGGATAAATTAGAAATAATTTTGGATGGAGGCGTAAGAAGAGGAACACATGTTTTGAAGGCTATAGCAGCAGGTGCAAAAGCCTGCAGTTTTGGAAAAATGTTTTTGTTCTCTTTGGCCGCAGGGGGCCAACAAGGAGTTGAACATTTACTTCAAAACATGCACGATGAGATAAATAGAAATATGGTTTTAATGGGCTGTAAAAATTTAAAAGAGTTGAATAGTTCAAAATTAATCTATAGAAAATAGAGGATAAATTATGAAGTTAGCTAAAAGTCTAGAGAGATTAGGTACAGAGTCCGCATTTACGGTTCTTGCGGAGGCAAAAAAATTAGAAGCTCAAGGAAAACCTATGATCCATTTAGGGTTAGGGCAACCAGATTTTAAAACTCCAAAACATGTTGTTGAGGCCGCTAAAAAAGCACTTGATGACGGACATCATGGATATGTTATGTCAAATGGTATCCCAGAGTGTCGTCAATCAGTAACTAGATGGATAAAAAAACGTTATAACGTAGATATTGATTTTGAAAGAATAATAATAATGCCAGGCGGAAAGCCTACAATGAGTTATGCTATCCAATGTTTCGGTGAGCCAGGAGCAGAAATTATACATCCAACACCTGCATTCCCAATCTATGAGTCTATGATAAATTACACAGGTTCAACTTCAGTTCCATATGATCTGACAGAAAATAAAGATCTAAAATTCGATCCAGATAAAATATTGTCTTTAATAACAGATAAAACTCGATTGTTAATTCTAATTAATCCCAACAATCCAACTGGAAGCTTTGTGGATAGAAAGGATATTGATGTTCTAGCTGATGGTCTTAAGAAACACCCTCATGTAACAATACTTAGTGATGAGATTTATAGCAGACAAATTTTTGATGGAAAAGAAATGCCAACATTTTTTAATTATCCAGAATTAAGAGAAAGATTAATAGTGTTAGAGGGATGGAGCAAAGCTTATTCAATGACTGGATGGAGACTTGGTTGGAGTTTTTGGCCACAACATTTAGTTGAACATGTTAATAAATTGTTAATTAACAGTGTTTCATGTGTTAATGCTGCTGCTCAATTTGCAGGTATTGCTGCATTAGATGGTCCCGACGATTCAATTGATGCCATGATGGAAAAATTTACTCAAAGAAGAGATATAATTTATAAAGGTTTAAATGATTTACCAGGCGTCGAATGTAGTTTACCCGGTGGAGCTTTTTATGCATTTCCTAAAGTAATTGGTACAGGGATGAATGGAGCAGAGTTTGCTAGAAAGGCTATGCATGAAGCAGGAGTGGCAATAGTGCCAGGGTCAGCTTTTGGTGAAACCTGCCAAAATTACGTAAGATTTAGCTTTGCAGCTTCAAGAGATAATATTTCACAGGCTTTAGAAAACATAAAGAAAATGCTAACTAAATAAGCTGTATTTTTCTCTTAATCTTTATTAATATTCTTTCATATGAATGATCAAGTACAAACCGAGCTTAAAAAAATTTTTAATTCAAGATTTTCAACTTCTATATCTACTAGAACAAATTATGCGAGAGGTGAAGATACCTATGATCCGATTTTATCAAAAGCTGTAGTATTTCCGGAAACCAATGAAGAGGTTTCTCAAATACTAAGACTTTGTAATGAACATAAAATTCCTGTAGTGCCCTTTGGTACAGGAACCTCACTTGAGGGTAATGTTGTAGGTAATGAGGAGGGAATAACCATTTGTTTAGAAAAGATGAACAAAATTTTAAGTGTTAATGCCGAGGACTTTGATTGTAGAGTTCAAGCCTGCGTAACAAAAGAGCAACTAAACGAATATTTGAGAGAAGATGGTGTTTTTTTTCCAATCGATCCAGGCGCAAATGCAGCTATTGGTGGCATGGCTTCTACATCAGCTTCTGGAACAATGGCAGTCAAATACGGTACTATGAAGACTGTTATCACAGGTCTTACAGTTGTTATGCCTACTGGTGATATTATCAATACAGGCGGAAGAACAAAAAAAACTTCAGCAGGTTATAATCTAACGAATTTATTTATAGGTTCTGAGGGAACACTAGGGATAATAACTGAAGTTCAATTAAGGCTCTCACCTATACCAGAAAGCATAATGTCTGCTGTTTGTCATTTTCCATCTTTGGAGAAAGCAGTTCAAACTGCACAACAAGTAATTCAATATGGTGTACCAATTGCAAGAATTGAAATGCTCAACAAAGATCAAATGGGCATAAGTATAAATTACTCAAAATTAACTAATGTTGAAGAAACACCAACACTCTTTTTTGAATTTCACGGCACAGAATTATCTAATAACGAAAATATCAAAATCGTGGAGGAAATCTCCAAAGATAATGATGGTAGCTCTTTTAAATGGGCTAAAGATTTAGAAGAAAGAAATAAACTTTGGAGGGCGAGATGGGATGTATACTATTCTGTAAAAGCTTTAATAAATAACGGAAGAGTATACTCAACAGATGTGTGTCTACCTATTTCAAATATAACAGAGTGCGTAAATTATGCTGAGGAGCAAGCAAAAAAATTTGGACTTAGGGCTCCAATGGTGGGTCATCTTGGAGATGGTAATTTTCATGTATTGTTACCATTTGATCCTGAAAAAAAAGAGACTTATAAAAAAATAAGAGAATTTAATGATTTGTTGATTAAAAAGACACTAGAATTAAACGGAACAATAACTGGAGAACATGGTGTGGGTCTTCATAAAAAAGAATATCTTCTAAAAGAGCATGGAGACAATATTCCTTTAATGAAGTTAATTAAAAGAAGTATTGATCAAAACAATATTATGAATCCTGGCAAGATATTCGATCTTAATTGATAAAAAAGTTTATGAAAAAAATTTTGATTACAAGAAAATTGATCAAAGATAGTGAAGATAAAGCATCTAAAACATTTAATCCAGTATTTAATACCAATGATGAGCTATATTCTCAATCCAAAGTAATAGATATGAGCCAAGGTTGTGATGGAATTTTAACATCACTTACTGATAAAATGGACAAAGCAACTATTAGCAAGTTGCCAGATACAATTAAGATTATCTCAAACTTTGCAGTAGGTTTTGGAAATATCGACTTAAATGCTGCTAAAGAAAAAGGTATCGCAGTTACTAATACTCCAGATGTATTGTCTGATGCTACGGCAGAAATCGGTATACTATTAATTTTAGGTGCATGTAGAAGAGCTTCAGAAGGTATTCAGTCTGCGAAAGATGGTGGTTGGAAATGGTCAGCAGATTATTTAATTGGTAAGCAATTAACTGGAGCTAGGTTGGGTGTTTTAGGGATGGGAAGGATTGGACAAAAGATTGCAAGAATAGCAAAGTCTTTAGGTATGGTGATACATTATCACAATAGATCAAAGTTATCTGAAGATAAAGAAAATGGAGCAACTTATCATGATAATATTAAAAGTCTTTTCTCAGCGTCAGATGTCTTATCTATTTGTTGTCCCGCAACTAAAGAAACAGAAAACATGATAAATAGAGAAACAGTTGAATATTTTCCAAAAGGAGCAGTGATAACAAATGTTGCAAGAGGTGATATAGTTGATGACGAAGCTTTAATAGACGCGCTCAATAGAAGAAAAATTTATGCAGCAGGTTTAGATGTTTACAAGAATGAACCAAATTTAAATCCCGGTTATCTTAAAATTAAATCAGCATTCATTTTACCTCATTTAGGAAGTGCAACTAAAGACACTAGAATTGCAATGGCCAATTTAGCAATTGATAATATTGATGAGTTTTTCAACACTGGAAATTGTGTAAATAAAGTTAATTAATACTACCCTAGATTGAATTTAATTAAATTTCTGCGGCATCAACACGTTTTTTTAGAAAGACTCTAATTTGATTCTATGTTTAATTACTCCAGTTAATTAACTTAAGAGGAGTAATAATGACTAAAGAAAACAAATCATTGAAGATAAAAACATCTTCAAGACGTAAGTTCTTTAAAACTGCTGCTAAAGCAAGTGCTGTAGCTGCAGCAGCTGTTGCAATGCCAAACATAGCAACTGCTGGCGGTCACAAAACTTTAAAGATGCAAGCTGCATGGCCAAGTGGAGCAAACATCTTTTTTGAAATGGCCGGAGACTACTGCAAAATGGTAGATGAAATGTCTGGAGGTACACTTAAGATTGATCTTCAACCAGTTGGAGCAGTCGTAAAGACTTCAGAAATCGGACAAGCAGTAAGTTCTGGTGTAGTTGATATGGGTCACTGGGTGACAGCATATTGGTATGGTAAAAATCCAGCTGCATCTTTATTTGGAACTGGTCCTTCATACGGTATGTCATCTCAAGAAGTTATGGGATGGATGGAGTATGGTGGAGGAAGAAAACTATATGATGAAACACTTGCAAAAGTAGGTTTCGATTATATTGGTTTTTTCCATATGCCTATGCCAGCGCAGCCATTTGGTTGGTTCAAAAAGAATGTAACTAAAGTATCTGACGTTAAAGGTATGAAGTATAGAACGGTTGGTTTAGCGACTAACGTTTTAACTGCAATGGGAATGGTAGTTAGACAATTACCAGGTGGTGAAATCCAACCAGCTATGAAAACTGGTTTGATTGAAGCAGCTGAGTTTAACAACCCAACTTCAGACTCTCAATTTGGTATGCAAGATGTTTCTAAGCACTATCACTTAGGAAGCTTCCACCAATCTCAAGAGATGTTTGAGATACCGGTAAATAAAAAAACATACAATAGTTTATCACCAGCACACCAAGCAATATTGAAAAATGCTGCTTATGCTGCAAACAGTGATAACTACTTTAAAGCTCTAGTAAGATACTCAGCTGACCTAGCTAAGTTGATGAATGAGCATAAAGTAAATGTTTACCAAACTTCTGATGAAATTTTAGCTCAACAATTGAAAGGTTGGGATAAGGTGATCGGTGATTTCAATAAGAAAGATCCTTTCTTTAAGAAAGTTGTCGATTCTCAGAAATCATATGCGAAGAGAGTAATGAAATACTTGCTGATGAATCAGCCAAATTACAAACTTGCTTATGAAAATGAGTTTGGTCCAATTGGAAAAGTTAAGATATAATTAACTTTTGTAAATTTTATAAAAGGGGGCTTAGGCCCCCTTTTTTATTTGATTAATCAACTGCAATTCAATAAAAGTTTATATCTATGATGAGATCATATATAAAGTTTGCTGATCGTTTAAGTGTCTCGATGGGTAAGGCTTTTTCCTGGTGCATAGTTATCTTAATGGGTGGAACATGCTATGAGGTATTTATGGCATACGCACTTAACGCTCCCACTTTATGGAATTTTGATTTTAGTCTTCAAATGTATGGAGCAATTTTTATGATGGCAGGTGCTTATACATTATCAACTGAAGCGCACGTTAGAGGAGATGTTATCTATAGATTATTCTCTCAAAAAACACAGGCTTATATCGATTTGGTTTTATATTTTATTTTCTTTTTTCCAGGTGTTATCGCTCTTGCCTTTTATGGTTATGAATATGCTGCTTTGGCTTGGAAAATTGGAGAGACTAGCTGGAATAGCCCAGCACAAATACAAATTTATATGGCAAAGTCTTTAATACCTTTGTCAGGAACTCTTTTAACCTTACAAGGTATTAGTGAGGTATTTAGATGTTTAATTTGTATTAAAGAAGGTGGTTGGCCAGAAAGAGTTTCAGCAGATGCAGAGGAAACTGAAAAAATATTAATGAGAACTGCTCAGAAAGGAAATGTAGACGATGTTATTTAGTCTTACAAATCCAGAAGTAGCAATTATGATGATGGGGATATTTTTATTTGCTGTCTTATTAGGTTTCCCTATTGCATTCACATTAATGGCAATGGGTTTGGGTTTTGGATATTATGCTTACTTCGATCCAACAAAAATGGAACATCTTTTTGATAATAGGATATTCCAACTTTTTGTGCAAAATACTTATACTGTAATGGACAACAATGTCTTGACCGCCGTGCCACTTTTTCTATTCATGGGTTATTTAGTTGAAAGAGCGGGAATAGTTGCAAAATTATTTTTTGCAATACGATTAGCTTCTCACAAACTTCCTGCTTCAATGGCAGTTGCAGCATTAATAACTTGTACTTTATTTTCAACAGCAACAGGAATTATTGGAGCTGTTGTTACTTTAATGGGACTTTTAGCTTGGCCAGCAATGGTCAAAGCAGGGTATGATAAAAAATTTGCATCTGGAATAATTTGTTCTGGAGGGTGCTTAGGAATTTTAATTCCACCAAGTATTATGTTAATTGTTTACTCTGTTATTGCTCAGTTATCTCCTTTAAGATTATTTGCTGCCGCAATATTTCCAGGACTGATGTTAGCCGGATTATACATTGGTTATGCAGTTTTCAGGGCTTGGTTAAATCCATCAATAGCTCCAAAGCCAGCTGCAGAAGAGATACCACCACCATCTGTAATTATGAGAGAAGTTTTAGTTTCATTTTTACCCTTATTTTCACTTATAATTTTAGTTTTGGGGACTATACTTGCGGGTATTGCTACTCCAGCAGAGGCTGCCGCAGTGGGTGCTTTTGGTGCTTTAGTGCTTTCCTATTTCTATAAAACTTTAAAATGGAAAAATTTTAAAGAGTCAGTATTTTTAACAGCAAAAACAACAGCTATGATTATGTGGTTGTTTATCGGTTCTTGGACTTTCGCTTCTGTTTTTTCTTATTTAGGTGGTCATGAAGTATTTGAACATTTCTTTAAATCTTTAAATCTTCAGCCTTGGCAATTCTTAGTAATAACCCAAATAATTATTTTTTTATTAGGGTGGCCGCTAGAATGGACAGAAATTTTAATTATTTTCGTTCCAATTTTTTTACCTTTAGTTGAATTTTTTGGAGTTAATCCATATTTCTTTGCAATGTTGATTGCATTAAACTTACAAACTTCATTTTTAACCCCGCCAATGGCAATGTCTGCCTATTATTTAAAAGGTGTGCAATCAAGAAATGTTGAATTGATGCAAATATTTAGCGGTATAATGCCATTTTTAGGAATTGTAATTTTAGCAATGGTTTTAATGTATTTATTTCCAGGAATAGCACTTTGGTTGCCTGAGACTTTATTTGCTAATTAACTTTTAATGACAGACATATTCTCTTTAAGTTTAGAAGAATTGAGTAAAGAAATAAAGAGCGGTCAACTTACATCAGTTGAGGTTTGTGAAACATATATAGAGAGAATAAAAAAGTTTGATAAAGATATAAAGGCCTGGGCACATTTTGATGGTAAGGTTTTATTAGAAAAAGCAACTGAAGCAGATGAACATAGAAGAGCAGGTAAACCTACAGGTTCTCTCCATGGGGTGCCAATAGCAGTTAAAGATATAATCGGAACTGTTGATATGCCAACTGAATGTGGAACCGTTATTAGAAAAGGTAAATCTTATTCACAAAATGCCGAAATAATTGATTTGCTTCATTCATCAGGAGCAATTGTTATGGGCAAAACAGCAACTTCAGAACTTGCTTATTTGGGCCCACCGCCAACCACAAATCCACATGATAAAAGTAGAACACCAGGTGGTTCATCAAGTGGATCGGCTGCTTCTGTAGCCTCCTTTATGGCACCAGCTTCTGTTGGCTCTCAGACAGGTGGATCTGTAATTAGACCAGCATCTTATTGTGGAGTTGTTGGTTACAAACCAAGCTATGGACTTATTTCAAGAAATGGTGTTTTGAGAACATCATATAATTTAGACCAAATTGGTATGTTTGGTCGTAAGGTTGAAGATGTAGCTATGCTAGCGAAAGTGTTGATTAAAAAAGATAAGTATGACCCAGCTACAATTCACTACTCAACAGAAAATATTTTATCAGAAACAAAAAAAGGTCCAATATTTGAGCCTAAGTTTATTTTTTATAAAACTGATCATTGGAAAATAATTGATAAAAAATCAAGAGAGGCTTTTGAATATTTTATTAAATCTTTCAAAAAAAATATTGAGATCTTTGATACTCCATCGTATTTCAAAGATATACACAAATATCATCAGATTATTCATGAAACTGATTTAGCTAATAATTTCTCAATTTATTATAAAAAGTATAAAAAAAAACTTTCTAAATATATGCAGGATGCTATTTCAAACGGGAATAAGTACACGGCTAAAGAATATGCTGAGGCAATTGATTTTATGAAAAGAAGCTACGAGTCCTATGAGGAAGTATTTGAGGATTATCATGGGGTTTTGTCCCCATCCAGCCCCGGTGTTGCACCAAAAGGCTTAAAAAGCACTGGCACAGCGGAGTTTAATAAAGTTTGGTCTTATCTTGGAACACCATGTATTTCACTGCCTTTACTTGAGGGCGAAAATAATTTACCATTAGGAGTTCAATTAATTGGTAATAAATATGACGATCACAGATTTTTAGGTATTGCCAAATGGTTAGAGAAAGAATGTCAGGAATAATCGTATGAATAAAATAACAACAGTAATAGGTTTATCGTTTGCTGTTTTCTTTTTAGTTGGTTTGGCAACAACGCTTACTAAATCAATGATGATAGGTTTTCTCGATGTATTGCCAGTTTATATTTTAATGGCCGCTGCTATCATTATGATGATTTACGAAGCCTTTTTTGATAAAAGTTAATCTCAATTAAATTGACTAGTTCGAAAAAAAATTTTTTTTCATTTTCATTATTATTTATTCAGCCAATTTTTATGGCCAGTAATCTTGTTGTAGCAAGAGGTGGTGTAGAGTTTGTACCTCCAATATCATTAGCTTTTTGGAGATGGACACTAGTTTTTTTAATATTATTACCTTTTACATATATAACATTAAAAAAAAATTTAAAGATTATTAAAAAAGAATATAAAAAATTATTTTTTTTAGGCTCAATGGGATGTGGGGTATGTGGAGCTTTTCCATTTTTAGCAGGTGAAACCACAACTGTAACTAATATGGGAATTATTTATACATCATCACCAGTATTCATAATTTTGATTTCTTACTTTTTCTTTCATGAAAAAGTAAATTTCACAAAAATAATTGGATTAATTGCATGTTTAATAGGAGTTTTTACAATCATTATAAAAGGAGATTTAAATTTATTAATTAATTTACAATTTACGATTGGTGATTTATGGATGTTGGCTGCTGCAATCGGATGGGCATTATATTCTATTTATTTATTTTACTGGAGTTCAGAACTTAAAATTTTTGAAAGATTCACTTTAATATCATTTTTTGGAGCTTTAAGTTTATTACCATTTTATATTGGCGAGGAGATATTTTATAAACATACAGCTTTTATACCTGAATTTTATTTTTGGGTAATTTTTGCTGCCATCTCCCCAGGAATAATAGCTTTTACACTTTATACTCTTGCTCAAAAAAAATTAGGTGCATCTTTAACAGGTTTCACTCTTTATGTTTTTACAGTATATGGAGCAATTTATGGGTATTTTTTATTTGATGAAAAATTTGAAAATTATCATTTCATTGGGACGATCTTAGTGTTTTTTGGCATATACCTAGCAAAGAAAAAAGATGTTGAAAAAGTATAGGAATAATTTGTTGTTATTTTTTCAAATAATTATTTTTGTTTATTTTTTAATCATAGTTTTTTTATATTTTTATCAGAGAAATTTATTATATCATCCGAGCGAAAATAATTACACTGGTGATCAAATATCAGTCCCCATTGAAAAAGTAAAAATTAATACAGATGATAACATTGAATTATTGGGTTGGTTTCATAAAAAAGACTTAGAAAAATATAAAACTGTTTTATTTTTTCATGGAAACGCTGGTTCTCTTGAAAATAGAATTCATAAACTAAACCACTTCTATAAAATGGATGTTAACTTTTTAATAATTGCCTGGAGAGGGTTTAGTGGTAATGAAGGAAAACCATCTGAGAAAGGCCTTTATGAAGATGGGAAAAGTGGAATAAATTGGTTAGTTAGCAAAGGTGTCAAGGAGGAAAATATTGTTATTTATGGCGAGTCATTAGGAACTGGCGTTGCAACTCATTTATCACAAAATAAAAACTTTGCTGGTATTATATTGGAAACTCCTTTTACTTCTATGATTGATGCAGCAAAAACGTTTTATCCATACATACCCGTAAGATTATTATTGAAAGATAAATTTGATAATAAAAGCAAAATTCAAAATATAAAAATTCCAATTTTAATAATGCATGGTGAAGCTGACCAAATAGTTCCATTTTTTATGGGAAAAAAAATGTATGAAAAAGCAAATGAACCAAAATATTCTTATTTCACAAAACATGACAATCATATGATGGAGTATGATGAAAACCTTGTTAAAGCTCTTAATTCGTTTATTAAAAGTTTAAATTAAGCCACAATCTCAACAAATATAACTCAGAATTTAATTTTATTAAAAGATAATGAAAAGATTACCTTTTTTATTTATTGCAATATTTATTTTTATTGCGAATGCTTATTCACAAGATGATTTTTTTGAACCAGATGATTTATTTCACATAGATCATATGGACTCACACAACAAAGAGTTTAGTTTATATTTTAAAGGAAGAGAAAAATCTATTCTAGCTAGAGGCGAAAATAATAATTATATAAATGATTATCCAAAAGATCTTTATATATATAATCATTTAACAAAGTCTTCCTCACCTTTAATTTCTTACGAGTGGTTTCCTTCAAAAGCAAAATATTTTTTGCAAGAATATGATTTTCCAGTCTTTCCAGATGATTTTGCATATTATTTATTAAAAGATGACAAAACATTAGTAATGATTAGCGCCGTGAAAAGTTTAAATGCTAATTTTAAATATGATATCACCAGTAAAAAACTAGAACTTTATCCTACCACCGGTAAATTCGACTTTATAATCTCCTCATTTTCTAAAGATTGTGGTCATTATAAATTTGATGATAATTATAAATGTAATATCTATAAACCTTTGATCTCTAGCAATTTAATCAATTAATTTGAGTAAAAGCCTCGGCAAATTTTTCTGCTTCGAACAACTGTAAGTCGTCTTCTTTTTCACCCAAACCTAGCGCAATAATTGGAATTTCGTATTTTTTTGCTAGCGCTAACAAAATTCCTCCCTTGGCTGTACCATCTAATTTTGTCATCACGATACCTGTTATTGGAATGATTTTATTAAATTCTTCGACTTGATTTAATACATTTTGTCCTGAGGTTGCATCTAAAACTAAGATAACATTATGAGGTGCGTTGGGATCTATTTTTTTTGTGACATTTGCTATCTTTTTATATTCTTCCATTAAATTTTTTTTATTTTGGAGTCTTCCCGCAGTATCTATTAAGACTTGATCAAAATTATTTTTAATAGCTTCATCCACAGCCTTAAAAGCAACTGAGGCGGGATCAGCTCCTTGAGATGATTTTACTATTTGAACATCTACTTTACTTGCCCAATTTTCTAGTTGTTCAATTGCAGCGGCACGAAATGTATCTGAAGCTGCAAATATGACTTTACTGCCGTTGTTCTTTAATATCTTTCCAATTTTACCGATAGTTGTTGTTTTTCCAACACCGTTCACACCAGAAATTAACGTTGCATTAAGCTTCTCCTTTTTCTTGAAAAAGGATTTATTTTCCAAAGGTTTCATCAAAGAAATTATGTATTCTTTTAAAATAGAGTTTATCTCTTTAGGTAGATCTTTATTTGGATCAATTTTTTTCTAGAAATTATTTCTTTTATTTCAGAGGCAGCTTCAACCCCCACATCTGATTGAATTAAAAATTCCTCAATTTTATTTAAATTTTCGTCATTAATTTCTTTTTTGACAATTATTTCTTTAAGTCCAGATGTAATCGCTGATGCACTTTTTTTAAATCCGATTTTAAATTTATCAAAGATTCCCATTACAATTTTATATTTATTCCTTTAATATTTGAAACAGGTCCTTTCATGTGAATAGAGTTATTTTCATCTATAGAAATTGATAATTTTCCAGTTGCAAACTCTATATCAGTTTTATTTTCTGTAAGATTATTTAATTTACCTGCATATGCTGTAGCACACGCTGCAGTTCCGCAAGCTTTAGTAAGACCAACTCCTCTTTCCCAAACTTTTACTTTGATCAAATTTTTATTATAAATTTGCGCAATCGTTACGTTACATTTCTCTGGGAAGATTTCATGATTTTCTATCTCAGGGCCAATTTTCTCTATATTGAAATCCTCAATCCTTTTAACGAAAAAAACAATATGTGGGTTACCCACATTAATTGCAGTGCCACCTAAGTACTCATTATTATTTGTATCAATAATTTTGATATTTAAGTTTATTGTATCCATTTCTTTTGATAAAGGTATTTCATCCCATTTTAATTTTGCTTTACCAATTTCTGTTGTAACAATTTTTTTTCCTAAAATTTCAGATTTTAATTTTCCAGATAGCGTATTTAAAATTATTGACTTGTTATTTTTTTCGTTTGAAATCAAATTTGCAACACATCTAGTTCCATTTCCACATGCTCCAGACTCTCCTCCATCTGAATTAAAAAATCTTAAACTTGCATCCGCAGAACTATCCGGTTCAATAAATATTAGTTGATCACAGCCAATAAAATTTCTGTCACAAATTTTAATTATCTGATCCTTTGTCAAATTGGTAATTTTTTCTCTATTATCGATTATCACAAAATCATTACCCAATCCGTCCATTTTAAAAGCTTTGATGTCCATATATAGTTATTAAACTTATTTATTGACTTTTTGAACCTCTATTATAGTTTGTGGCAGTTTCCGCAAAAACATTAAATTTGCGGTGTCTTTGGAAACAAAGAGATCGACACTAGTCAGCGAGGGTTCGCCCACTAGTGCGATTACTGCTGTGTGTAATAAATATGTTTGAAAATTTAACAAATAAATTTGAGGAAGTTTTTTCCTCTCTAAAAAAAGCTCCATCACTTGATGAAAATCAGGTTGATGAAGGATTGAGAGGAATAAGACAAGCTTTATTAGAAGCTGATGTGTCTCTTGAAGTTGCTAAAGATTTTATTGAAAAGATTAAACCAAAAGCATTAGGTCAAGAAATTATTAGATCAACCTCACCTGGTGATATGGTAGTAAAAATTGTTTATGATGAATTAGTTAATCTATTAGGTGAAAAAAATAATGATGTAAATTTAAAGGCAGTTCCACCAGTGCCAATGATGCTGGTCGGGTTACAAGGTTCTGGTAAAACAACAACTACTGCTAAGCTTGCAAGATATTTAGAGAATACAAAAAAAAAGAAAGTAATGATGGTCAGCTTAGATATTTACAGACCAGCTGCTCAAGAGCAGTTAAAATCTTTGGGTGAACAAAATAATATATTAACTCTCCCAATAATTGAGGATCAACAACCCAGTGATATTTGTCAAAGAGCAATTAGTGCAGCAAACTTGAATGGTGCAGATATAATATTATTCGATACCGCCGGTAGAACACAAATAGATTTGCAGATGATGAGTGAAATTAAACAAATTGAAAATATCATCAAACCGGCAGAGACTTTTTTAGTTGCTGACTCGCTTACTGGACAAGTAGCTGCATCAGTAGCAAAAGAATTTAATAATACAGTAAATTTATCTGGAATTATTTTAACAAGAGCAGATGGTGATGCGAGAGGCGGAGCTGCTGTAAGTATGAAATTTGTTTCACAGGTTCCAATTAAATTTTTAGGTATTGGAGAAAAGATTGAAAATCTTGAAGTTTTTCACCCAGATAGAATTGCAAATAGAATTCTTGGGATGGGAGATATTGTTTCTCTTGTTGAAAAAGCAACCCAAGATCTTGGGGAAGAAAATTTAAAAAAAACAGAGGAAAATTTAAAAAAAGGACAATTCTCTATGCAAGATTATTTAACGCAACTGAGACAAATGAAAAAAATGGGAGGGATCGAAGGTATCATGTCTTTCATGCCAGGAGTTTCAAAGGTTAAATCTCAAATGGATGCAGCGGGCATTGATGAGAGTGTTATTACAAAAAATGAGGCTATAATTTTATCAATGACCAAAAAAGAAAGAGAGAACCCAAAAATAATTGATGGTTCTAGAAAAAAAAGAATTGCTAATGGTTCAGGAACTGATCCAGCCACTATCAATAAATTGTTAAAACAATTTAAAATGATGTCCGAGATGATGAAGAAGATGTCAAAAGGAAATCTGAAAGGTATGTCTGATAAAGGAATACCTCCAGAATTATTTAATCAATTAAAATAAAAAGGAGAGTAAATGTTAAAATTAAGATTATCTAGAGGTGGAACAAAAAAGAGGCCTGTTTATAAAGTTGTTGTAGCTGATAGTCGATTTGCTAGAGATGGTAGATTTATAGAGAAAGTAGGTTTTTTTAATCCGTTGTTACCAAAAGAAAAAAAGGAGAGAATTGGATTAGAGGCTGAGAGAATAAAATACTGGCTTGGTCAAGGTGCACAACCTACAACAAGAGTAGCTAGAATTTTAGGTGAGAATGAATTGATGCCTATGCCTGCTAATGGAAATAACCCGCAAAAAGCAATTCCAAAAA
>CABZBT010000004.1 GCA_902524045.1 uncultured Pelagibacteraceae bacterium | reverse complement strand
TAATGGATTTAGAATGCCTGGAGAATGGGAGTTTCAAAAATCAGTTTGGATTGCATGGCCATATAATGAAAACGATTGGCCTGGCCTATATAAATTTATTCCCGAAGTAATTTTAGAAATTATATATAAAATATCAAAAAACCAAAAAGTTAATCTCATTGTTAATAATAAAATTAAAAAAATTAAAAAAATTGTAAAATCATATAAAATCAAAAATATTAATTTTCATAAGGTAAAAACAGATAGAATATGGTTGAGAGACTCGGGTCCAATTTTTTTAATTAACAAAAAATATAAAAGAAAAATTATATTAAATTTTTCATTTAATGGATGGGCGAAATACAAAAATTATAAAAATGATGACAAAATTAATAATATTTTAAGTAAAATTATCAAATTAAAAAAAATTAATCCAACCATCAAAAAAAATGGAGAAATAAGAAAAGTAATGATGGAAGGTGGGGCTTTCGATGTAAATGGTGCAGGAACAATTTTATTAACAGAAGAATGCTTACTAAGCAGAATTCAAGAGAGAAATAAAAATTTTAAAAAGAAAGATTATGAGGAAATATTTAATAAATATTTGAACATAAAAAATTTTATATGGCTAAAAAAAGGAATTGTTGGTGATGATACGCATGGACATGTTGACGATATTTCTAGATTTGTTTCAAGAAATACAATTATGACTGCTATAGAAAATAATAAAAAAGATAAAAATTATAAAAACCTTAGCGAAAATTTAAAAATTTTAAAAGAATATAGAGATGAAAAAGGTAAAAAGTTTAAAATTATAAAAGTACCTATGCCCTCGCCCATTTTTATAAAGAACACAAGGGTTCCTGCTAGTTATTTAAATTTTTATATTTGTAATAAAAAAGTGCTTCTTCCAATTTTTAGGGTAAAAGAGGATAATATTGCAATAAAAATCTTTAAAAAATATTTTAAAAAAAGAAAAATCGAAACAATTGACTGTAGTAAATTAATATGGGGTTTTGGAGCAATACACTGTATGACACAACAAGAACCTAATATCTAGTCATGCTGCTTTTAAGGTGCCTAATAACAATCTAAAAGGTATCAACATGACTAAGGCAACAAAAATTTTAACTGCTAAATCACCAAGAGATAATGTTACCCACGGTATTCCTGTTCCATAAAAAGATATAGAAAAGAATAAGAAAGTATCCACTGTAGATCCAATCAAAGAGGATGTTAAAGGAGCAACGAACCATTTTTTTTTTCTTAATTGGTCAAATATTTGAACATCTAATAATTGAGCAATTATAAATGCCGTTCCTGATCCAATAGCTATACGTATTGAAATAAGATCAGTGAAATTAGTAGAAAATATTAACGTAAATAAAATTCCTATTAAGAAACCGATGTAAACAATTTTTCTAGCTATCAACTTTCCGAAAGATCTATTGGCTAAATCTGTTATCAAAAATGCAATTGGGTAACTGAAAGCCCCATATGTTAATATTTCCTCTAGTCCATAATATTTTATTGGAAATTGGACCAAATAGTTAGAAGCTAATACGACTAACCCCATTAAAGATGAGAGCGTCAAGAATATTTTGTTCATCAGGCAATTTTAGATTTAATAGGTTTTTTTTGAAATGGAGATTTTATTAACAAGCTTTTTTTCAATTTTTTTAATCTAAAAGATAAGTTTTTGTTTTTTACAGATTTTAGAAATTCATCAAAACTACCCTTTTTGTCTACTGATCTAACCGCTGCATTACTAACTGTCAATTTTAAGTTTCTTTTTAAAAGTTCACTGGTGAATTTCACCTTTTTTAAGTTGGGTAAAAATCTTCTTTTTGTCTTATTGTTAGCATGACTAACATTATGACCTTTCATTGGATTTTTTCCAGTAAGTTCACATTTCTTTGGCATAATAAAACGACTATATAAAGTGAGATATTGATGGCGTCAAGTTTATTAGATTAATCTAATCCTTTTTTCCTACTATTTCGTTAAAGTTTTTTACGCCATCTTTTAACAATATTTCCTTAAGTTCTTTTTTAATGAGACTAACAATATTTGGACCTCTAAAAACCATACCTGTATAAAGTTGCAAATAATCGGCTCCAGCTAAGAATTTTTGATAAGCAGATCTACCAGAGTCTACACCACCTACACCTATAATTTTGATTCTACCTTTTAAAACTTTATAAAATTTTCCTATTAAATCTGAGGACTTGGACTCAATAGGTTTCCCAGATAACCCTCCCTTTTGATGACCTTGAATATTCTGTAAATTTTCTCTGGTTGTATCAGATGTGTTAGAAATAATAGTAGCTTCTATCTTATTATTTAGAAGTACTTCAGAGATTTTTAATATTTCTTTGTCGTCTATATCTGGTGATACTTTTACCGCTATAGGTGTTTTAGAGTTAAGTTGTTTTTTCTCTTTTTCTATCAATTTTAGAAGATCATCTAGCTTTTTTTGATCATGAAAGTTTCTTAAATCTTCAGTATTTGGTGAAGAAATATTGATAGTGATATAATCTGAGACCTCGTTAAATATTTTTAAACACTGTATATAATCATTTACTCTATCTTCTGAATCTTTATTAGGTCCAATATTTATACCGAGTAAACCAGTTGGATTATTTCTTTTAATTCGATCTACTATATTTTTAGAACCCAGGTTATTAAAACCAAGCCTATTTATAAGAGCCTCATCTTCTACCAGTCTAAAAACTCTAGGTCTGGGATTTCCATATTGTTCCAACGGTGTAACTGTTCCTACTTCTACAAAACCAAACCCTAAATTAAACAATGAATTATATACCTCAGCATTTTTATCAAATCCTGCTGCCATACCAATTGGATTTTCTATTTCTTTATTAAATAATTTTGTCTTAAAGAGAGGATTATTTTTTTCTTCATCTAAAATATTTGGAATAAAATTAAATTTTAGTGACTTAATAGCTAAACTATGAGCAGTTTCAGGATCTAATTTAAAAATTAGAGATCTTAAATTTGAAAACATTATTTAATTCTATTTATTATAAGATCTTTTGTTTCTTTCACACCAAAAAAACTTATAAAAAAACCCATTCTGGGTCCGTTTTCGTCTCCAAAAACTACTTCATAAATTAATTTAAACCAATCTCGAAGGTTATTAGTGTATCCATTTTCTTTACCAGTGGAATATATCATTGTTTGAATTTCTTCTGGTTTCATTTTGTCGTCACATTTATCTAAAGTATTTACTAAAGACTCTAAGGCTTTTTTTTCCTCAGTGTTAGGTTTTTTATAATTTTTTTTTAATTTTATTACATCATTGAAATATTTTATTGCATAGCCTACTAAATTATCAAAGATAGGATTGTCTTTTTCCGAGATATTTTTTTTATATTTTTTTACAAATTTCCATAGAAGTTCTTTGCTATCAGCATTACTTGTTTCGACTAAATTTAATAACATTGAAAACGACATAATCATATTTTCCTTTGGTACTGAGCTATTATGAACATGCCATACGGGATTCATCAAAAGCTGTAACTCATTCTGTGTTTTTGCTTTTTCAATCAGATCCAAATAATCATCAACAGTTTTTGAAACTATTTCTTTGTAAAGTTTTTTTGCTCTTTTTGGGTTTTGATACATATATAGTGACAAACTCTCAGGAGAGGCATACTCTAGCCATTGATCAATAGTAATACCATTACCTTTTGATTTTGAAATCTTTTCTCCTTTTTCGTCTAAAAATAATTCATATGCAAACCCTGATGGATTTGTCTTACCTATCATTTTGATAATTTTTGTTGAAAGTATTGCACTCTCGATAAGATCCTTTCCATACATTTCAAAATCGACATCTAATGCATACCATCTCATAGCCCAATCGACTTTCCACTGTAATTTACAATTTCCATCATAGATACTTGTCTCCAAATCTTTTCCATTATTATCAAAAACAATAGTAGATTTTTCTTTATTTACATTTTTTACCGGTATTTCTAAAACGCGACCTGAGTCTGGACAAATTGGAAGGAATGGACTGTAAGTTTTTTGTCTCTCTTTTCCCAATGTAGGAAGTATTATATTCATTATATTATTATAATTCTCAAAAATTATTTTAAGAGATGAATTAAAGAAACCAGATTTATAAAGTGATGTTGAGCTTTTAAAGTTATATTTAAAATTAAAATTGTCTAAAAACCTTTTTAACATTTCATTATTATGCTCACCAAAACTATTAAATTTTTGAAACGGATCAGGCACATTAGTCAGTGGTTTGTGTAAGTTACTTTCTAATAATTCTTTTTGAGGGACATTTTCTGGTATCTTCCTCAAGCCATCCATGTCATCTGAAAAGGTAATTATTTCTGTCGGAAGATCTGTCAAATGCTTTAGAGCATTTACCATCATAGATGTCCTTGCAACTTCACCAAAAGTCCCAATGTGAGGTAGTCCACTAGGACCATAACCAGTTTGAAGAGTAATTTTACCTTTTTTTTCAATAAATGATTTTCTTTCTCGAAGCATTTTTTTTGCTTCAACAAAAGGCCATGCACTTGTTTTATCAAAATTCTCTTTTTTAATCATGATTAATTCAAATAAAATCTTAAATTAACGATTTAACTTATTCATATAGAGTTGAAATTTATTTACCATAAAATAATGTTCTATCAAAATGTCTAATTATAAAACTGTTTTTTTTACTCTTGGAATTCTTCAAATAATTCTTGGGATTTTTATGTTGATACCAATATTAATTCAATTTTTTTTTAAAGAAATTGACTCTTCTTTTTTTGGTGCCTCGATTATTACAATTGTTTTTGGTACACTATTTTTTTTATCTAATCTAGATCATGATAAGAAGTTAAATTTACAACAAGCTTTTTTATTAACGGCCTTATCTTGGTTAAGTATTGCTGTTTTTGGGTCACTTCCTCTAATATTTTCTGAAGTCAATTTTTCATTCACTAATGCCTTTTTTGAAAGTATGTCGGGTATTACAACAACTGGTTCTACAATCATTCCAAATTTAGAAGAGATGCCTAGAGCGATTTTGCTTTGGAGAGCAATTCTCCAATGGTTAGGTGGTATTGGAATAATTGTTATGGCGATCACTTTGATGCCAATAATGAATGTTGGTGGTATGCAATTATTCAAAATTTCCAACAGCGACTCATCTGAAAAAATTCTACCTAAATCAAAAGAAATTGCTTTGAGATTAATTTACATTTATTCAGGTCTCACTACGCTTTGCGCGATATCATATAAAATTCTTGGTATGAATACTTTTGATAGTATAACCCATTCTATGACAACAATAGCAACTGGAGGATTTTCAAATTATAACGAATCTATTGGTTTCTTTAATAGTTTCCCAATAGAAATTTCAGCGATGATTTTTATTATCTTGGGTAGTTTACCTTTTATAGCTTACATTAAATTCTTAAACGGTAATAGAAAAATTTTTTTTTCAGATATTCAAATTAGAACTTTTTTAAAAGTCATCTTAGTAAGTATTGTGATTTTATCAATTTATTTATTTTTAGATAAATCATCTGTCTTAAACTTTAGAACAATTTTATTTAATGTAATATCTATTTTAACAGGAACTGGATATGTAAATGCACAATTTGATAACTGGGGTGGATTTCCTTTAATTATATTCATTTGTTTAATGTTTATCGGTGGATGTGCTGGCTCAACAACTTGTGGTATTAAAATATTTAGATTTCAAATCCTTTACTCATTTGTTTTGACTCAACTTAAAAAAATTATTTATCCAAAAGGAGTTTTCGTTCTTAAGTACAACCAAAACCCTGTTGATAGTAAATTCACCGCATCAATTATCTCTTTTATTTTCATGTACTTAGTAATTTTTTTTACAATTACAGCATTATTATCTTTGACAGGTCTTGACTTTATTACTTCAATTTCTGGTGCTGCAACATCTATTTCAAATGTAGGACCTGGCTTAGGTTCAACTATTGGGCCAAACGGAAATTTTTCATCACTACCTAATATCTCTAAATGGATTTTAAGTTTTGGTATGATTTTGGGTAGATTGGAATTATTTGCAATCCTTGTATTATTTTTACCATCTTTTTGGAGGAATTAGATTTGATAGAAATTAAAAAAAACTCTTTGTCTGAAATGTTCTCAGTTTATTTTGACAAAAGAATGCTCAAAATTTTATTGCTTGGTGCAATATCAGGTTTTCCATGGGTTTTGATTGGAAGTAGTCTAAGTTTATGGTTAAAAGAAGATGGATTAAGTAGATCAACTGTTGGATGGGCTGGATTAATTTTTGCAGTTTATGCTTTTAATTATTTATGGGCGCCTTTAATAGATAGAATACAAATACCATTTTTAACAAAAAAAATAGGTCACAGAAGAGGATGGATTGTTTTGATGCAAATTATCATCTTACTCTCACTTGCTCTCTGGAGTTTACTCGATCCATCTGAAAATTTAGCTTTAGTTGTTTCAGTAGGCTTAATAATTGCTATAGCATCATCAACTCAAGATATAACAGTTGATGCTTTAAGAATTGAACAGATTGGTGAGAATGAAGGAAAATCCATGGCTGCTGGAGCTGCGATGACGGTTGTTGGTTGGTGGACAGGATACAAGTTAGGTGGAGTACTATCATTATTTGCAGCAGATATTCTACAAAACATTGGTTTTGAAAATTATTGGCAACTAACTTTCTTGATTTTGGGGATTTTAGTAATTTTAATGAACATTGGCTTAATGTTCGTTGATGAGTTTGGAAATTTAGAGAGACAAAATCAACAAAAAGAAAATGACAAATTGATATCATCTCAATTTAAAAATGAAAATATATTTACAAAATTGATAACCTGGGTTGCTGGAACAATTAGTGGCCCAATAATTAGTTTTTTTAAAAAAAATGGCTTTTCGATTGCTCTAGGAATTTTAGGATTTGTTTTTTTATTTAAAGTGGGAGAGGCATTTCTTGGAAGGATGTCTATAATTTTTTATAAAGAAATAGGTTTTAGTAAATCGGATATCGCTATTTACTCTAAAACTTTAGGTTGGATCACTACTGTGACGTTTACTCTTATAGGTGGACTTTTTG
This sequence comes from uncultured Pelagibacteraceae bacterium, assembly GCA_902524045.1. Lineage (GTDB taxonomy): Bacteria > Pseudomonadota > Alphaproteobacteria > Pelagibacterales > Pelagibacteraceae > Pelagibacter. The sequence continues at coordinate 43,316 of CABZBT010000004.1, read as the reverse complement.
TGATAAGATCTGGTGTTTTAAAAGCAATGTTTTTTGCTGGAGTAATGATGGCAAGTACAAACCTTTTGTTTAGTTTATTGGCCTGGAGCGATAAATCAGAATTTTTATTTGCTATTGCAGTTGTTTTTGATGATATAGCTGCTGCATTTGCAACAGTAGCTTTTGTAGCCTTTATATCTATGCTCGTAGACAGAGCCTATACAGCAACTCAATATGCTCTCTTAGCATCAATAGGCACAGCTGGGAGAACAACTTTAGCCTCCTCCTCTGGCGCACTTGTTGATTGGTTAAATGGTGATTGGGGAATATTTTTTATATTGACTGCGCTAATGGTAATTCCTTCATTAATAATCCTATGGATTATGAAAAAAAAACTACAACTTAGTGAAAAATAATTTTTTAAGTAAATCTGTAGCTAACGTTTACTCTAAACCATCTCCCAATTCTGAGGTAGTTTCACAAATTTTATATGGAGAGAAATTTAAGATTCTATTGAAAAGAAAAAAATATATAAAAATAAAAACTCATTATGACAATTATATTGGATATATTAAAAAAGATAAGTTTTTAGAAAATTTTAAACCCTCACATAAAATTTCAAAAATTAAATCTAGAATTTTCTCAAAAAAAGGTAAAAAATTTTTTTCTTCAAACCATTATCTATATTATGGATCTGGTGTGTATAAAAGAAATGAAAATAAAAAGTTTATAGAATTTGAAAAAAATAGATGGATCAAAAAAAGTGATATCAAAAATATTGATCACCATGAAAAAAATTATATCAAAATATTCAAATTCTTTTTAAACACAAAATACTTATGGGGCGGAAAAACCTGTGTTGGTATTGATTGTTCAGCATTAATTCAAATCTATTTTTATTACAACAGAATATTTTTTCCAAGAGATACAAAAGATCAGATAAGATTTTGTAAAAGAAAAAAAGGTAAAGATCGGCTTAAAGGAGATATCGTATTTTGGAAAGGACATGTTGGTATATGTCTAAATAAGTCCAGATTTATTCACGCTTATGGACCCAAAAAGAAGGTGATAATAATGCCAACAACACAAACAATTAAATTAATTGATAAAACCGCAAATCTAAAAGTTAAAAAAGTAAGCCATATCAGTAATATTTAATCTCTACCAAAGTCAGGTTTGTTTACATCCTGTTTTAATCTAATAATTTTAGACCTAACTTTTTTAGTCTGAGATAATTTTTCTAAAATTGACTTATTATTTTTAAAATTTATATCTTTTTTAAAAGATTTTAAGTTTTTGATAAATAAGTCTATCGCTTTTATAACATTAACCTTGTTATCAAAAAAAATATCTCTCCACATAATTTCATTTGAAGCAGCTATTCTTGAAAAATCTCTCAACCCCCCAGCACTGTATTTAACAAGGCCAAATTTGAGTATTTTTTCAAAATCTTGAGCCGATTTAACCAGATTATAAGCAATTAAATGTGGTAAATGACTTGTGATAGAAAAAACTTTATCATGTTTTTCAGAGCTCATAATAACACTTTTTGAGCCCATTTTTTTCCAAAAATAAATTAAAAATTTTAAATTCTTAGAACTTGTTTTTTTATCCTTAATTAATACACACCATTTATCCTCAAACATATCAGCTTTTCCAAATTCAGGTCCACTTACCTCTGATCCAGCGATAGGGTGACTCCTTATCCAATTTATACCACGCTTCAAAAATTTTTTAATAATTTTTGATGATTCTATTTTTGAAGATCCAACATCAGTAATCAGCGTCTTTGGCGAAATACTTTTATTAATTTTAAGAATAAGTTTTTTATATTCACTCGTTGATGTGCAAACAATCACTAAGTTCGAATTTAACAAACCATCTTTAAGTGACTTAACAATTGTTCCAGGTAATCTGAGTCTTTTTATTTTAGCAATATTAGATTTTGATTTTTCATAAATAAATATTTTTTTTGCTATTTTTTTTTGTGAAATCTTCCTTACTAAAGAAGATCCCAATAATCCACAACCTATAATTAATACATTTCTCATTTTCTAAATATATTTTGTGTTGCTTTAATAAATTTTATATTCTCCTCTTTTGACCCAATCGTTAATCGTAGCATATTTTTTATTTTATAACCTTCTTCAGTAGATCTTAAAATAATTCCTTTTTTTTTTAATTTTTCATAGAAACTATTAGCTCTTAGTTTGCATCTATTAAAATTCAATAATAGGAAATTAGCAGAAACTTTATTCGAGCTAATATCATAATTGCTCAAAAATTTTTTTAGTTTTGTTGCATAAAAATAATTGTGTTTTACTGAACGTGAAATAAATTTTTTATCCTTAAGTGACTCAATAGCTGCTTTTTGAGCAACTTCATTAACATTGAATGGAGGTTTAATAACATTCAAAGCATCAATAATTTTTTTTGAACCATATCCCCAACCAATTCTTAGGGATGATAGTCCGTAGATTTTTGAGAATGTCCTTAATATAAAAACATTCTGCTTATTTTTGAATAAAGCTAAACCAGATTTATAGTCTCTATTTTTCATGTACTCTGCATAAGCATCATCTATAACAAGTAAGATATTTTTTCTTAATCTTTTTCTTAAATCAATTAATTCAAAATTGTTCAAGTAAGTGCCAGTTGGATTATTTGGATTAGCAAGAAATACGATTTTAGTTTTATTGCTTACTTTTTTAATTATTTCAGAAACAGAAACTTTAAAATTTTTTTCTTTAGCAAAAACAACTTTTGCTCCAACTATTTTTGCATATATTCTGTACATTAAAAAACTAAATTGAGGAAGAATTACTTCATCTTTTGGTTTAAGAAAAAGTTGGCATAACATTTGAATAACTTCGTCTGAACCAGCTCCACAAATTATTTTTTCTTTGTCACAACTAAATTTTTTTGATATCTGACTTCGCAATTTTTTAGACTTTCCATCAGGATATCTGAAAAGACTTAGTTTTTTATTTGATATTGCCTTCTTGGCCCTGACACTTACTCCTAGAGCTGATTCATTTGCTGAAAGTTTAATGATTTTATTAAAACTCTTAATAGTTGATTTGCCAGGTTGATAAGTCTCGATATTAAATTTTTTAAATTTTATAGTTGTCATCTTTTAAATTTTAGCCTCTTTATAAATAAAATAACAATTTTTCATATAGAATTAGTTCAAATATTTTAAAAATTGACATACTAAATAACATCTTGTACAAAATTTATGCGCTGATTTACCTGAATTGCGAGCGCTTTAAAAAAACCGCTAAAAAAGTTTTTTTTCTCACAATTCAATAATTAGCATTAATAATTATGAATATTAAAGAGAATATAAAAACGCTTGTTATTAAAAAACCATTGAAACTTGATTGTGGTAAAACTATTAATAATTTTCCACTCGCATATGAAACTTATGGCTTGCTTAATAAAAATAAAGATAATGCAATCCTTGTTTTTCATGCGCTTACTGGTGATCAATTTGTTACGGGTATTAATCCCGTCACAAAAAAAGATGGTTGGTGGTCTTATGCAGTGGGTCCTAACAAATCAATAGATACAAATAAATATTTTGTTATTTGTGCAAATGTAATAGGTGGTTGTATGGGCTCATTTGGTCCAAGCCACAAAAATCCTGATACAAATAAAATTTACGGTACTGATTTTCCTGTAATTACTATTAATGACATGGTTAACGCGCAAGTAAATTTATTAGATCATTTTGAGATAAAAAAACTTTTTTCAGTTGTTGGTGGATCGATGGGAGGAATGCAGGTTTTGCAATTTATTAGTAATTATCCGGATAAAGCTGGTACAGTAGTACCAATTGCATGTACCTCTAGTCATTCCGCTCAAAATATTGCTTTTAATGAGTTGGGTAGACAAGCGATAGCATCGGATCATAATTGGTCAGATGGAAAATATTTATCCAATAATACTCTTCCTGATAAAGGGTTATCAGTAGCGAGAATGGCTGCTCATATAACTTATTTGTCTAAAAAAGGTTTACAAGAAAAATTTGGAAGAAAACTTCAAGAGAGAGATGCTCTTAAATTTGGATTTGATGCAGATTTTCAAATAGAGAGTTATCTAAGATATCAAGGATCGGTTTTTGTAGATCGATTTGATGCTAATAGTTATCTTTATATCACAAGAGCAATGGATTATTTTGACCTAGTTAAACAATTTGATGGTAATTTATCTTATGCATTTAAAAAAACTAAGGCTAAGTTTTTTGTAATATCTTTCACCTCAGACTGGCTATATCCAACTCAAGAAAATAAAGATATAGTTATCGCTCTTAATGCAATTGGTGCTGATGTTGGATTTGTTGAAATAAAATCTGACAAAGGTCATGATTCTTTTTTATTAGATGTTCCAGACTTTTTGAACACCCTTAAAAATTTTTTAGATAAGTCTTACTCAGAAAGATAATAGTGAAAACAGAATATAAAATAATTGTCGATTTAATAGAAGAAAAAACAAGAGTTTTAGATGTTGGCTGCGATGATGGCACATTAATGGAGTCATTAAAAAAAAATAAGAATGTTGATGCGAGAGGAATTGAGATTTCAAAGGATAAAGTTCAAACCTGCATATCAAAAGGACTTACTGTAATTGAGGGAAATGCGGAATTGGATTTAAAACAATTTCCAAATGACTCTTTTGATTATGTTGTTCTAGGTCAAACTTTACAAGCTTTCATAAATCCTGAAATTGTTATAAAAGAACTTTTAAGAGTTGGAAAGAAAGCAATCATAACAATTCCAAATTTTGGTCATTGGAAAGTAAGATTAAATTTACTTATCGAAGGAACAATGCCAATCACAGAATCATTACCAAATGATTGGTACAACACCCCAAATATTCATATGTGTACGATTAAAGATTTTGTTAAATTTTCGAAAATTATAAACTTTAAAATCTTTAAATCTTTAGCTCTAACTAATAAAAATATGTCAAATATTAGTAATTTTAATTTATTTTATAAAAATTTATTTGCAGAATTAGGTATATTCTTAATTGAAAAATAAGATGAGAATAGAAATTATTAAGTGTTTAAAAGATAATTATAGTTACTTGTTAATCGATGACACTAAAGGTATTGGATGTGTTGTTGACCCTGGTGAGGCAGCTCCAATTATCAAATATGTTGAAAGTAATAATATTGAGTTAAAATATATTCTTAATACTCATCATCATTATGATCATGTAGGTGGCAACTTTGAATTAAAGAAAAGATATAATTCTAAAATAGTTGGATTTAAAGAAGATAAAGATCGTATTCCAGAAATTGATGTGCTTGTGGAAGATAATCAAAAATGGAAAGGCGAAAATTTTGAGGCGAAAATTTATCACACTCCAGGTCATACAAGTGGGCATGTTGCCTTTCATTTTTTTTTGGAAAAAAAAATTTTTACTGGGGATACTTTATTTTCTTTAGGATGTGGTAGAATTTTTGAGGGAACTTATGAACAGATGTTCAACTCATTAAAAAAAATAAAAGAACTTCCAAAAGATACTCAGATATATTGCGGCCATGAATATACATTACAAAATTCAAAATTTTGTGAGTCAATCGATCCTGATAATTTAAACTTGAAGAGTAAAATTGAAAAAATTAAAGAAAAAATAAAAAACGGCCAACCCACCATTCCATCAATTTTATCTGATGAAATAGAATGCAATATATTTCTTAAAGCTAATGATATTGAAAGATTTTCAAAATTAAGAGATTTAAAGGACAATTTTTGATTTATAAAACTTGACTATAGGCTTGCTCAGACTATATTGCATAACAAAATTTAGAGTATTTATATGTCATTCGCAGTCATAAAAACAGGTGGTAAGCAATACAAAATCAAATCTGGTGAGATTTTGAAAATTGAGAAATTAACAGATATTAAAGCTAATTCAAAAATAGAATTTAATGAAATTTTAGCTTATGGAAATGATGATAAAATAGAAGTTGGAGCTCCAATGATAAATGGTGCAAAAGTTGAAGCTGACTTAATTAAAAATAGTAAAAATAGGACTGTATTAATTTTTAAAAAAAGAAGAAGACATAACTCAAGAAGAAAAAATGGGCATAGACAGGAATATTCTATGATTAGAATAAATAAAATTTTTTCAAAAGATGGTAAAATTCTCTCAGAGGCTGAAAAAGTTTCTAAAGAAACAAAAAAAGAGGCTAGTAAATAACTAAGAATTAATTATGGCAACAAAAAAAGCAGGCGGCTCTTCTAGAAATGGACGTGATAGTGCTGGACGAAGACTTGGTGTCAAAAAGTATGGTGGACAATCTGTTATACCTGGAAACATTATTGTAAGACAAAGGGGTACAAAAATATTTCCTGGAGAAAACGTTGGAATGGGTAAAGATCACTCAATTTTTTCAGTAATAAAAGGTAAAGTAGTTTTTAAAAAAACAAAGTCAGATAGAACTTTTGTTTCAGTAAAACCCAATTAATAGTACAACTTAAACTATTGTTGTATTATGAAATTCTTAGATCAAGTTAAAATTTATATTAAGGCTGGAAACGGTGGAGAAGGTTCTCCGAGTTTTAGAAGAGAAAAATTTATAGAATATGGTGGCCCAGATGGTGGTGATGGTGGAAAAGGAGGTTCAGTAATTTTAAAAGCTGAACAGAATTTAAATACTTTGATTGATTTTAGATATCAACAACATCATAAGGCAAAGAGAGGTGAGAACGGTGCAGGACAAAACCGAACAGGCAAGAGTGGTGAAGATTTAATTTTAAAGGTTCCCTTAGGAACGCAGGTTTTTGAAGAGGACAACAAAACATTAATTTACGACTTTAAAAAAATTAGTGAGGAGTTTGTCGCTGCTTCTGGTGGTAAAGGTGGATTGGGCAATACAAGATTCAAAAGTTCTACCAATAGAGCTCCAAGGAAATTTACAAAAGGAACTCAAGGAGAAGAGTTTACAATTTGGCTTCAATTGAAAACAATAGCTGATATTGGGATTATAGGATTACCTAATGCAGGTAAGTCAAGTTTATTAGCATCAGTTACTAATGCAAATCCTAAAATTGCAAACTATCAATTTACCACTTTAAATCCAAATTTGGGAGTAGCAAGTTATGATGATAAAGAAATTACGATAGCAGATATACCAGGATTAGTAGAAGGGGCTCATAGAGGCACAGGCCTTGGAATTCAGTTTTTGAAACATATTGAGAGATGTAAATCTCTTTTACATTTAATTGATATTACAAGCGAAGATCTAAAAAAAAGCTATCAACAAGTAAAAAATGAGCTTAAAAAATATAGCAATAAACTCATTAAAAAAAAAGAATTAATCGTGTTGAACAAAATAGATCTTATTGATGAAAAAGAAGTCAATCACATAATTAAAGATTTTAAAAAGAATACTAAATCAGAAGTTATTGCTGTATCAACATTCAATAAATCTTCAGTATCAAAAATCAAATCAAAATTATTGAATTATGTATCTTAAAAACTCAAAAAAAATTGTTATCAAAATCGGATCTTCACTTTTAGTTGATCGAGATAAGAAAATTAGAAAAAAATGGCTCTCTAGCTTTGCGAAGGATATAAAAAAATTAAGATCGAATAATCAAAAAGTTATAATTGTTTCTTCTGGCGCAATAGCCCTTGGGTGTAAAAAAATGAATTATAATAAAAAAAATCTTAAGCTGGATAAAAGTCAAGCAATTGCGTCTATAGGACAAATTGAATTGATGAATTTGTTCTTAGAAACGTTTTCAAAATATAAATTAGATATTTCTCAAATTTTACTTACCCTTGACGATACCGAAGAGAGGAGAAGATCAATTAATGCAAAAAGAACTTTTGAAAACTTGTTTGATCTTGATTTTATACCTATTGTTAATGAAAATGATACTATTGCTACATCTGAAATTAAATATGGAGATAATGATAGACTTGCTTCTAGAGTAGCTCAAATTACAAATGCAGATACTTTAATATTACTCTCGGATGTGGATGGTTTATACACAAAAAACCCAAAAAAATTCAAAGATGCTCAGTTAATTAAGAAAGTAATTGATTTAGACAAAGTTATTAAAAGTATAAATATCAAAGGTATGACAGAATTAGGAAGTGGTGGCATGAATACAAAAATCGAAGCTGCTAAAATTTGTAATTTAGCTGGTTGCAATATGGTTATAGCAAATGGGTTAAATCTTAATCCTATAGATCGTATCCAGAGTAAAAATAACTGCACTTGGTTTATTTCTAAAATATCTAAAATGCATGCAAGAAAAAAGTGGATAATCAGCTCAATTTCTCCTAAAGGTGAACTTATAATTGATGATGGGGCAAGAAAGGCTCTTCATAGTGGAAAAAGTTTATTAGCGGCTGGAATTAAAAAAGTGGTCGGTAGATTTAATAAGGGAGATCATATTAAAATTTTAGATAATAAAAAAAAAGAGTTTGCTCGTGGACTTAGCTCTTTTTCTTCCAAAGAAATAAATTTAATTATGGGCTGTCATTCTAATGAAATTCAAAAAATTTTAGGATACGTATCAAAATCTGAGGTAGTGCATAAAGATGATATGGTAGAAATCTAATGAGAAAGATATTAATTAATATTGGTGAAAGATCAAAAAAAGCGTTTGCTCAACCAATAAATACTTATAAAAAAAATAAAGTTTTAAGTGATTATCTTAAAATGATAAGAAAAAATAAGTATTTAATTCTTAAAGAAAATAAAAAAGATGTAGATCAGGCTATCAAAATAAAGTTAAGAGATAATTTAATAAATCGACTTATTTTAAATGAAAAAAAAATCTCGGGTATTATTAATTCAATCCAAAAAATAATTAAGTTAAAGGATCCAGTTCATAATGTCATTGAAAGATGGAAAAGACCTAATGGACTTGTATTTTCAAAAATATCAATCCCGATAGGAGTAATGGGTGTAATTTATGAAAGTAGACCAAATGTAACTTCGGATGTAGCATCATTATGTTTTAAATCTGGAAATCCAGTTATTTTGAAAGGTGGTTCTGAGGCCTTTTATTCTAATAAAATTTTATCAAATTTATTCAGAAAAGCTTTAAAGATTAATAAAGTTAATCAAAACTTTGTTCAATTCATAGATATAAAAAATAGAAAAGTGGTAGATTTTTTACTTACTAAAATGACTAATTTTATTGATGTAATCATACCAAGAGGGGGTAAAAATTTAGTTAAAAAAGTACAAAACATTTCTAAAATTCCAACTATTGGTCACTTAGAAGGTGTTTGTCATTCATATGTAGATAAAGATGCAGATCCCAAAATTGCTACTAAAGTAATTGTAAATGCAAAATTAAGAAATACAGCGATTTGTGGAGCAACTGAAACAATTTTGCTAAATGAGCATATAATCAAAAAGTTTGGAACTCACATATTGAAGATATTAGAGGAAAAAGGTTGTCAAATTATTGGTGATAATAAAATACGAAAAATTTATAAAGGTAAAATCAAAAAAGCATCAATTAAAGATTGGTCAAAAGAATATTTATCTGCCAGCGTTTCTGTAAAATCAGTCAAAAACTTACAAGAGGCTATTTCTCATATTAATAAATATGGAACTATGCATACTGATTGTATTATTACTAAAAACAAAAAAACTGCTAAAAAATTTTTAATTGGAGTTAAAAGTTCAATAGCAATGCATAATACATCTACACAATTTGCAGATGGTGGTGAATTTGGATTTGGTGGTGAGGTTGGTATTTCAACAAATGTTCTTCCTCCGAGAGGACCTATTGGACTAAGACAACTAATTTCCTATAAATATCAAGTAACAAGTGATGGTAAAATCAGGAATTAAATTGATAAGAAAAAAAAATAAAGTTGGTATCCTGGGTGGTTCTTTTGATCCTGCACACAAAGGTCACCTTACAATTTCCAAAGAGGCTATTAAAAGATTTGATTTAAGAAATGTTATTTGGGCAATAACTAAAAAAAATCCATTTAAAAAAAAAACATATTCAAGTTTAAAAAATAGAATTAGATATTGTAAAAAAATTATAGGATCCAATAAATTTATTAAAGTAAAATTTTACGAAGATATTATTAATTCAAATAGAACGTTAGATTTAGTGAATCATATTTTAAAGAATAAAAAAATTGAAATTTATTTCATAATGGGGGCTGATAATTTAATAAAATTTCATAAATGGTATAAGTGGAAATCAATTTCACAAAAATGTAGAATAATAGTTTTCGACAGGCATGGTTATAAAAGAAAATCTTTAGATTCAACATCATATAAAAGATTAAATAAAGAAAATTTGAAATTTATAGAATTTGAAAAGGTCAATATTTCTTCTTCTCAATTAAGAAAAATTTGATATGCTAAATACAATTAATGGATAAAACTTTAGATTTAAAAAAAGTAATAATTAAAACTTTAGATTTAAATAAAGCCCTAGACATTGTCAGTATTGATCTTAAAGACAAAAGTTCTATGGCAGATTATATGATAATTGCTAGTGGTACTTCCTCTAGACATATCCAGTCACTTTCAGAACAAGTTTTAAAGAAATTTATGGATTATGGAATGAAAGAGTCCAAAATCGAGGGAAAAGAAAGCACTGAGTGGAAACTTGTAGATGGAATAGATCTTATAGTTCATATATTTCATCCTGAAAAAAGGAAATTTTATGAATTGGAAAAAGTATGGTCTGAATTTATACCAAAAGAAAAATTAATAATATGAAAAAAATTTTTTTTACTTTAAGTGCTTTAATTATTTTTAAATTTTTAACTTTAAGCGTTGTCAATTCTACTGAAAATAATATTTACCAGAAAATAGATTTATTTGGGGAAGTGTTAGAAAAAATTAATAAAGAGTATGTCGACGAGATAAATCAATCTGATAGTATGGACTCAGCCATTAATGGTTTGTTACAATCACTTGATCCTTATTCGGCATATATGTCCCCAGAAATTTTTAACGAAATGCAAACTGAAACAAGTGGTGAATTTGGAGGATTAGGAATAGAAGTGGGCATGGAGTCCGGAGTTGTTAAAGTTATTTCGCCCATTGACGGGACACCCGCATCAAAAGCAGGAATTAAGGCAGGAGATTTCATTATAAAAATAGACGGCACACAAGTTCAAGGTAAATCTCTCAGTGAAGCTGTAGATTTGATGAGAGGACCTGTTGGTTCATCCATAAATTTAACAATTAGGAGAGTTGGTCAAAAGAAAGCGCTTAAATTTAATATTGTTAGAGAAATCATTGAAATCAAATCCGTTAGAGCTGAATTACTAAAGAAAGATATTGGATATATTAGGTTAACTTCTTTCAATGAAAATAGTAGTGAACAAATAAGAGACCAAATTAAAAAATTCGAGGATAATCAGAATGTAACCTCATATATACTTGATCTAAGAAATAATCCTGGTGGCTTATTATCTCAAGCAATTAGAGTTTCAGATTTTTTTTTAAATAATGGTGAAATAGTTTCAACTAAAGGAAGAAAGGCCTCTGAGAACCGAAAGTGGTTTGCAAAAAAAGGAGATTTAATTGATGGCAAAACTTTACTTGTCTTAATAAATTATGGATCTGCATCAGCTTCAGAAATAGTTGCTGGTGCACTAAAAGACCATAAAAGAGCGATAATAATCGGAGAAAATAGTTACGGAAAAGGTTCGGTACAGTCAATAATACCACTTAAAAATAAAGGGGCTATAAGACTAACAGTTGCAAAATATTACTTGCCATCAGGTAAATCTATTTCAGAAGTTGGGGTAAATCCAGATATTGAAGTTAATGAGGACTCAGATGAATTTAGAATTAAGACTGAAACTGATAATCAATTAAATTACGCTTTAAAACTTTTAAAAGGCTAAATGAAAGACGAATACAGAAATTTACCATTGCGAAATGGTGTAGGTATAATCGTCTTAAATAAAGAAAATAAGATTTTTGTTGCAAGACGAATAGATAATCCAAAAAAATTTTGGCAAATGCCGCAAGGGGGTATTGATGAAGGTGAGGATAGTCTTTCAGCCGCATATAGAGAATTGGAGGAGGAAACTAGCATAACAAAGGTAGAACTTTTAAAAGAACTGGATGGCTTTATTACATATGAGCTTCCTGATCATTTGTTGGGAATAATATGGAAGGGTAAGTATAAAGGACAAAAACAGAAATGGTTTATAATGAAATTCACGGGGGAAGATAGAGAAATAAATATTCAAACAAAAAAACCTGAGTTTCTAGAATGGAAGTGGGTTGATCTAGAAACTTTAACAGAAGTAGTAGTGGACTTTAAATTTAATGTCTACAAAGAACTTAAGGAAAAAATTAAAAATATTATTAATTAATTGACCTCAATACTTGAACTTTTTGGTCTGCTAAATATTTAAACTGATCACTTATTTCAGTTTGATTAGCCTCTTCCTCAGCTTTTTTAAGTAAATCCTCTAATTTTGATTTATTTAAATCCACAAGATTGAAAATTTTACTCGTTAAGATAGATAAATTATTATTTTTAAATTCTACAATTCCGTCTTCAACATAATAACTTTCATCACCTGATTTTGAGAAAATCTTAATTATACCTGGTTTCAAAAAAGAAATAATAGGTATATGATCTTTTAAAATTCCCATTTCACCTTCAAACGCAGGCACTACTATTTCTAAAACGTCTTCTTTCACGAGAAAAGATTTTTCAGGATTTACTATTTCAATTTTCAACTCTTCACTCATCAAGCAGCAGCCTCTTGTTCCATTTTTTTAGCTTTTTCAATTGCTTCCTCAATAGTGCCTACCATATAGAATGCTGCTTCAGGCAAATTATCATATTCACCTTTGCAGATAGCGTCAAAACCTTTAATAGTTGAGTCTAAATCAACTAATTTTCCAGGAGATCCTGTAAAAACTTCCGCAACAAAAAATGGTTGAGATAAGAATCTTTGAATTTTTCTAGCTCTCGCTACAACCAATTTATCTTCCTCGGATAATTCATCCATACCTAAAATAGCTATGATATCCTGTAGTGATTTATAAGATTGTAATATTCTCTGAACGTCTCTAGCTACTCTATAATGTTCGTCACCTACAATTCTTGGATCCAAAATTCTCGAGGTTGAGTCTAGTGGATCAACAGCAGGATAAATTCCAATCTCAGCTATTTGTCTTGAAAGTACTGTTGTAGCGTCCAAATGCGCAAATGAGGTTGCTGGAGCAGGGTCGGTTAAATCATCAGCTGGTACATAAATTGCCTGGACTGAGGTAATTGATCCTTTGTTAGTAGTTGTAATCCTTTCCTGGAGGTTACCCATATCAGTTGCTAATGTTGGTTGATAACCAACTGCTGATGGAATTCTTCCCAAAAGAGCAGAAACTTCTGAGCCAGCCTGGGTAAATCTAAAAATATTATCAACAAAGAAAAGTACATCCTGTCCTTCTTGATCCCTAAAGTATTCAGCCACGGTTAATCCTGTAAGAGCAACTCTTGCTCTTGCGCCTGGAGGCTCATTCATTTGTCCATAAACCAATGCAGCTTTTGATCCTGGGCCATCTTGTTTGATGACACCTGACTCTATCATTTCATGGTAAAGATCATTACCTTCTCTAGTTCTTTCTCCTACACCTGCAAAAACAGAAAATCCACCATGTGCTTTCGCAACGTTGTTAATTAATTCCATGATCAAAACTGTTTTTCCTACACCAGCGCCACCAAATAATCCAATTTTTCCCCCTTTTGCATAAGGTGCAAGTAGATCAATTACCTTAATACCAGTGACAAGAATTTCTGTTTCAGTGGACTGATCATTAAATTCAGGGGCAGCTCGATGAATAGGCCAATTTTCTTTAGTTTTAACTTCGCCTCTTTCGTCGATAGGCTCTCCAATAACATTAATAATTCTTCCAAGAGTTTCAGGTCCAACAGGTACTTGGATAGGAGCATTAGTATTAATTACTTCATCGCCTCGTTTAAGTCCTTCTGTTGCATCCATTGCGATTGTTCTAACTGTTGTTTCACCTAAATGCTGAGCAACCTCTAAAACTAACCTGTTATCACCATTTTTACATTCTAAAGCTGTTAGAATTTCTGGAAGTACTCCTTCAAATTTTACGTCAACTACCGCTCCTATCACTTGTGTGATTGTCCCTTTGCTCATAATTATAAACTTTCTGCTCCTGATATGATTTCTATTAGTTCTTTTGTAATTGCTGCCTGACGACTTCTATTATATTGAATAGTAAGTTTGTCAACCATTTCACCTGCGTTTCGAGTTGCGTTATCCATTGCACTCATCCTTGATCCTTGTTCGCTAGCTGAATTCTCTAACATTGCTTTAAATATTTGTGTTGAAATATTTTTTGGCAATAAATTACTCAAAATCTCATCCTCATCTGGTTCAAATTCATAACTCTCTTCCAAGGACTTTTGCTCACTATCCTCATTGTTCAAAGGAACTATCTGCTGAGCTTGAGGAATTTGAGTAATTACATTTTTAAATTGATTATAAAAAATAGTGCATATGTCAAATTCACTTTTTTCAAATTTATCTATTACTATTTTACTGACCTTTTCGGCATCAAAATAATTTACATTTTTTGACTCTTTGAAAGAAATATTTTCAATAATTTTATCACCGTATATTCTCTTTAATTGATCATTTCCTTTTGAGCCTACAGTGATGATTTTGAGTTCTTTTCCCTCACTTAAAATTTTTGAGAAAAAGCTTTTGGCTTTTTTAATTATATTAGAATTGAAACCTCCACATAATCCTCTATCTGATGTCATTACAACACATAAATGTACCTTATTATTCCCAGTTCCTGATAAAAGTTTTGGAGCATTCTCTTTATCTGAGATTCCATTAGATAAATTTAAAATAACGTTTTTCATTTTTTCTGAATAAGGCCTTCCATTTTCAGCATTTTCTTGAGCTTTTCTAAGTTTCGCTGCAGCAACCATTTTCATAGCCTTCGTGATTTTCTGTGTGGATTTAACACTTGCTATTCTTTTTTTTAAATCGTCTAAGCTTGCCATTTTTTATTATTACTTAAAGTTTTGTTTGAGTTGAGTGATTACTTCTATTAATAGTTTTTCTTTATCTTCTTCAAGTTTTCCAGAACTTTGAATTGATTCAATTATTTCAGGCTTATCAGATTTACACTTTTCAATTATTTTAGACTCAAACTCTGCAATATCTTTCAAATTAATATCATCTAAATAACCTTTAACTCCGCAAAAAACAGATACCACTTGCTCTGCGACCGTCAGTGGTGAATATTGTTTTTGTTTTAAAAGTTCAGTCAATTTTGAACCTCTATTAAGTAGCTGCTGCGTAGAGGCATCTAAATCTGATCCAAATTGAGCAAAAGCAGCCATTTCTCTGTACTGTGCTAGCTCAAGTTTCATCGAACCAGATACTTTTTTCATAGCTTTTGTTTGAGCTGAAGACCCAACCCTCGATACAGACAAACCAACATTAATTGCTGGTCTAATACCTTGGTTAAAAAGTTCTGTTTCTAAAAATATTTGGCCATCTGTAATTGAAATCACATTTGTTGGAATAAATGCAGAAACATCACCCCCTTGGGTTTCAATTATTGGAAGTGCTGTTAGTGATCCTCCGCCATGTTCATCACTTAGTTTTGCTGCTCTTTCTAATAATCTACTGTGTAAGTAAAATACATCTCCTGGGTATGCTTCTCTTCCTGGGGGTCTTCTTAAAAGAAGAGACATTTGTCTATATGCAACAGCTTGTTTTGATAAATCATCATAAATAATTAATGCGTGCATTCCATTATCTCTAAAATATTCACCCATTGCACAACCTGTATAAGGAGCTAAAAATTGTAATGGAGCTGAGTCTGATGCTGTAGCAGCAACAATAGTTGTATATTCCATCGCGCCTGCTTCTTCTAAGGTCTTTTGAATTTGTCTTACTGTAGATCTTTTTTGACCAACCGCAACGTAAATACAGTATAATTTTTGTTTCTCATCACCTGACTCATTAATTTTTTTTTGATTTATAATTGCATCGACAGCAACAGCAGTTTTACCTGTCTGTCTATCTCCAATAATCAATTCTCTTTGACCTCTTCCAATTGGCACTAAACTATCAATTGATTTTAATCCTGTTTGCATTGGCTCACTAACTGATTGTCTAGGTATAATACCAGGGGCTTTAACCTCTACCCTCGTTTTTTTAACACTTTTATTAAGCGCTCCTTTTCCATCTATTGGGTTTCCTAAACCGTCAACTACTCTACCTAATAGTTCTTTTCCAACTGGTGTATCAACAATATTTCCTGTTCTTTTAACAACATCACCTTCTTTAATATTTCTGTCGTCTCCGAAAATCACCACACCAACATTTTCACTTTCCAGGTTAAGAGCCATACCTTTTGAACCATCAGCAAACTCAACCATCTCACCAGCCTGAACATTATCTAGGCCATAAATTCTAGCAATACCATCTCCAACTGATAATACTTGACCAACTTCAGTAACCTCGGTCTTTTCACCAAAATTTTTAATTTGTTCTTTTAATATTTTTGTTACCTCTGAAGGATTTATTTCCATTTATGCCTCTATCATTCTATTTTCAATTTGTTGTAATTTATTTTTAATTGAGGTGTCAACCATAGTGCTTCCAACTTGAATCACCAGACCTCCTATCAAACTTTTGTCATATTTATAGTTTAATTTTATTTTCGATTTAAAATTTTTACTTAATTCCTCTGTAATTTTACTTATTTCATCATCGGATAACTCTTTTGCTGATTTTAATTCAGCTTTAAGTTCACCTCTTTTTTTTGAACATATTTCAATAAAACTTAAAAGAATTTTCTCTAAAAAAAAGAACCGTCTTTTTTGAATTAAGAAATTTAAAAAATTTTTAAGTAATGTTTCAAATTTATAATTTTCTGAAATTGAAGTTATAATCTTGAACAGGTCTTCTTTTTTTGTTATTGGATCCTTTATTAAGTTTTTAAAATCCTCACTTGAGTTAATTAGACTGAGGACTGATAAGCACTGTTCCTCAATTTTAGATAAAAGATTGGTCTCATTGGATAGCTCATAAAGTGCAAGCGAATATCTTTCAGCTGAAGTTATTGAAAATCCCGTGTCTTTGCTCAACTTTGTTCCTCTATAATCTTGAAGGTTAAATTAAAATCAGGCTCTAATTAGCATATGACCTTTAGGTCTTCAAGTAACCGATTTGTTAAATACGTCTTTTTTTGCTCATTAATTGAAGTTTATGGGGTCAACATCAACTGAAAGTTTTATTCCAGCTGCAAACTTATAATTTGGAATAATTTTTGCAATTGAGTTCTGTATCTTCATAGATTTAATTCCTCTAATTAGCAATCTAACTCTAAATTTTTTCCTCAATCTAAATATAGGTGCGTTTACTGGACCCAATACCCTACCTTCAATTTTACTTTCTATAAAATTTTTAAATCCTAAAGCTTCTGTTTCTAATTTATTCTCATTTTCACCAGTAAGTATTAGTGAGATAAATCTTTGAAAAGGGGGAAGTTTATTTTTTTTTCTAATCTCTAGCTCTCTTTCCAGAAAAATATCAGGATTTTTATTAGTAATATCGTCAATCATTTTTGTATCATGATTATATGTTTGAAAATAAACTGTAGCTGGTTTTCCAGTTCTGCCAGCTCTTCCTGAGAGTTGGTGATAAAGTTGTAAATTCTTTTCAGCTCCCCTTAAATCGTGTCCCTGTGATGAGAGATCAATGTCAACAACTACAATACAATTTAAACTTGGAAAATGGAATCCTTTTGAAATTAATTGAGTCCCTACTAAAATATTGGTCTCATTTTTAATAATTTTATTCAACTTATCCATTGAGTGTTTTTTATTCATGGTATCACTTGAAAAAATTTCAATTTTTTTACCTGGAAATTTTTTTTTTACTTCATCTGATATTCTTTCAACACCAGGACCGCTGAAGATAAATTCACAATTTCCCTCCTTAGAACAGTCTTTTTTTAAAAATGATTTATATCCACAGTAATGGCAAAGCAAATTATCTTTCTTTTTGTGATAAACTAGATTGATACTACAATTTGGACATGAGAAACTTTTATAGCACTTATTGCATAGCACATGTGGTGAAAATCCTCTTCTATTAAGAAAAAATAAAACTTGATCTTTTTTTTCTAGGTGTAAATTCACCTTTCGGACAATTTCGTTAGATAACCAAGATTGTTTTTCTAATTTAAAATTATTTAAATTTATGATTTCATAATTTGGAAGAGATGCATTTTTATATCTTTGATTTAACCTAGATACACTATACTTACCTTTTTTTATGTTTTCAAATGTTTCAATAGATGGAACTGCCGTTACTAGATTTATAGGGATATTTTCAAATGATGCTCTGGCTATCGCCATATCTCTCGCATTGTAAGTTACACCCTCATCTTGCTTGAATGACTGATCATGTTCTTCATCAACAATAATCAGCCCAAGTTTTGTGAATGGTAAAAATAAAGACGACCTTGCTCCAATTATAACCTGAATATCTCCACTGGCAATTCCACTCCATATTATTTCTTTTTTTTTTTTAGATATTCCTGAATGCCAAACGCCTGGATTAAAACCAAAGTATTCAAAAAACTTTTGTTCAAACTGGCTAGTCAATCCTATTTCAGGTAATAATATTAAGCCTTGAGAACCCTTCTCTATTATTGATTTTAGTGCCTCGAAATAAACTAAAGTTTTTCCAGAGCCAGTTGTCCCTTGTAATACATGTACTCTAAACTTATTATTCGCCATACTCATTTCTTTAAAACATTTTTTTTGATCCTCAGAGAGCTTTGTGGAATTATTTTTTATATTACTTTCAAAAACTTTAAAATTTTTTTTTAAATCATTTTCAATTACATTGTTGCTCAACAACATCAATTTTAAAGCCATACCCTTTGGAATAATATTATATTCTGAAAACCAATTTAAAAAGTTTATAGTTGTTTTTTTTAGAGGTTTGACTTGTAATTTTTTAAAAACTTTTTTTAACTTAAATTTTTTTTGTTCATTATCTTCTAGTTTATCCCACACCACCCCAGTTAGCTTATTTTTACCAAAGGGTACTGATACATATTCACCAATTTTTAATTTTAAATCACTTTCGTATGTAAATGGATGATTAAAAATATTGGGTAATAGAATCGGATATTTCATACTTTATAATATGAAAAAAAATTAAGAGTGTATTGCTCTTTTATCTACTGATAAAGCTGCTTCTTTAACTGCCTCTGAAAAAGTTGGATGAGCGTGACATGTGCGAGCGATATCCTCTGAACTAGCTCCGAATTCCATAGCAACTCCAATTTCAGCAATAAGCTCACCTGCATGTGGACCTATTATATGAGCACCTAAAACTTTATCTGTTTTTTCGTCGGCTAAAATTTTTACAAATCCCTCTGCATCATCAATAGCTTTTGCTCTTGAATTGGCCATAAATGAAAATTTTCCAACTTTATATTTCATATTAGCGTTTTTTAATTGTTCCTCAGTTTTTCCAATGGCGGCAACTTCTGGAGTAGTATATATAACACCTGGTATGGTATCATAGTTAACATGCCCTGATTGTCCTGCAATGTTTTCAGCAACAGCAATACCTTCATCCTCAGCTTTGTGAGCAAGCATGGGTCCTGATATTACATCACCGATTGCATATATGTTCTCTAAATTTGTTTTAAATGATTTATCAGTTTTAACTCTTTTTCTGTCATCAAGTTCAACTCCAATAGTCTCTAAATTTAAACCCTCAGTATTCGCCTTCCTGCCCACAGATATTAAAACTACATCGCAATCAAAATTATTTTTATTTCCTTCTTTATCCACAGTGGATACTACTACTCCGGATTTATTTTTTTTTATCGTTTCAACTTTATTTTGCATATTAAACTTTATTCCTTGTTTTTTTAAAATTTTCATAAATTCTGAGGATATTTCTTTATCCATCCCTGGAGTGATGTAATCTAAAAACTCTACCACTTGTACTTCAGAGCCCAGTCTTGACCAAACCGATCCCATTTCTAAACCAATATAACCACCACCTACAACGACCATCTTATTTGGAACTTTTTCTAGCTTTAAAGCACCAGTCGAAGAAATTATTTTTTGCTCATCGATTTCAATTCCTGGCAAAGAAGTAGCTACAGATCCAGTAGCTATTATAGTTTTTTCAGATTTTATAATGGTCTCTTTGTTATCATTATCTTTAATTAATATTTCGTTTAGAGACTTAAAACTGCCATAACCTTTAAAATAAGTTACCTTGTTTTTCTTAAACAAAAATTCAACGCCTTTTGTAAGAACAGTGACGGCTTTATCTTTACTTTTCATCATTTTATCTAGATTCAGCTTAACATCTCCCACTTCTATTCCTTTATTTGCTAAACCCTTAACTTTGTGAAATTCCTCAGATAAATTTAGTAAACTCTTTGAGGGTATACATCCTACATTTAAACAAGTGCCTCCTAAAGAACCTCTTGACTCTATACATGCTGTTTTTAAACCTAGTTGAGAAAGTCTAATGGCACAAACATATCCTCCAGGTCCGCCACCAATAACTACTGCTTGAAATTTTTCTGACATCTAAATATCCAAAAACAACCTTCTTGGTTCCTCTAAATTTTCCTTAATCATTTTAAGAAATGACACTGACTCTTTGCCATCAATAATTCTATGATCATAAGATAAAGCTAAATACATGATTGGCCTGATTTGGATTTCACCATTAACTACAAATGGTCTATCAACAATATTGTGCATTCCTAGTACTCCAGACTGAGGTAGGTTTAAAATTGGAGTTGAAAGCATTGAACCGTATACCCCACCATTACTAATTGTAAATGTTCCTCCCTGAAGATCTTCAATTACAAGTTTTCCTTCCTTTGCTTTTTCAGATATCTCTTTAATTTTCTTTTCTATTTCCGCAAAAGATAATTCATCTGCATCTTTAAGAACTGGCACAACTAGACCTTTATCTGTTCCAACAGCAAAGCTAATGTTATAATAGTTTTTGTATACAATTGTATCACCATCTATTTCAGCATTAATCGCAGGATAGCTCTTTAGAGCGACCACACATGCCTTTACAAAAAATGACATAAATCCAAGTTTAATACCATATCGATTTTGAAAATCTTCCTGGTTTTCTTTTCTCATTTCCATAATATTTGTCATGTCGACTTCATTGAATGTTGTAAGTAAGGCAGCATTTTCTTGAGCTTGTTTTAGTCTTTTAGCTATAGTTTGTCTTAGTCTGGTCATTTTAATTCGCTCTTCCTGACCATATTTAATTTTCCTCTCTGAAGGTGGAGGATTAATTCCCATCAAATTGATTAAGTCACCTTTCACTATTCTTCCATCTTTTCCAGTTCCTTTTACTGAATTTACATCAATGTTATTTTCATCAACGATTTTTCTAACTGCTGGAGATAAAGTTTTGTTATCTTTATCAATATTTATTTGTGCTTTTTTATCTTCCACCTCGTTGCTTAGAACAAGTGGCTCTTCTTTTATTTCACCGTCACTATTTTTTTCATCAAATATTTCTAATTCTTCTTTATCTTTTATTGGATCTAATTTTATTACATTATCTTTGTCATTTGATTGAACATCTTTTTGCTGATTTGATGGCTGAATTTTCTTTATTTCACTTGTTTTTTTAACCTCACCCCCATTTTCAATTACTGAACCTAAAATTTCTCCAACTTTAACTACTGATCCATCTTTAGAGTTAATTTTAGACAGTTGACCTGTTACTGGTGATGGTACCTCTAAATTAACCTTATCTGTTTCTAACTCTACAATTGGTTCATCCGCATCGACTGCTTCTCCCTCGCTCTTTAGCCATTTTGAAACAGTTGCCTCCGTTATGCTTTCACCTAGAGTAGGAACTAATATCTTTTCACTCATTATAAATTATTCAAAAACTTTCTTTATAATTTCTTGCTGTTGTGAAATATGTCTTTTTGCATATCCTGTTGCAGGTGATGCATCTGG
The DNA here is from genome assembly GCA_902524045.1 of uncultured Pelagibacteraceae bacterium. GTDB lineage: Bacteria > Pseudomonadota > Alphaproteobacteria > Pelagibacterales > Pelagibacteraceae > Pelagibacter. The sequence continues at coordinate 21,312 of CABZBT010000004.1, read as the reverse complement.
ACTTCTTCCAATATAAGAAACTACTTTATTATTAGCCTTAATATTATCTAAAGTCCATTGGATATAATCTCTAACAGAAAACCAGGCTCCCATGTTTTGGGGTTCCTCTTGACACCAGTAAAATTGAGCATTTTTGGCATAAACTTTAAGTTCTTTTGAAAGACTCTTTGCAGGGAAAGGATAAAGTTGTTCAATTCTTAAAAATAAAATATCGTCAGCTTTTAATTTTTCTCTAGCCTCTAATAAATCAAAATATATTTTGCCTGAGCATAAAACAACTTTTCTTATTTTTTTTGGTTTTTTTAATTTGATAAAGCCTTTACTTTCTGGGTCAATTGCATGATCCCATAAAAATCTGTGGAAAGAATTTTGTTTACCAAAATCATTCAAGCTCGAAACACAATTTTTATGTCTTAGTAAAGATTTAGGTGTCATAATAATTAAAGGTTTTCTAAAATCTCTGTGCATTTGTCTTCTTAGTGCATGAAAATAGTTTGCTGGAGTAGTACAATTTACTACCTGCATGTTATCATTAGAACACAACTGTAAAAACCTTTCTAGTCTTGCTGAAGAATGTTCAGGTCCTTGACCTTCATAACCGTGTGGCAATAACATCACCAATCCAGATGCTCTAGACCATTTTCTTTCTCCTGAGGCTATAAATTGATCGATGACTACTTGAGCACCATTTGCAAAGTCGCCAAATTGTGCTTCCCAGATTGTAAGTGTGTTTGGTTCAACTAAACTATAGCCATATTCAAAACCTAAAACCGCTAATTCTGATAGAAAACTATCAACTATCTCAAAACTTTTTTGACTGTTAGATATATTATTTAAAGGTATATATCGGGAATTATCTGTTTGACTCCTTAAAACAGAATGTCTTTGACTGAATGTTCCTCTTCCCGAATCTTGACCAACTAATCTAATGGGATACCCCTCATCAAGTAATGAACCAAATGCTAAGGCCTCAGCTGTTGACCAGTCAATTCCATTTTCTTTCTTCACTACTATTCTTCTATTGTCTAGAACTTTAGAAATGGTTTTATGAACATTAAATTCTTCTGGAATTGTATTGATTTTATTTGATATATCTCTCAGTTTATCAATATCATAACCTGTAACACCTTTTTTATCTTTCCCTCTGTCAGGTTTGTATCTTGACCATGTCCCTTCAAACCATTCAATTTTTGGTTTATAATCTTTTGCATTTTTATATTGGTCATCAAGCAATTCTTTAAATTCTTTGATTGAATTTTTTAAATAATCTTCAGTAATTGATCCCTCTCGAATTAACTTTTCGCCATAAACCTTTATAGTTGTTGGGTGTGAGCGAATTTTTTTATACATTAGTGGTTGAGTGAAAGAAGGTTCGTCCCCCTCATTATGACCAAATCTTCTATAACAAATAAGGTCGACTACAACATCTCTGTTAAATTTTAATCTAAAATCTATTGCTATTCTCGCAGCATATACAACAGCTTCAGGGTCATCACCGTTAACGTGAATAATTGGTGCTTCAACCATTTTTGCAATATCTGAAGGGTAAGGAGAAGACCTTGCAAATCTAGGACTAGTAGTGAACCCTATTTGGTTATTTATTACTATGTGAATAGTTCCACCAGTATTATGTCCTGGCAATCCTGACATTGCAAAACACTCAGCAACAACTCCTTGGCCTGCAAAAGCTGCATCTCCATGAATTAATATTGGTATTACTTTCTTTCTCTCTTTGTCTTTATGAAAATATTGTTTTGCTCTTGTCTGTCCTAGGACTACTGGATTGACTGCTTCAAGGTGAGATGGATTATCTGTCAAACTTACGTGTACAGAGTTTCCGTCAAACTCTCTATTTGATGAAGCACCTAAATGATATTTAACGTCTCCAGTGTCATCTTCAGAATTTGAATTAATTTCTCCGGCAAATTCGTTAAAAATTCTTTTATAGGATTTTTGTAAAACATTGGCTAGCACATTTAATCTACCTCTATGAGACATACCTATTTTAACCTCTTTTACTTTTGACTGACCACCAATTTTGATTATTTGTTCAAGTGCTGGGATTAAGCTTTCACCTCCATCAAGACCAAATCTTTTTGAACCAACATATTTGGTGTGTAAAAATTTTTCAAAACCCTCAGCTTGAATTAATTTTTTAAGAATTGCCTCTTTTCCATTTTGAGTAAATTTAAAATCATCAGCTTTTTCTACTCTATCTCTAAACCATTTTCTCTCAGTTGGATTTGAGATATGCATATATTCATAACCCAAGGGACCACAATACTTATCTCTTAAAAATTTTAAAATTTCAGAAACATTAGAATATTGTTTATTAATAACTCCATCTAAAAAAATTTTACTACTATATTCTTCTTTTTTAAATCCGTAATACTCTGGATGAAGTTCATCTAAATAGTCCGTTTCACGAAGACCCAGTGGATCTAATTTAGCAATTAAATGTCCTCTTTGTCTATAAGATCTTATCATAGCAACAGCATTGATTGAATTAGCGTTAGATTCTCTCGAAACTAATTCATCTTGTTTATAATTTACGTTATTTGATTTTTGCTGTTTATTTATTGAGACTTTTTTGGATGGACTCCATGATGGACCATTTATTTCATTTACGACTTCTTCTGCTTGATCCCCAATTTCACTAAAATACTCTCTCCAACTATCTGGTAATGACGGATCTTTATTTACAAACTTTAGATACATTTCCTCAATAAATGCACTATTAGATTTACTTAAAAAAGCGGTTTTTTCAAATTCAAGATTTTTACTAGAAGACATTATTATTCATTAATATAAACTTACAAAGAATTTTTTCAATTAGACAATTTATTAAATAATGTATTTCCAATTTTTGATGGGGAGTTAGCCATAATAATTCCACAATTTTCCATTTTTTTTATCTTATCTTCAGCCGCACCTTTTCCTCCTGAAATTATAGCTCCTGCATGACCCATTCTTCGTCCAGGAGGAGCAGTTACACCAGCAATAAATCCAACAATCGGTTTTTTTATTTTGTGATTGTTAACAAAGTCTGCAGCTTCTTCCTCTGCAGTCCCTCCAATTTCTCCTATCATTAAGATTGATTGTGTATCATCGTCATTTAAGAACAAGTCCAAACAATCTATAAAATTTGTACCATTAATAGGATCGCCCCCTATTCCAATACATGTGGATTGTCCAAGCCCATTTTCTGTTGTCTGGGCCACTGCTTCGTAAGTTAGCGTGCCTGACCTTGAAACTATACCAACGGTTCCTTTTTTATGAATATTGCCTGGCATTATACCAATTTTACACTCATCAGGTGTTATAATTCCTGGGCAATTAGGGCCAATCAGCCTACACTTTGAATTATTTAGTTTTTGTTTAACTTTAAGCATATCCTGAATAGGAATTCCTTCAGTTATACATACAATAAGTTCAATAGATGCCTCAATCGCCTCAATAATTGCTGTAGCTGCAAATTTTGCGGGAACATAAATCATTGTTGCATTAGCACCCTCTGAATCTTTTGCTTCCTTTACTGTATTAAAAACTGGAAGGCCTAAATGTTTTTGACCACCTTTTTTTGGCGTCACACCTCCAACTAGATTTGTTCCATATTTTATTGCTTGATCAGAATGGAATGTTCCATGAGAACCTGTAAATCCTTGACAAATCAATCTTGTACTTTTGTTAACCAAAACTGACATTACTTTATCACCTCTACAATTTTTTTTGCAGCATCATCTAAGTTTTCAGCAGAAATTAATTCTAAACCCGAATTATCTAATATCTCTTTACCTTGTTTAAAGTTTGTACCAGCTAATCTGACAACTAAGGGAACATTAATTTTCATTTCTTTTGCAGCATCTACAACTCCTTGCGCAAGAACATCACATCGCATTATGCCACCGAAAATGTTAATCAATATGCCTTTAACATTTTTATCGGACAAAATTATTTTAAGAGCAGCAGAAACCTTTTCTTTAGACGCTCCTCCACCCACATCTAAAAAATTTGCTGGCTCTTTTCCATATAGTTTGATTATATCCATAGTTGCCATTGCTAAGCCAGCTCCATTTACCATACAACCAATACTTCCATCTAATTTAATATAAGCTAGATCATGTTTACTTGCTTCAATTTCTGCAGGATCTTCCTCGTTTAAATCTCTTAGTTCTAAAATTTCTGGATGCCTAAATAAAGCGTTACTGTCAAAATTTACCTTTGCATCTAAACATATAATCTTTTTTTCTTTAGTAAGTATTAATGGGTTTATTTCGACCATATTTGCATCTGTTTCGATAAACATTTTATAAATTGATTTAATTAAGGATATTGCTTCTTTTTTTGAATTTTCATCTAATTCGAAAATTTTAATAATCTTTTCACATTCTTCATTGGAAATTTCCTCTTTTAATTCTACTTTAGTAGTTAAAATTTTATTTTGTAATTTGTTTGCTACCTCCTCAATATCCACACCACCCTGATCACTAGAAATAAATGCAATTTTTGAGGTAGCTCTATCTACTAAACACGATAAATAAAACTCTTTTTCAATATTTGATGATACCTCAACATATAATCTTTTTACTTCTCTTCCCTCGGGTCCTGTCTGATGGGTAACTAATTTTTTACCTAGTAGTTCTTTAGCTGATACCTCAAGTTCTTTAAGATTATCTAAAATTTTAACGCCACCAGCTTTTCCTCTCCCACCTGCATGAATTTGGGCTTTTAAAACATATTTTTCTGTTTTTAATGACTTACATTTCTCTAAAAGTTCTTCAACTGTAAAACCAAATACACCCTCTGGAACAATTGCTCCAAATTTTTTTAAAATTTGTTTAGCTTGATGCTCATGAATATTCATTATTTACTCAAATCTGGATCTATTTTAGATGCTGCTTCCCAAAGTTTTTTTACTGCATTAATTGAATGAATAAATTCAGATTTTTCTTTCTCATCTAATTTTATTTCCTCTATTTTTTCGACACCATTTTTTCCAACTATAGTTGGAACTCCGGCATATAAATCTTTGATTCCATATTCGCCATTTAAATATGCAGCACACGGAAGCATTTTTTTTTCATTTTGAAGATAAGCTTTAGCCATCTCAACTCCTGAAGCTGCTGGGGCATAGAAAGCTGATCCCTTCTCAAGAAACTTTACAATTTCAGCTCCACCATCTCTTGTTCTCTGATTTATTTCCTCTAATCTTTTTTGAGAAATCATTCCCTCTTTGACTAAATCTAGTAAGGGTTTTCCTGAAACTTTAGTAAATCTTGGAAGAGGTACCATTGTATCACCATGACCACCCATCACCATTGCTTCTATCTCTTTAACTGGGACGCTAAATTCTTCAGATAGAAATAATTTGAATCTAGAGCTATCTAATATACCTGCCATTCCAACTACTTTATTTGGAGATAGTCCTGAAAATTTTTGAAAAGCCATTACCATCACATCTAATGGGTTTGTAATACATATTACAAATGCATTAGGCGCATTTTTTTTAATTCCTTCTGCTACTTGCTTTATAATTTTTAAATTAATACCAAGTAAGTCATCTCTGCTCATACCAGGTTTTCTTGGAACTCCGGCTGTGATTATGATTACCTCTGAATCTTTAATGTCTTTATAATCATCAGTCCCTGAAAATTTAACATCAAAACCATCTACGGATGATGATTGTGCAATATCTAGTGCTTTTCCTTTTGCAATACCGCTTACAACATCAAATAAAACTATCTCATTGACTAATTCTTTTATTCCAATTAGATGAGCTAAGGTTCCACCTATTTGACCTGCCCCGATTAAAGATATTTTACTCATTATCCTTTTATTTCATTGTTGGCATCACAAATTCAGCGTTAGATCTAATTCCTGAGGGCCATCTTGAAGTTATTGTTTTTAATTTAGTATAAAATTTTATTCCTTCCATTCCATGCATGGCGCTATCTCCAAACAAAGATCTTTTCCAGCCACCAAAACTATGAAAAGCCATTGGTACAGGTATGGGCACGTTTATACCAACCATTCCAACTTGAATTTTACTCGCAAATGTTCTTCCAGCATCTCCATCTCTTGTATAAATGCTTACGCCATTTCCATATTCGTGCTCATTTATTAGTTTTGAGGCTTCTTCAAAAGTTTTAACTCTAACAACTGATAGAACTGGGCCAAATATTTCCTCTTTATAAATTCTCATATCTTTTATCACATTATCAAATAAACAACCACCAATGTAAAACCCATTTTCGTATCCTTGTAATTTTAAATTTCTTCCATCAACAACTAATTTCGCACCTTCTTTTAAACCCAAATCAACATAACTTTTTACTTTTTCTAAATGTTCTTTGGTGACAAGAGGGCCCATTTCAGAATTTTTGTCCATTCCTGGTCCAACTTTTAATGCCTCTGCTTTTTTTGATAATCTAGACACTAGTTCATCTCCAATATTACCGACTGCTACAGCAACTGACTGAGCCATACACCTTTCTCCAGCTGAACCATAAGCTGCACCCATTAAACCATTCACTGCACCATCTAAATCACAATCTGGCATTACCACCAAATGATTTTTAGCACCACCTAATGCCTGAACTCTTTTTTCATTTTTTGCTGAAGTTTCATAAATATATTTTGCTATAGAAGTTGAACCAACAAAACTTACCGCTTTTATATCTTTGTTAGTTAGTATCGCGTCTACTGCTTCTTTATCTCCATTTATCACATTAAATACACCGTCTGGAAGACCAGCATCTTTTAATAATTCTGCTAATCTTATTGCGCAAGAGGGGTCTTTTTCTGATGGCTTTAATATAAATGTATTTCCACAAGCAATTGCAATTGGAAACATCCACATCGGAACCATAGCTGGAAAGTTGAATGGTGTTATTCCAGCGACAACACCTAGTGGTTGACGCATTGACCAGCTGTCAACATCTGTACCTACATTCTCTGAAAATTCACCTTTCAACAAATGTGGAATTCCACATGCAAATTCTACTACTTCTAAGCCTCTTGTTAATGACCCTTTCGCATCTTCATAAACTTTGCCGTGCTCAGAAACAATTAGTTTAGTGAGCTCGTCGTAATTTTTTTCAATTAGCTCTTTAAATTTAAACATAATCCTTGCTCTTTGAAGTGAAGGTTTAATTGACCAGGTTTCAAACGCTTTTTTTGCAATTGTTACAGCATGATTTAAATCGTTTTGAGAGGCTAGTCTGACTTCTTTTTCTTGTTCACCAGTAGCAGGATTAAAAACTTTACCTTTCTTTTCTGAGGATCCGGGAATTATTTTTCCACCTACAAAATGTTCAATTAAATTCATGAATAGGATCTTTTAGATTAAAAAATCTTATGAGTCTATTGTTTAAATATTAGCTGTAGCTAACATTTTTTTTATTTCAGCAATTGCCTTTGCAGGATTTAATCCTTTTGGACACGCGCTTGTACAGTTAAGAATTGTATGACAACGATATAATTTAAGTTCATCAGCAACTTTTTTAAGTCTTGCCTGTCTTTCCTCGTCTCTACTATCTATTATCCATCTATATGCTTGTAATAAGACTGCCGGACCTAAATACTTATCACCATTCCACCAATAACTTGGGCATGATGTAGAGCAACATGCACACATAATGCATTCATATGCACCATCTAACTTTGCTCTATCCTCTTTAGATTGAAAAATTTCGGTAACTTCGGATTTTGAACTGGATTTCAACCAAGGTTCAATTGATTGGTATTGTTTATACAATCCATCTAAATCTCCAATGAGATCTTTTTTAACTTTTAAATGAGGTAATGGATAAATATCAATATCTCCATCTATATCTGCATGTGGAGTTGTGCAAGCCAAACCATTTTTTCCAGCCATATTCATAGCACAAGAACCGCATACACCATGTGCACATGATCTCCTATAAGCGAGGGTAGGGTCAATTTCATTTTTAATTTTATTCAAAACGTCTAACACTTTTGAAGGACAATTATCCATGTCAACTTCGTAGGTATCTATTCTTGGATTTTCTCCTGTAGAGGGATCCCATCTATATACATTTATTTTTTTTAAATTTTTTGAACCTGTCTTATCTTTGAAATATTTACCTTTTTTTACTTTGGACTTTTCAGGTAAACTGATTTGTACCATTAATAAACTCTCTCCTGAGGTGGAAAATATTGTACATCATTAGTCAAGGTAGATTTATGTACATCTCTGTAGCTTATTTTGGTATTCTTTCCATCACACCATGCTAAAGTATGTTGCATAAATTTATCATCATCTCTTTTAGGATAGTCTTCTCTGGCATGTGCGCCTCTACTTTCTTTTCTATTATAAGCAGAATCGACAGTTACTACTGCTTGTCTAATTAAATTATCAAATTCTAAAGTCTCAACTAAATCAGTATTAAAAATTAAAGACTTATCCTTAACAGATAATGAATTTAAATCATCAAAAGTTTTTTTAATCTCATCAACACCTTCCTTTAGTGTTTTTTCAGTTCTGAATACAGCACATTTTGATTGCATAGTCTTTTGCATCGACAGTCTTAATTCAGAGGTGCCAACATTTCCATCAGAATTTCTAATTTTATCAAAACGGTCTAAACATTTTTGTGTCTCTGACTCACTAATTTCCTCATGTGGCATACCGGGTTTAATTAATTCGGCGGCTCTTTTTGCAGCAGCTCTTCCAAAAACAACAAGATCTATTAAAGAGTTCGAACCTAATCTATTTGCTCCATGAACTGAAACACAGGCAGCCTCTCCAATTGCCATTAGTCCAGGGACTGTTTTCTCAGAACCATTTACAGTTAATACCTCTGCCTTATAATTCGTAGGTATACCACCCATATTATAATGAACGGTTGGTACAACTGGTATTGGTTCTTTAGTAACATCAACATTAGCAAATAACCTCGCTGCATCTGTTATGCCTGGTAATCTACTTTCTATAATTTCTTTATCTAAGTGGTTTAAATTTAAATGAACGTGATCTTGATCTTTTCCAACACCTCTACCCTCATTAATTTCAATAGACATAGACCTACTAACAACATCTCGGGATGCTAAATCTTTAGCTTTAGGTGCGTATCTTTCCATGAATCTTTCACCTTTAGAATTTGTAAGATATCCACCTTCGCCTCTTGCTCCCTCTGTTATTAAAGTTCCGTGCCCATAAATCCCTGTTGGGTGAAATTGAACAAACTCCATATCTTGCAATGGTAAGCCTGCTCTTAAAACCATTGCATTTCCATCTCCTGTGCAAGTATGTGCTGACGTCGCTGAATAATATACTTTGCCATATCCACCAGTAGCTATGATTACAGTATGAGACCTAAATCTATGTATTGTTCCATCGTTTAAGTTCCAAGCAATTAAACCTTTGCACTCACCATCTTTCATTAAAAGGTCTAAAGCAAAGTATTCAATAAAAAATTCTGTTCTGTGTTTCAAAGCTTGACCATAAAGTGTATGTAAGATTGCATGCCCAGTTCTATCTGCTGCTGCACAAGTTCTTTGAACAATTCCATTCCCATAATTTTTTGTCATTCCACCAAAAGGTCTTTGGTAAATTTTTCCATCCTCTGTTCTACTAAAAGGAACACCATATTTTTCTAATTCAATTACAGCCTTGGGAGCCTCTTTACAAAGATACTCAATGCTGTCTTGGTCGCCTAACCAATCCGCACCTTTTACAGTATCATACATGTGCCATCGCCAATCGTCCTCACCCATGTTTCCAAGAGCTGCTGAGATTCCTCCTTGTGCTGCAGAGGTATGACTTCTGGTTGGGAAAACTTTTGAAATACATGCAGTCTTTAACCCAGCTTCACTTAAGCCAACCGCAGCTCTTAAACCTGAGCCTCCAGCACCTAAAACGACTACATCGTATTCATGGTCAATTATTTTATATGAGCTCATATATAAGTAGTTAATATAATTGTAATTAATGGAATTGCTACCGCTGAAGCATATAAAAGCTTATTTGCGACATTTTTGATTTTATCGTTTTTAATATAATCCTCAAAAACCTCACTAATGCTTAAAGCTGAGAAAAAGTAAGCGTTAATAATAAAGACACTAAACAAAAATTTAGAAGGCGGATCTGTGAAAAAAGATATTAATTTTGAGTAATCTTGGTCATAGATCTTTATTAAATTTAAAATAAACCATGTCATTAACGGAATTAATAAAGCCCCGCTTATCTTTAAAAAAATCCATTTTTTCGTTGCAGTTATCATATTAAATAAAACTCTTTCCTATTATAAAAAAAATTATAGTTAAAATTACTGATCCAAAAATTACTATTAGACCAGATATCTTGGTGGTCCTAAGTTCAAATCCATAACCAAGATCCATAATCAAGTGTCTAATTTCACTTAAAATTTGAAACGAAAAAGACCATGTAATTCCTAAAATAATAAATTTTCCAGCTAATGAATTTAATAATAAATTAATAGTTTCATATTTACTTTCACTGAGAAATATTAAAGAAAGCCATAAACAAATTAAAGTAATTGCGATAATATTAATTATTCCTGTTATTCTGTGAGAGATAGAAACTAAAGATGAGATTTGCCATCTATATACTTGGATATGTGGAGATATAGGAGGTCTATTTTCCATAAAATTTATTTTTAATTAATGTTTCAGCTATTTCAACTGCATTTAAAGCTGCACCTCTTAAGAGATTATCAGAAACAATCCATAAGTTTAATCCATTTTCAGTAGTTTTGTCTTCTCTTATTCTTGAAATAAATGTTTCATTTTTCCCTTCTGCTTCCAATGGAGTCATGTATCCACCATCAACTCTTTCATCAACCACTTTACATCCTTGAAAATTATTTAATATCTCTTTTACTTTTTTTAAAGAAAAAGATTTTTTGAATTGGAGATTTACTGACTCCGAGTGAGAAACTGAGATTGGTAATCTTACACATGTTGCTGTAAGATCAATTTTATTATCTAAAATTTTTTTAGTTTCATTTCTCAATTTCAACTCTTCTTTTGTATAACCGCCATCTGAAAAAATATCGATATGTGGAATTGCATTAAAAGCTATTTGCTTTGTGAAATTTTGAGATTTAACATTTTTACCATTCAAGACTAGTTGAGTTTGTTCAAATAATTCATCCATTGGTGCTTTGCCAGCACCTGAGACTGATTGATATGTAGAAACAACTATTCTTTTAATTACAAATAGATCGTGTAAAGGTTTTAGGGCAATAACTAGTTGTGCTGTCGAACAATTTGGATTTGCAATAATATTTTTTTTAACATCATTTAAGTCATCTGCGTTAACTTGGGGAACCACTAAAGGAACGTCTGGATCCATTCTAAAAAAACTTGAGTTATCAATTACCAAACAATGCTTTGCCGCTTTTTCTGCAAATTTTTCTGAAATTTTTCCTCCAGCTGCAAAAAAGGCGATCCTCACTTTTGAAAAATCAAAATTTATTAAATCTTGGACCTCAATTTCTTTTCCTTGAAACTTAATTTTTTTTCCTGCGCTTTTGGATGATGCAACTAAATAAAGATTATCAATAAAAATTTCTTTTTTTTCAAGAACTTCTAGAGTTTTTCTTCCAACATTTCCTGTTGCTCCTACTATTGCAATATTCATGTGTAACTTTTATACTAAATGAAAGGTAAATCGCAAATTTTTCCAACAAATATTTTTTCACCAATATCAATCTTAAATTGGGTATTAGCGTTCCAGTAGGGTTTATTAATCATCGCAAGACCTATAACTTTTTTAAAAGTTGGAGAATATGCTGCAGATCTCACATAACCCACTATTTTATTTTCATCATCCAGTAATGTCTTTTCACAATACATATCAATTTTATCATGGTCAATTTTAACTCCCATTAATTTTCTTTTAATTCCCTCTTGTTGAATCTTTTTTAATTTTTCTTTTCCTATAAAATCAACATTGCTTTCCAAATTTATGAACTTATCAAAATTTGCTTCAAATGGATTATCTCTGTTATCAAAGTCATTACCATACGACAAAAGTGCTGATTCTATTCTCTCGATTAAATTTGGGCATCCAGCTCTTACATTAAATTCTTTTCCTAATTCAAATAAATAATCATACAAATCCTGACCAGCCAAATTATCTTCTACATAAATTTCAAAACCACTTTGTTTTGACCAACCAGATCTTGCAACAAAATATTGTCTATCTTTAAATTCAAAATATTGAAAATTAAAAAATTTTAATTTTCTAATTTTATCACCAAATAATTTTGCCATTAAATCATCTGATAAAGGTCCTTGCACTGCAAGAATATTTACGTTTGGTTCACTAATTTCAACTTCAAGTTTTTTTCCTGCTGCAAGTCCTTTTGCAAAAAAAATAACATCTGAGTCTGCAATAGATAACCACCACCTATCATCTGCTAATTTATTTATAATTGGGTCATTTACCAGAAGACCTTTGTGATCTACCAAAGGTGCGTAATAACATCTACCTACTTTTGAATTAGACAAATCTCTACAGGTCATTAATTGAACTAACTTGGCAGAGTCTTTTCCAGAAATTTCAACTTGTCTTTCAGCTGCAACATCCCATACTTGAACAAATTTTTTTAAATGGTGATAATCAGCTTCTAAAGACTTAAAAGAAGCTGGTAATAACATGTGGTTATACACTGTGTAACTGCTCACTCCATGAGCCTCAATTCTATCGGTATAAGGCGTACTTCTTAATCTTCTTGATTTGACAATTGGGAAGTTTCTCATTTTTTTAAAAATTCTAAGATCTTTTCTCTCATTTCAAAAGCTTTTTCAATCATAATCATATGTCCAGATCCATGAATTACGTGGGTGTTAGAGTCCTTGACTGAGTCTGCAAATTTCTTTGCGTGTTCTAAATTAACCATCTTATCTAGCTCGCCAAATATAAACATAGTTGGGCAATTAAGCATCTTTGATGCCTCTTTTCCGTTGGTGTAGTTATTACAAGCATTCAAATCAACCGCTAAAATCTCACTGATATCCCTTGGGGATTGAATTATTTTTTCAACTGGGTTACCCCCAATAAATTTTTTTGAACCTTCATAGCCCCACTTCATCATTAACTTAACGGCATCAGAATCACCATTTTGAGCTAACTTTATCAGATCAGGATGAACAGGCATTTTATTTGATCCTCCAACAAAGACTGCTTTTACTATTTTGTCTTTATATCTATAAATATACTCTAATATTTCAAGACATCCTTGTGAATGACCAACTAAAATTAAATTTTTTAATTTTAATTTATTAAATACCCCATCTAACCAATCAGCAATATTCTCTATACTTTCAAGACAAGGTCCTTCTGAGTTTCCATGTCCAGGTAAATCTATAGATAGCACATTAAAGTTTTTATTTGAAAAAAATTGTTCTGTTAGTGACCATACAATGTGTGAAAGACCGCTTCCATGAAGAAAAATAATTGTTTCTTTTTGATGATCTATACCTTGACCTGAGTCAGATGCATGAATTTTCTTATTATTTATTTGAAATATCAACTATTTACCTAAAATTTTTTTCTTAATTCGAACTTCTGAATTTTTCCTGTTGATGTTTTTGGTAAATCACAAAAAACAACTTGTTTTGGTACCTTAAATCCAGCAAGAGTTTCCTTACAAAAACTTATCAATTCTTTTTCGGTTACGGGCTTATCTTTTGTCATTTCAATAAATGCACATGGTACTTCTCCCCATTTTTCATCTGGTTTTGCAACTACAGCTGCAATAGATACAGATGGGTGTTTTGCCAAAGTGTTCTCTATTTCAATAGAAGATATATTTTCACCACCAGAAATTATTATATCTTTCGATCTATCCTGAATCTTAACGTACCCATCAGGGTGCATTACAGCTAAATCACCAGAATGAAACCAACCACCATGCATGGCTTTATTAGTTGCATCTTTGTCTTTGAAATAACCTTTCATAACTACATTTCCTTTAATCATAATTTCTCCAATTGTCTTTCCATCTTTGGGTACTTCCTTCATTGTTTCAGGACTCATAACAGTTATTCCCTCAGTATTTGGATACCTAACTCCTTGTCTGGCTTTAATCTCGTTTTGTTTTTCTTCGTCAAAATTATTCCAAGCATCATTCCATGCACATTGAGTTACATGCCCATAAGTTTCCGTTAAACCATAAACATGCATAACCTCGAATCCAAGTTCATTCATTTTTTTAAAGATTACACTTGGTGGTGGTGCTCCTGCAGTAAGCACATAAACTTTATGTTTTAACTTTTTTTTATCAGATTCTGGTGCTCCCGCAATCATGTTTAAAACTATTGGTGCTCCACCAAAATGAGTTATGTTATGCTCATCGATCAAATCAAAGATTTTCTTTACGTCAATATTTCTTAAACAAATAGTTCTTCCGTTCAACATAGGAACAGTCCAAGGATAACCCCATCCATTACAGTGAAACATTGGGACAATAGTTAAGAAATTAAGTCTGTTAGGCATGTTCCAAGCTACTGCACTTCCAGTTGACATTAAATATGAGCCTCTGTGATGGTAGACAACACCTTTTGGATTGCCAGTTGTACCTGAAGTATAACTGAGAGAGATTGCTTGCCATTCATCCTCTGGCATTTTCCAATCATAGTTTTCGTCACCTGTATTTAAAAAACTTTCATACTCCAATTCGCCTATTTTTTCACATTTTGATTGATCTGCATGTTCATCATTAATATCAATAATTGTGATTTTTCTTTTTAATATGCCAAGAGCTTTTTTAACCTCAATATGTAGCTGCCGATCTACTACTAAAACTTTAGCTTCGCTATGATCTAAAATATAAGCTATTGTTTTGGCATCCAATCTTATGTTGATTGTATTCAGCACTGCACCAGTCATTGGTACAGAATAATGACCCTCAAAGATTTCTGGGGTGTTAAATGCCAAAAATGATACTGTATCTCCTTTTCCGATACCAATCTTGCTTAAGGCACTCGCAAACTTAACTGTTCGTTTGTAAACTTCTGACCATGAATATTTTCTATCCTCATAAATTATAGCTTCATAGTCTGGATAAATATCTTTAACTCTCTTGATAAAAGTTAGAGGTGTAAGAGGAACATAATTAGCAGCGTTTTTATCTAAATCGGTATTGTAAGAACTCATTTTAGTTAAATTTAAAGTTCATGATATTTGAGCTTCCTGAGATAGCAGATTTATAGTGCTGTTCAGCTCTAGGTAGAACTTTATCAAAATAAAATTTTGCAGTGTTTATCTTGTTATCATAAAATTTTTTATTTTCATTGTAATCTTTAAAACTTATATTAAGTACTTTAGTCCATGCAAATGCTAATGATACATAGCCCAGAGTTTTTAAATAATCATTGGCCGCCGCACTTACGTCATCCTTATTAGTCTTAGCTTTCTCAATTGACCATTCACTGAATTTTGAGAGAATGTCTATATAGTAATTAAATTGTTCAACAAACGGCGTTAATTTTTCATTTTTTGAATTAGCCTCAGATTTAATTATATTTAAAAACTTACTGATTATATTGCCATTTTTATTTGATAATTTTCTGAAAACTAAATCAGCTGCTTGGACTGAATTTGTTCCCTCATAAATTGGAGTAATCCTATTATCTCGATACAATTGCTCAATACCTTGATCTTTTGTATAACCATATCCACCAAATACTTGCATAGCATCACTTGTAATTTCCATTCCCAGATCTGAAAATAAAGATTTTACAACCGGTGTCATTAATGAAACCATATCAGAAGCATCTTGCCTTATTTTTTGATCATTATGATTTAGGCTAACTTCAGTTTGTTGTGATAACCAAAAACATAATGCTCTTTCTCCTTCAATAATTGATTTCATATTCAATAAAGTTTTTCTTATATCTGGATGTTCAATAATTGAGTCAGCGCTTCCATTCTCTGATTTATTGTTATTACTTTTTCCTTGTTTCCTATCTTTCGCATAACTTAATGAATTCTGATAAGCAATTTCTGATATTCCCAAGCCTTGAATTCCAACAACTATTCTTTCTAAATTCATCATCGTAAACATTTGACTTAATCCTTTATTTTTTGGACCAATCATAAAACCAGTTGCCTCATCAAAATTTAAAACACATGTAGCTGAACCTTTGATGCCCATTTTTGTTTCTATTGAACCTGTGGATATTCCATTTCTCGCGCCAATTGTTCCATCCTCTTTTACGACAAATTTTGGAACTAAAAATAAACTTATTCCTTTTGTTCCCTTTGGTGAATCTGATGCCCTTGCTATTACTAAATGAATAATATTTTCAGTTAAATCATGATCACCAGAAGTAATAAATATTTTTTGGCCTGTAATTTTATATGTGCCGTCTGGTTGTTCTAAAGCTTTTGTCTTAAGTAAACCTAAATCTGTTCCACAAACTGGTTCAGTTAAACACATGGTACCACTCCATTTTCCCTCGACCATCTTGGGAAGAAATTTATTTTTAATTTCATCATTTGCATGATGATGAATACAATTATAAGCACCCAATGTTAATTCACTATAAAGTTTAAATGCTAAACTAGCTGATGATATCATTTCATCAAAAAAAGCACTTACTGTTTTAGGCATTCCTTGTCCACCATATTTTGGATCACAAGATAGTGAGGTCCAACCATCCTCAATATACTTTTGATAAACTTCTTTATACCCAGGTGGTGTTCTTACAACTCCGTTCTCTAGTTTAGCAGGATTTTCATCCCCAGCTTTAGCAAGTGGTAGAATTAAATTTTGATTTATTTTTGCTGCTTCTTCTAAAATATCTTTAACTAAATCTGGACTGACATCTTTATACTTTTCTAATTCGTTGTAATATTTGTTATCTCTTAGTTTCTCAAATAGAAACATCATATCTTCTACTGGTGCAATATAACTTGGCATAAAGTCAGTTTAAAATAATTAATAAATTATTGCAATTTTGAAATTATCGCATCTCCCATCTGAGAAGTTGAAACTTCTTTCATTCCTTCTGAAAGAATATCTTTTGTTCTTAATCCGTCATTTAACACATCTTGCACAGCTTTTTCCAAGACTTCAGCCTCTTTATCCAAGTCTAAAGAATACCTTAGAGCCATAGCAAAGCTCAATACACTTGCTATTGGGTTTGCAATTCCTTTGCCTGCTATATCGGGTGCTGAACCATGTATTGGTTCATACATTGCTCTCATGTCTCCATCTTTATTTTTTGCTCCTAAGGATGCTGATGGAAGAAGCCCAAGAGAGCCTGTTAACATTGATGCCTCGTCTGACAACATATCACCAAAAAGGTTATCAGTTAAAATCACATCAAATTGTTTTGGATTTCTGACTAATTGCATAGCACAATTATCTGCGAGCATGTGGTCTAAATTTACATCTTTATAATCTTTATCATGTAGCGCTTGAACTTCTTCCTTCCAAAGTTGTCCTGCCTCCATTACATTTGACTTTTCACAGGATATTACTTTGTTTGATCTTTTTCTTGCCAGATCAAAAGCAATCCTAGCAACTCTAACAATTTCACTACTTGTATAGGTATGTGTATTTACACCTTTTCTCTCACCATTTTCTATTGGTTTAATTCCCCTTGGTTCGCCAAAGTAAACTCCTCCTGTTAATTCTCTAACGATCATTATATCCAAGCCTGAAATTATCTCTGGTTTTAAAGTTGAGGCATCAACTAATTGTTTAAAGCATATTGCTGGTCTTAAGTTAGCAAAAAGTTTTAATTCTTTTCTTAGTTTTAATAATGCTCTTTCTGGTTTTTTATCAAATTCTACACTTTCCCACTTTGGTCCACCAACAGCACCTAGCATTATAACTCCACTCTCTAAAGCTTTATAAAAGACTTCATCAGTAATAGGTGTTCCATGCTTATCATATGAACAACCCCCAACTAGTTCCTCATCTGTCTCAAAACCTAATGATTTTTTGTCATTAAACCAATTAATTATCTTTTTTACCTCATCAGTGACTTCTGGGCCAATTCCATCCCCTGGTAGTAATAAGATTTTTTTTTTTTTTAATTTAATCATGAAACACCCATGGCTTTTTAATTTTTAAACTTTTTTCAAAACTTTCTATCTTATCAGTTTTTTCTAGAGACAATGCTATATCATCCAAACCTTCTAATAGACATTTTTTTTTGAATGGGTCTATTTTAAATTTTGTTTCATTATTCCCAAAAATAATTTTTTCTTCCTTTAGATCTATAAAAATTTCTTCTTTTCTTTTTGCATACTCTGATAATTCTTTAATTTTTTCATCATTAAGAATAATTGGTAAAATTCCATTTTTAAAACAATTATTATAAAAAATGTCTGCAAAGCTTGAGCTTATTACACTAGTAATACCAAAATCTAATAATGCCCAAGGTGCATGCTCTCTTGATGAGCCACATCCAAAATTTTTGCCAGCAATTAAAATCTTTGAATTAGTGTATGGTTTTTGATTTAAAACAAAATCATTTATTTCTTTACCTTTGTCATCATACCTCATCTCAAAAAATAAATTTTTACCTAGTCCAGTCCTTTTAATTGTCTTTAAAAACTGTTTTGGAATAATCATATCCGTATCAATATTCACTATTGGTAGATATGCTGGTATACTCTTCAAAGTATTAAATTTTTGCATATTAATTTTGATATTTTCTTACATCATCAAGATTTCCTGAGATTGCTGCTGCTGCAGCCATGCCAGGGCTAACTAGGTGAGTTCTTCCACCTCTTCCTTGTCTTCCTTCAAAATTTCTATTTGATGTTGAAGCACATCTCTCTTCTGGTTTTAATTTATCCGCATTCATTGCTAAACACATTGAACAGCCTGGTTCTCTCCATTCAAACCCTGAATTTACAAAAATTTTATCCAATCCTTCCTGCTCTGCTTGTTCTTTTACTAAACCGGACCCAGGTACAACCATTGCATGAACATGAGAGGCTATTTTTTTATCTTTAAGAATTTTTGCAGCCTCTCTTAAATCCTCTATTCTGCCATTCGTACAGCTTCCAATAAAAACTTTATCAATTTTAATATCTTTAGCTGCCATATCTGGTCTTAAACCCATATAACTTAAAGATCTCTCTAAAGAATTTTTTTTATCCTCATCCTTTTCATTTTTTGGGTTGGGTACTTTTTCATCAATTGTAATTACGTCTTGAGGTGAAGTTCCCCAAGTTATCATCGGTGAGATTTCATTTGCTGTTAAGTTTATTTCCTTGTCAAACTGGGCACCTTCATCAGTATTTAGATTTTTCCAATTTTCTAGAGCTTTATCCCAATCTTTTCCTTTAGGAGACATTGGTCTACCTTCTAAATATTTAAATATTTTTTCATCAGGAGCTATCAATCCTGCTCTAGCACCTCCTTCAATCGTCATATTGCAAATTGTCATTCTGTTCTCAACACTTAGTGATCTAATTAGATCACCTGCATATTCTATTACACAACCTGTTCCACCTGCAGTACCTATTTTTCCTATTATTTGAAGTATTACATCTTTGGATGTAACACCCAATGGAAGTGTGCCGTTGACGTTTATTCTAAAATTTTTAGCTTTTTTTTGAACTAATGTTTGAGTTGCTAAAACATGCTCTACTTCTGAGGTTCCGATACCAAATGCTAGTGCACCAAACGCACCGTGTGTTGCTGTGTGACTATCACCACAAACGATAACTGTACCAGGTTGAGTAAAGCCTTGTTCGGGACCAGTCACATGGACAATTCCTTGTCTCTTATCACTCATTCCAAAAAGTTTAATTCCAAATTCTTTACAATTAGCCTCTAGAGTTTCGACTTGGATTTTAGATTCGTGGTCTGAAATGCCTTTTGATCTATCAGTTGTTGGAACATTGTGATCCGCAACCGCTAATGTTAATTTTGGATGTCTCACTTTACGTTTAGAATTTCTCAATCCTTCGAAAGCTTGTGGACTAGTTACTTCATGAACTAAATGTCTATCAACAAACAATAGTGCTGTTCCATCTTCTTGCTGATGAACTAAATGGTCTTTCCAAATTTTATCGTAAAGTGTGTAGGGCATTGAAAAAAAAATTATTTTTTTTCCTGTAAATTTTCAAGTTTTTTTTCAGTTTTAATTTCAGCATCAGAGGTCTCTTTTTTTGAATTTTCCTCTTTTTTAGCATCAATTGCTGTTTTTGCTTCTTTTGGTGCCTTTGGCTCATTCTCTCTAGCGGTTGGTGCTACATTTTCTACTGTTACACTCTCAGGCTTAACATCAATATCTATACCAATTTTTTTTCTAATTTTTTCAGCTATTCTAGCAGATTTACCAGTTCTATCTCTCAAATAATAAAGTTTTGCTCTTCTTACTTTTCCTGAACGAATTACTTTAATTGAATCTATTACTGTTCCATACAACGGGAAAGTTCTTTCAACACCTTCCCCAAAAGATATTTTTCTGACAATAAAAGATGAATTTATATTCCTACTTTTTTTTGCAATACAGACGCCCTCAAAATATTGGACTCTTTCTTTTTTTCCCTCTGTAATTCTGACACCAACTTTTACAACATCTCCAGGAAAAAAATCAGGAATTTTTTTTTCTGAAAGAATTTTTTTTACGTTACTTTGGTTTATTTCCTCTATTGTTTTCATTTTGATACTAAGCAAACTAATCCTTTTTATATTTATGCCACAAATCTGGTCTGCGGACGCGTGTTATAGCCTCAGATTGAGATAAACGCCAGTCTTTAATTTTAGCGTGATCACCAGATAATAGCACATCTGGTACTGATTTTTCCTCCCAAATCTGTGGTTTGGTATATTGTGGATACTCCAAAAGGCCATTTTCAAAAGTTTCTTCTGAAGCTGATTTGTCATTCCCTAAGACTCCAGGTAAAAGTCTCAATACACTATCAAGCACTACTAGTGCAGCAGTTTCTCCGCCTGACAATACATAGTCTCCTATACTAATCTCTTCAATATTTCTTGTGGATAATACTCTCTCATCAACACCTTCAAAATGGCCACAAATTAATGAGAAGGATTTTTCTAATGATAGATCTTGCGCGAGTTTTTGATTAAATACTTTGCCTTTCGGTGAAAGATACAAAATCCTATCTCCTTCATTTATGTTTTGATCGATAGAATTTGCTAAAACATCAGGTTTTAATAACATACCTGTTCCACCACCGTAAGGAGTATCATCAACTGTTTTGTGTTTGTCAGTAGCTGCATCTCTAATATTTATCACATTCAAACTCCACAATTTTTTAGACATTGCTTTTCCGTAAAGACCTTTTCCTAAAGGCCCAGGGAAAATATCTGGATAAAGTGTAAA
>CABZBT010000003.1 GCA_902524045.1 uncultured Pelagibacteraceae bacterium | reverse complement strand
GAAAAAATAATTTCAAATGAAAATTTTAAAATTGTTAAATAAAATATTCATAATAATTATATCAATTTTTTTTTTAAACTTACCAAAAACTTATTCAGAAGATAAACCTATTGATATATGGAATATTGATAAAAAAGAAATTGAGGAAAATTTAGAAAATAAAGAGGAAATACCTGGTTTAAATGCAAATCAAACAACTAACAGTGTCGATATTTTTAATAGTCAATTAAAAAAAAATAATAATTTAATAGAAGTTGATAGTTCTCTTGATTCAAAAGATATAAAATTAACTGGTCTCTACGATCCAGAAGATTATGGATTGAAAATAGACATGTGGTTAAATTCTAATGGAGATCAACTAAAATATCTTTTTTCTAATTTATCAAAAAAAAACTTATCTGATGATGCAGCAAATTTAATGAATATCATTTTACTAACAAATTCTTATCTACCTGAAAAAAATATAAATAAAAAAGATTTTTTAAAGATCAGATCAGACTGGTTAATTAAGCATAATGATCTAGAATTAATTGAAGAATATTTAGTAAAAAATAAAATTTTAAATTTACATCCCGAGTTAAGTATATACTTAGTTGACAAATATTTATCTAATTCTGAGCTTAATAAAGCTTGTGATATATTTAAAAAAAATTCTGAGCCTATTCAAAATGAATATTTATCAAAATTTAATATATATTGTTTAATTAATGATGGAAAAAAAGAAGAAGCACAATTATTTTTTGATTTAAAAAAAGAATTAGGATTTAATGAAAAGTATTTTGAAAATAAACTAAATTATTTGTTTGGATTTATAAATACCGCTGATAAAACTGTTTCTGAAGATAGTATTTTAGAATTCCATTTAGCTCACAAAACTAACCCTGAATTTTCATTTGAACCAAATGAAAATACAAATCCATTAATATGGAAGTACTTATCTGCCTCTAACTTACTGTACCGAATTAATGAGGTAGATTTGAATGAATTAGATAAAATTGAGCTAATTGAGTATGCGACACATAACAAAAATTACGATGAAGATGAATTATTTGAAATTTATAAAAGATTTCAATTTAATATAAACCAATTCCTAAATATTGAGGATGCGTTAAAAACGTTAACTAATATTGAAAGTAGGGCACTGTTGTACCAGAGGGTGCTATTAGAGTCTGAAGTGAATAAAAAAATTGAATTAATTAAAATTTTAAAAGAATTATTTATCAAGGACAATCTTGCTAACGCTTTTGATGCTAAACTTAGAGAACTACTCGAAAAATTTGAGTTAGATCAAATATCCTCAAAAAATACAAGTTTTTATCTAAATTACATTAATAGTGAGGAAACAAAAAGAAAAAAGATTAAATATAACGATGATCTTCTTCATCAATCTAAGCTAATAAAATATTTTAGTGGTGATTATAGTCAAAATAAAATTGAGAAAGATTTGAATAATTTCCTTAAGAAGATTAAAAAAAATAAAAAATATGTTCTTTCAAAGAAAGATATTATTTTAATCGAGTCTTTAAAATCTGATGGAATAAATGTTGATAAAAAATATAGTAATTTATATGAGATACTAGACTCAGAAATGCCAACAGATATTCAGGTCATGATTAATAATAACGAAATAGCATCAGCAATTTTGAGAATAATTGAAGTAATAGGTCAAGATAAATTGGAAACTTTGGATGAAGATACATTATTTTTCATTATAAGTGCTTTAAATCAATTAAATATAGATATTATACGAAATGATATTCTATTAAAGGTTCTACCTTTAAAAGTTTAAAAATGTTTTATTTATTTATCTAATGAGCATTAAAGATATTATTACAGTTCCTGATGAAACTTTAAAAAAAATTTCTGAACCATTAGAAAAAGTTAGTAATAACGAAAAAAAACTAATAAATGATTTATTTGATACAATGTACGCCTCGAAAGGTATCGGTCTAGCTGCAGTACAAATAGGTATCTTAAAAAGAATTTTAGTAATTGATGTGTCTACCAAAGATGAAAAGAAAAAGCCTTTAAGCTTCATAAATCCCATTATAAAAAAAGTTAGTGATGAAACCTCAATTTATGAAGAAGGTTGTTTATCAATTCCAGATACATTTATAGAAATTGAAAGACCAAAAATTTGTGAAGTAGAATATATTGATATTAAAGGAGAAAAGAAAAATTTAAAGTGTGATGGACTTTTATCAACTTGTCTACAACATGAAATAAATCATTTAGACGGAAAATTGATAATTGATTATTTATCAAAATTAAAAAGAGATATCATCATAAAAAAAATTTCAAAAACAAAAAAAAACCCTGACAGAATATTAGTTTAAAAATGCCTAAAATAATTTTTATGGGTACACCCATGTTTGCAGTTCCAACATTAAAATCTCTCTATGAAAACGGATTTCCAATAAACTTGGTGTATACACAACCTCCTCAAAAATCAGCCCGGGGGCAAAAGATGAATAAATCACCAGTTCAAGACATATCAGAGTCCTTAAATATTAGTTTTAGATCTCCTCCTAACTTGAGAAACAACACTGAGGAATACAAGTTTTTAAAAAAGATGGATGCTGACCTTGCAATTGTTGTTGCTTATGGGCAGATAATTCCTAGAGAATTTTTAAGTTTAACAAAAAAAGGTTTCATTAACATTCATGCATCTATATTGCCAAAATGGAGAGGTGCAGCACCCATCCAGAGAGCAATTATGAATTTAGATACAGAAACTGGGATCAGTATAATGAAAATAAATGAAAAATTAGATAGTGGACCTATAAGCAACATATATAAAATAAAACTTGACCAAAGTCTCAATGCAAAAGAGGTCTCAGAAAAACTTGCTCTATTAGCAGCAAGCAAGATTATAGATGTTGTAGATGAAGTTTTTGAGGGTAAATCAAAGTTTGTTGATCAAGATAACTCTAAAGCTACTTATGCAAATAAAATTACTAAAAATGAAGGTCAAATAGACTGGAAAAGTGATGCTTTAAAGATAATCGGAAAAATTAATGGCTTGTATCCCTCCCCGGGTGCTTTTTTTAATTTTAATGGTCAAAGATACAAAATTTTAAAAGCAGAAATCGGAAATGGGATTGGTAAAAATGGTGAAATTATATCAGATAATCTTGAAATTGCGTGTGGGGCTAAAAAATCTATTAAAGTTCTGGAGATACAGAGAGAGGGAAAAAAGGTTCAAAAGATTGGAGAGTTTATGCTCGGATCTCAAATTAGAAAAGGCTCAATTATATCTAATGTTTAGATATCAAATATTGATAGAGTATGTAGGCACCAATTTCAGAGGTTGGCAGATTCAGACAAAGGGCAAAACAATACAAGGTCTTATCCAACAAAGAATTTCTAAATTATTAAAAGAAAAAATTATTCTGTTTGGTGCTGGAAGATTAGATAAAGGAGTACACGCGCTTGAACAATCCGCTCATTTTGAGTGTAAAAAAAAAATAGATAACTTAAATAAATTTCTGAAATCTTTGAATTATTTTTTAAATAAAGAAATGATTACGATTATTAAAATTAAAAAAAGAGATAAAGATTTTCATGCGAGATTTTCTGCAAAAATGAGAATATATAAGTATATAATTATTAATCGTTTGAGTAGACCGGTGATAGATAGTGGTAGGGGATGGCATATTATTAATAAACTTGATTTAGAAATGATGAAAAAAGCCTCAAAAAAATTAGTTGGTATAAATGATTTTTCTACTTTCAGAGCTTCAAGCTGCAGGGCCAAAAGCCCGATCAAAACAATGAAATCTGTTAGAATAAAATCTAGAAACAGTAAAATAGAAATTGAATTTCAATCACAATCTTTTTTGCAACAACAAGTTCGATCAATGGTCGGTTGTTTAAAATATGTAGGTGAAAAAAAATGGACCTTAAAAAAATTTAATTCTGTTATGAATTCAAAAAAAAGAATTTTGTGCGCACCGCCGGCACCACCTGAAGGACTTTATTTAGCTAGAGTTATTTATTAAATTTTTTTTATTATTCATCGCAAATTTCTTATTAATTCTCCATCTAGACTCTTCTCTTACAATGTAACCACAGCAGTTTTTTGAACCACATTTACAAGGAAATTGTTTATAGTCTTCGTCATAACCAAAACCATAATCGCAAGTAAACTCCTCACCTTTTTTAATATTACGAATTGCTGTAATCCATACTTTTAAACCTTTGCCATTATAATCACAATTATTATTGCAACTATGGTTTACTAAACCTGCAATATTCCATGAAAAATCACCATCGAGAGTATATTTTTTATTTAATGTGAATAAGTAAATGGGTTTTTTATTATCAAACTTAATTGACTCATCAACCTCTTTATTTGTAATAATTTTGCCAACGTAATTAATTATTTTTGTTCCTTCTTTAATATCACGTGTAGCATAAAGACCTCTTCCTTTCTTATCAATTTTAGATTTTTTAATTCTATAAAGTTTCATATGAGTGAACTATTATTAACTTAATTCAAATCAACTAAATTCTACAAGTGCATTAACATGTTCATTAGTACTTTCAGATAATGCATTTAAATCATAACCACCCTCAAGAATAGAGATGACTTTGCCTTGAGTGAACTCGTTGGTAGCAGCTAAAGTTCTTTTAGTAATTTCATAGAAGTCTTTTGTTTCAAGTTTAAATTGAGCTAAAGGATCATCTTTATGAGCATCAAAACCTGCCGAGAATATAAGAAAATCAGGTTTATAATTAATTAACCTATCTAAAACTCTATTGAATGCATTAAAATATTCCTCCGAGTTTGTTCCTGCTGGCAAAGGTATATTTAAAGAGTTATTAAAATCACCCTTATCTTTATCTGTACCTCCTCCAGGATAAAAAGGATATTGATGTGTTGAAATATATAATGAATTTTTGTTATTACGCATAACATCATAATTTCCATTCCCCCAATGCACATCAAAATCTACACATGCAACCCTTTTATATTTATAATTTTTATTTAGATAATTAGTAGCTACCCCAGCATTTGATATGCAACAAAATCCCATTGCCTTATCCTTTTCCGCATGATGTCCAGGAGGTCTTGCTAAACAAAACGCGTTCTTAAATTCTTTATTTTCTATTCCATCAATGGCCCTAATTGTTGAGCCAGCAGCATCAAATACTGCTTTTTTACTGTCTGGTGATATTACTGTATCTCCATCTAAAAATTTTAGACCCTTTTGAGGGAATGAACTATTTAAATTATCAATATATTCTTTTGAATGTGTCATTGCCAATATGTTATCTGGCACATTTCCTGGTTTTTCCCAAATCAGATCATTTCTTTTTTTTAATTTTTCTTTTATAGCAATTACTCTTTTAGGCTGTTCAGGATGACCGTTACCAGTGTCATGTTTTTCATAAGAGTCTGAGTTTATAATTGCCGTATTCACTTGAAATAATTTTTTAAAATATTTTCATAAATTTTTGTTAGTTTCTTAAGATCTTTTAGAGAGACTGCCTCATCAACTTTATGCATAGTTTTTCCAACTAAACCAAATTCAAGACCAGGACATATGGTTCTTATAAATCTTAAATCTGAAGTTCCACCTGTTGTAGATAATTTTGGTTTTAATTTAGTTATCTTTTTAATAATATTTTGTATCATAAATGTCGTTTTGTTAGGTTTTGTCAAAAAAGCTTCACCAGAAACTCTGTACTCAATTTTAAATTTTGATTTATGTTTTTTGGTCATTTTTTTAAAAATTTTGTTAAGTTTTTTTTTAAGAGAATTTGAGGAATGTTTATTATTAAATCTTATGTTGAATGTTGCTTCAGCTGTCGCTGGAATGACATTATCTGCAGTATTATTTATATTTATCCTAGTAACCTCCAAGTTTGTAGGCTGAAAATCTCTGGTTCCTTTATCAAACTGAATTTCCTTTAATTCTTTTAAAATATTAACAATTATGGTTGAAGGATTATTTGCTCTTGAAGGATATGCAACGTGACCCTGTAAACCGAATATAATTAATTTACCAGTTAAACTGCCTCTACGACCAATTTTAATCATTTCACCTAAAACATTTGGGTTAGTTGGTTCACCCACTAAGCAAAAATCAATCTTTTCTCTTTTTTTTTTTAAAAACTCTACAACTTTTTTTGTGCCATTAACTGCTTCACCTTCCTCATCCCCTGTTATTAACAGACTAATTGACCCATTAAATTTTTTATTTTTTGACAAAAACGTACTCACAGCTGAAACGAAAGCTGCAATAGAACTTTTCATATCATTTGCACCTCTTCCGATTAAGTGACCCTTTTTAATAGATGGTTCGAATGGATTAGTAGTCCAATCTTTTATATCACCGGGAGGTACAACATCTAGGTGACCTGCATAACAGAAGTTTGGACTTTTATTTCCGAATCTTGCATATAAATTTTTAACAGGCTTAAAGCCCCTTTCTTTAAATTCGAGTGTTTTTGTTTTGAAACCAAGTCTTTTCAATTTTTTTTCTAAAAATTTCATTATACCTGCATCTACAGGAGTAATTGAAGGAAATCTAATTAGCTCTTTAGCTAATTGTAACTGATTTAAAGTTTTCATTTTAGTCTCGTAAAAGGTCGTTTATAGAAGTTTTTGACCTTGTTTTTTCATCAACCTGCTTAATTATTACAGCACAGTACAACGATGGTGCAGCCGAATTATTTTTGTCTGGCAATGAACCTGGGACAACAACTGAGTACGGTGGAATTTTACCATAATTTATATTACCGGTTTTTCGATCGACTATTTTAGTTGATTGACCTATATACATACCCATACTTAAAACTGAACCTTCCCCAACAATCACCCCCTCAACAACTTCTGACATAGCTCCAAGAAAAACATTATCTTCGATTATCGTAGGTAAAGCTTGTGCAGGTTCTAAAACTCCACCAACTCCTGATCCTGCTGAGATATGACAATTCTTTCCTATTTGACAACAGCTACCTGCTCTAGCGAATGTATCTATCATTGTCCCCTCATCAATATAAGCTCCGATGTTGACATAACATGGCATTAAAACAGCATTTTTTCCTACAAAAGATCCTTTTCTCACTGGAGAATTTGGTACCATTCTGAACCCTGCTTTTTCATGATCTTCTTTCGTCCAGCCAGCAGTTTTTCCTTTCAACAGATGTGATTTGTCATACCAACTACTATATGGGCCGTTTAAATTCTCCATGGGGTATATTCGGAAACTTAACATAATAGCTTTCTTCAAATGTTGGTGGGTTACCCATTCTCCATCTATTTTTTCAGCTACTCTTGATTTTCCACTATCTAAATCAGCAATAACTTGATTGATGGCATCCTTAAGATTTTGATCAGAATCTTTATTTACCTGATCTTTATTTTCCCAAGCATCATTTATAATCTTTTCTATAGACATAATTTATTGACTTTTTAATAACCTTATTTCTTTAAGAAATAAAGACAGATTTTCAATTTTATGAGAAATATAATCTTTATCAGAATCTATCTTGCCAAAATGTTCATCATTAATTAACCAAACAGTTGCACAGCCCCGCTCATAACCAATACTTAGGTTTTTTGCGATATCTTCTATATAAATGGTTTCTTTTGGATTCAATCCAAATTTTTTAACCATTAAATCAAAAGTTTGAGCCTCAGGTTTTGGCACATACCCGGCATCTTTAATATCAAAAACTTTATCTCTTCCAAAAAGATCATAAACACCTAAATGAGTTAAAATATTTTTAGCATGCTCGGCACTCCCATTAGTAAAAATAAACTTGTCCATGTCTAATTTTTCAAGTTCATTCCTCATTATTTTGTCCTTTTTCATAAATGAAAGATCTATTGTGTGGACATATTTTAAGAATTCTTCCGGAGGTATATCATGATGTATCATTAAACCATTTAAGCTAGTGTTATATTTATAGAAATAATTTGTCTGTAATTTTTTTGCTTCCTCCATATTTATTTTTAGTTTCTCAGATATAAACATTGTCATTCTTTTAGAAACTTGACCAAATACTCTTTCAAGGGAATAGTTGTTGTGTTTTCCGTAACAAACACCATCAAGATCCAACAGAAGGTATTTCATTTCTTTAAAATTTTTCATTTTCTTATCAAAGTCCCAGAACCCTTGTCAGAAAAAATTTCAAACAATATAGAGTGTTGCTTTCTTCCATCAATTATTCCGACTGCTGTAACCCCATTTTTAACTGCATCTAAACAAGTATTTATTTTAGGTATCATTCCCTCTGTAATAATATTATTTTCAACCATCTTTAAAACTTCTGTTGAAGTAATTTCATCAATTAGTTTTTTGTCTTTATCTAGAACCCCTTCAACATTAGTCATTAATAGTAATCTTCTGGATTTTAATGACTTTGCGATCGCACCAGCAGCTGTATCACCATTAATATTATATGGATGATTATCATCTCCTAAACCTAATGGTGAAATTATTGGAACTTGTTTCTTATTAAGAATTTTTTCTATGAGATCATTATTAATTTTCTTAGGTATTCCTACAAAACCCAGTTCTTTTTCTTCTGGTGTCACCGTAATTATATTGTTTTTTTTCGTATGAATTGAGATTGCATCAGTACCAAATCTTTTTAAAGAATTGATGATATCATTATTAAAATCAATCAACACTGACTCAACAATGTTTATTATCTTTTTATCTGTTACTCTTAAACCTCTAATAAATTTTGATTGAATATTTGATTTGTCTAGTTCTCTTTTAATTCTTGGACCTCCTCCATGAACGACTACAAATGAAATGCCTAACTTACTGAGTATATTTATATCTGTTATAAAATTGTCAAAGATATTTCTATCTATAAAAACATTTCCTCCATATTTTATTACTATGAGGTCATTTTTATATTTTTCTATGTATTTAGACACCTCGTCAATTGGCGGACCATTTTTTGGAAGTATTTTTTTTAAATCCATTTTTATTATTGTGTAATAATTAATTTTTTAAGTGACAGTTTTAACCGTTGTCCTTTTCATAATGAATACTTGTTGGGCCATAGTTAAAATATTATTCACAGTCCAATAAATTACTAAGCCACTTGGAAAGGGCGCTAATATCACGGTCAAAAAGAGTGGAAAGAACATAAATATTTTAGCTTGCATAGGATCAGTGGGTGCAGGATTTAATTTCTGTTGTACCCACATAGAAACTCCCATTGCAACGGGCCAAGCACCAATAATTAAGAACGACGGCACATCATAAGGTAGCAGCCCAAATAAATTGAATATACTTGTTGGATCACGTTCACTTAAGTCATGTATCCATCCATAAAAAGGCATATGTCTCATTTCTATCGTGACGAATAAAACTTTATATAAAGCAAAAAACACAGGTATTTGAACGAGAATCGGAAGACATCCAGACATTGGGTTGACTTTTTCTTTTTTATAAAGTGCCATCATTTCTTGTTGTAATTTCATTTTATCATTTTTATGAAGCTCCTTTAATCTTACCATTTCTGGAGTGAGGGCTTTCATTTTTGCCATGCTTCTAAAAGAAAAATTTGCCAAAGGAAAAAAAACAAGACGAATACAAATTGTTATAGCTATGATAGCTAATCCATAGTTACCAAGTAGTTTGAAAAAATAATCAATACCAAAAAATAAGGGTTTTGTTATGAAATATAAGAAACCCCAATCAATAACTAGATCAAATTTATCGATAGCTAAACTTTTTGCATATCCATCAATGACATCCACTCTTTTGGCAGCAACTATTATTTGTAAATTTTCTTCAATAGAATTATT
Organism: uncultured Pelagibacteraceae bacterium; assembly: GCA_902524045.1. Lineage (GTDB taxonomy): Bacteria > Pseudomonadota > Alphaproteobacteria > Pelagibacterales > Pelagibacteraceae > Pelagibacter. The sequence continues at coordinate 43,861 of CABZBT010000003.1, read as the reverse complement.
TGGACCCAATTCAAGCGGTTCAGTTGCTATAAAATTCGCTCTAAATTTATCCTTATAATCAAATGTTGTTTTAAACTCTTTATTTTGTGGAGGTATTAGTGAAGTAATCCAATATTTATCACTTATACCCAACCAACCTTTTTGAGCAGTTTTTGTAAACTTTTTCTCTTGAATATCGTCATAATCTTCCTCAATTAATTCATCATCTAAAGTTGCAATCAACCCCTCATGAAGAATTAAAAAGTCTATTATGTCTGGGATCTCATTTCTTATAATTTGACCATAAGAATAAAAGTCATATTTTCCATTTGTTTTGTTAATAACTCTTTGCTTGATAGAAAATAAATATTTATCATCTAAAGAAATTTCTTTTTCAAAGGTAATTCCTTGATCATTAGTCCAAGATAATTTAATTGGAGAATTTTCATTTAATTTTTTATTTCCTTTAATAGACCAGATGGTCTCAGATGTAGGAATATCTATATTTTTGTCAGAGGTTACAAATCCGCTTTCAATTAAATAACCTTCTTTAATATTTCTAGGCCCTAATAGTATTATTTTTTCATCACTTTCAAGTTCAATATTATAATTTTTAAAAGTTAGATCGTCTATAGCTGCACCCTTTAAAGATATCGAACCAATTACATTAGAATTTTCAAATTGAACTCTTTCGTTTTCAATCAAAGCATCTTTTCTTGAAATCTCAACAAAAGTTTCTTTTTGTTCTAAGATTGGTGTATCAGTGCTTTGTTCTATTTTTTCTTTTTCTACAAGATTTTGATCTGTTGATGATTTTTCAGGAACAAAAAATAATGAATATAAAACTATTACCGCCGAGGATAATGCTATAGCTGCTATTGTATTTTTGGAGTCCATTATTTTTTTGTTTTTATCTCTTTTTTTACTGGATCAAATCCGCTATTTCCCCATGGATGACATGACATAATTCTTTTTAAACTTAGCGAAAGACCTTTTATAAAACCATAAGTTTTGAGAGCCTCAATGCTATATTCAGAACAAGTTGGTAAGTATCTGCATGAGGGCCCAATCAAAGGACTAATTACATATTTGTAGATTTTAATGAATTTGATCAATAAGTGTATAAAAATATTCATTTGTTTATTTTAATAAATTCTTGAAACAAGGTTTCTTTTATTATTTTAAATTCATTATTTAGCATAGTTGGCTTGGCAATAACAAGATATGAATAATGCAAATTTATTGATATTTTTTTAAATGCATCATTCATTATATTTCTAAGTCGTCTTTTTATTTTATTTCTCTTTACGGCTTTTCCAATTTTTTTCTTTGTCACAAATGAAATATTAAATCTATTTTTATTTTTATTATTCAGATAGCCAAAATAAATTGTGACGTATTTATTTGACACTTTTTTTTGTTGAAGTAATTTTTTAAATTCTTCGTTTTTTGAAAGAGCAAGTATTTTGCTTTTCATTGATTAACCAGACACTGTTAGCGATTTTCTACCTCTTGCCCTTCGTCTAGCTAGAAGTTTTTTGCCTCCTTTAGTCTTCATTTTAGATCTAAAGCCATGTTTTCTAGCTCTTTTAATTTTAGAGGGTTGATATGTTCTTTTCATATTAATGATTAAAATTTATTAAAATTTCGATCTTTATAATAACTAAATATATAAATAGCAAATATAACATTTTTGAATACGATACTTAATAATGGAAAAAACTAAAAAAATTAAATTATTCATAGGTTTATCCTACATAATTTTAATAATCGTTTTTCTATTTTTATTTTTTTCTAAATTTAGTCTTCAAGAAATATCATCTTATGATTTTATAAAAGATAATAGACTTTATTTCATTGAGCTCAAAAATTCCAATTTGTTTTTAGTTTCAATAATTTTTTTAATTTTTACAATCATATGGGTATTTCCATTTTTAGGATTTGGATCCCCAGTAGCAATTATAGGTGGTTTCATCTTAGGTAAATGGATAGGTACCTTAATTGTGGTTTTGGGTTTAAGTGTTGGTGCAACTTTTTTATATATTTTTGGAAATTATTTTTTAAAAGATATTATTAGAGAAAAATTTTTAAACAAGTTCAGATCACTTGAAATGAAATTTAAAAATTCAGAATTTATGTATTTATTAATTTATAGATTTATTGGTGGTATTCCTTGGCAGCTAAGTTGTCTTCTACCAACATTATTTAATGTAAAAAAAGTAAATTTTTTCTTTGCTACATTTATAGGAATAATTCCTCAAATTTTTTTAGCTGTGTCAATTGGAGAGGGATTGGAAAAAGTTATAGAGGAAAATACCGAAGTTCCTGCAATCGCTGATATTATATTTTCACCCGAAATTTATATTCCTATTTTGGCTTTCTTAGTATTAGTTTTAATTACGATTTTATTAAGAAAATTATTTTATAGAAAGTGATGGTGCTCCCACCCTGTACTGACCAGGGAATTAGTCCTTACCAAGGACTTGTTATGCCATTTAACTACAGGAGCGATAATCACAAATTGTATTTTACTGACAATAAAGCATTTTTTTCAAATTATTGCCTTAATTTTTTGAATAATATGATTTATATCTTATTAGGAATTTTTTTTATGGGCATTCATTACGATTATAAATCTACCAAAAGTGCTAAATTAATGGAAAAGCAGGCCAAAAGAGAGAAGAAACTTGCTGAAAAAAAAGCAAAACGTTTAGCCAAGGAAGGTGTCAATAAAAATGTTCATGAAGAAAAAGTATTAGATACCTCTAAACCAATCACTTTAGATTTCCTTACAAACCCAAATAAGAAATGATAACAAAAGATAAACGTTTGCGCTTAGGTTTGGCTCTCAAAAAAAATCTAAAAAAAAGAAAACTTTTTCAAAAAAAAAACAAAAAGAAAACTAAATAATGTCTATCCAACCTGATACTTGGATAAAAAAGATGTGCAAAGAGCATCAAATGATTGAACCTTTTTTAGATCATCAAGTGTCAGAAGGCAAGATATCTTATGGATTAAGTAGTATGGGCTATGATGTGAGAATATCTGATGAGTACAGAATTTTTACAAATGTAAATAGTTCATTAGTTGATCCAAAAAATTTTTCTGAAGATAATTTTATTGAGAGAAAAGGATCATATTGTATTATTCCACCAAATTCATTTGTTTTAGCCAAAACTGTTGAATATTTTAGGATTCCAAAAGATGTTTTGTGTATTTGTGTAGGAAAAAGTACTTATGCAAGGACTGGAATTATCTGTAATGTTACTCCAATAGAAAACGAGTTTGAGGGAAATATTGTGATTGAGCTTAGTAATACAACTCCCAATCCAGCAAAAATTTATTCAAATGAAGGTATAGCTCAGTTTTTATTTTTTAAATCAGACACTCAACCAGAAACAACTTATAAATCTAAAAAAGGTAAATATCAGGGTCAAACCACTATCCAAGTGGCCAAGATTAAGAAATAACTTATGGATAAGTTTGCTATTGTAGGCCCAAATAGAATAAAGGGGAAAGTTGAAATCTCTGGATCAAAAAACTCATCACTTCCAATTTTAGCAGCAACTTTGTTGTTTAATCAGCCTGTTAGAATAAATAATTTACCTAAAGTAAAAGATATTAATACTATGATAAGCTTACTAAAATCACTCGGTTCAAAGGTAATTTTATCAAGTAATAGAAAAACCGTTAAAATATATAATCAAAAAAAATTGAAAACTTTCGCAAGTTATTCACTTGTTAAAACAATGAGAGGCTCGATTTTAGTCTTAGGACCTTTGATTGCAAAATATTTTAAATCAAAGATATCTTTACCAGGCGGATGTTTAATTGGTGCTAGACCAATAAATTATCACTTAGATGCCTTACAAAAACTTGGAGTGAAGTATATTTTAAAAGATGGGTACATTATAGCAAAATCTAAAGGTAAACTAAAAGGTACAATGATTAAGTTTCCCAAGATAAGTGTTGGAGCGACTGAAAACACAATCATTGCAGCATGTCTAGCAACAGGCACTACTATCCTTAAAAACTGTGCAATTGAACCTGAAATTAAAGATCTTACAAATTTTTTAAATTCAGCAGGTGCAAAAATTAAGTGGAAAGGAAGAATATGCAAAATAATTGGTGTTAACTCTTTAAACCAAACAGATTACTCTATTATGCCAGACAGAATTGAAGCAGGAACTTTCTGTGTAGCTGCAACTGTTTCAGGAGGAAATTTAGATATTCTAAATTTTGATGGTAGAATAATTAAAACTGAGCTCGATTTATTAAAAAAGTTTGGAGCAAAAATAAAAGTACATAAAAAAAAAATTTCAATAAAAGGTCCAAAAAAGCTAAAATCTATTGAGAATATAAAAACTAAAGAATATCCAGGAGTTTCTACGGATATGCAATCGCAACTTATGGTTCTTATGTGTAAAGCTAATGGAAAGAGCTCTATTACAGAAAATATTTTTGAAAACAGATTTATGCATGTTGCTGAGCTGAGAAGACTTGGGGCTAATATCAATGTAGTTAAAAACAAAGCTACAATTCAAGGTAATACAAAATTTGTAGGTGCAGAGCTTATGTCTAGTGATTTAAGAGCATCAGCCTCACTTGTCTTAGCAGCGATAGTTTCAAAGGGTAAATCATTGATTAATAGAATTTATCATTTAGATCGAGGTTACGAAAATATTGAAAATAAATTAAGAAAAATTGGAGTTAAAATTAAAAGATTGAGGAAATGAGTAAATATTTAGCAAAAATAATTGCAAACGATCAAGAAGGATTACAGATGATTTCCGCGTGTATTTCAGGCTCTAAAACAAAAGTTGAGAATATTAAATACCTTGCAGCAAGCAAAGTTTTTTTAATGTCGATAGAAAGAACCAAAGTTGAAACAGATGAATCGGATAAGAAAATCAATAGTATATGCAGGTTTGATTTTGTTGATAAAGTGAAATCTAAAAATATTAATCAGTCTAATACTGAAGAGATCCTAGAACTGTTTGGTATAGATTACCTGAAAAATAAAGATGACTATGAAATTAATTTAATTTTTAGTAATAATAGTCACATTGTTTTGACCACAGAGGCAATTGAGATAAGGTTAGAAGATCAAAATGAGTTAAAGTAATGATGAAAATATTAAATAGTAAACTAACAAATTTTAATAAAGAATTAAATAATTTATTGTTAAGAAGAAAGACAAAAGTTAAAATAAATTCCATATCTGTAATAAAAATAATAAATGATGTTAAAAAAAATGGTGATAAGGCATTATTGAAATATGAAAAAAAATTTAATCAAAATAAAACAATTATACCAAGTTTAAATCGTATTTTAAAGTCCATAAAATCTTTAGATCCAAAAGTGAAAAAAGCTATTGATCTTGCTTATACTAGAATTCATAAATTTCATTCTTTGCAAAAATTTAAAAATATTTCTTACGTAGATAAATTTAAAAATAAACTTGACTATAAGTATTTACCAATCGAGTCAGTCGCTATTTATGTGCCTGGATCATCTGCATCGTATCCCTCAAGTGTTTTAATGAATGCTATACCAGCAATAGTGGCTGGAGTTAAAAGAATAGTTATGATTAATCCAGGATATCAAGGGAAACAAAATGCTGCTGTTTTATACGCTGCTAAGAAATGTAAAATTAGAGAGATATACTCTATTGGTGGTCCATCAGCTATTGCAGCAGTTGCTTATGGAACAAAAAAAATTAACAAAGTCAATAAAATTGTAGGTCCTGGTAATATGTATGTTGCTGCCGCTAAAAAGGAAGTTTTTGGTGATATTGGCGTTGAAGGAATGACTGCTGGACCTTCCGAAATTACAGTTGTTGGTGATAGATTTTCGAATCCAGCTTGGATAGCAAGTGATCTTATCGGACAAGCGGAACATGACGAACTTGCTCAGTGTATATTAATCTCGAAAAGTAAAGATTTAATTAAAAAAACTAAAATAGAAATCACCAAGCAATTAAATAATATACCAAGAATATCTATTGTGAAAAAAAGTTTAATTAATAACGGAATTTTAATTCAAGTGAGCTCAGATAAAGAAGTAGTTGATATTGTGAATAGAATTGCCCCAGAACACTTAGAATTAAATGTAAAAAATTATAAGTCATTCATTCCAAAAATTAAAAATGCTGGATCTATTTGTTTAGGAAAATATGCTGTGATGGCAATGACTGACTATAATGCTGGATCAAACCATATATTGCCAACTAATGGATCAGCTGAATTTTCAAGTGGAATAAGTGTTAATGAATTTTACAAAAGAATCTCATATATAAACTTATCAAAAAAGGGTATTGAAAAGCTTGGACCATCAGTTATAACTCTTGCAAATTATGAAGGGTTAGCAGGACATGCTCAATCTGTAAAAAAAAGAATTAGGAGAAAATAAATTTGTCAAAACAAGATCTACTTGAATTCAAAGGTAAAGTGACTGACTTATTGCCAAATGCCATGTTTAGAGTTCAATTAGAGAATGGTCATGTGGTAACAGCACATACGGCAGGCAAGTTGAGAAAAAACAGAATTCGAGTATTACAAGGTGATAATGTGACTGTGGAAATGACACCTTACGACCTAACTAAAGGTAGAATAATCTTTAGAGGTTAATTTTGCCTCGGTAGCTCAGGAGTAGAGCAGAGCCCTGAAAAGGCTTGTGTCGGAGGTGCGAATCCTTCCCGAGGCACCACCAAAACCTCTTGAAATTAATATAAAAGAATTTAACCTCCTGTTATATTAATTAATTAAAGGATGAGCAAAAAAGATGAGCACAATTCAAGGAAAAGTAAAGTGGTTTAATGGCAAAAAAGGTTATGGTTTCATAGAAAGAGACGATAAAGAGAAAGATGCATTTGTTCATGCTAGTGCAGTCAAAGCTGCAGGCATGAGATTTCTGAATGAAGGAGATAAACTAGAATTTACATTAGAGGATGGTCCAAAAGGACCCTCAGCAGTTAATTTAAAAAAATTGGATTAATATTTAAAAATTTAATAATGGCGTTTTCATTCAATTGAAAATACCCTTTAATGTTTGAAAATTTAATTTTTTATCTGAGCTAATATTATGTTAATAAATATATATTTATAATTTCTATAAAACTAACATGCATTCATCTGCGATACTTAACTTAAATAAATTTTTTTCTATTTATTTGAAAAATTTTAACAATCCAAAAATATTAGATTTCGGCAGCCAGTCTTTATCGGATCATATCGGATCAAAAGTTTTACTAGATAAAATGAACATAAAATATGAATATACTGGAGTAGACATTGAAAAAGGAAATAATGTCGATATTGTTTTAGGAGACCCTTACTCGTTTAAAGAGATCCCAGACTCAGCTTATGATGTAATTATAAGTACATCAGTGTTTGAGCATGTTGAGTTTTTTTGGCTAACTTATTTAGAAATACTTAGAATTTTAAAACCTCATGGAATTTTCTATTTTAATGTACCATCAAATGGTGATTTTCATAGATGGCCTAAAGATTGTTGGAGATTTTATCCTGACAGTGCTAACGCTTTAATCAATTGGGCCAAAAGAAATAATTTTAACCCTATCCTTCTAGAGTCCTATGTATCAAAACAATATCTTGAGTGTGGATGGAATGATTATGTGTCGGTAACTTTAAAAGATGAAAAATATTTAGGTACTTTTAAAGATAGGATCATTTATAAACATAAAAAATTCTTGAATGGAATCGATCATAATTTAAAACTTTACAACTTTTCAAATAAGTCAGAAGATCATAGTAATTGGGGATTTCGTTTGTGGTATAGGATAAGAAAAAAAATTGATAAATTAAAAAAGTGAGTAACCTAGAAATTTTTTGTATTTGTATCCACAATAAAATTTTAGATAAGATTAAGAAATTAAGCTATACCCCTGTAGGACTAGGTGTTGAAAAATTTTCCAGTGGATGGATTAGAGATAATAGCGGCTTTAATATCAGTCATAAAAATAAGTTTTATGGAGAATTTACTTTTCATTACTGGCTTTGGAAAAATAAACTTAAAACGATTCAAGAGGATAAATGGATTGGCTTTTGTGGATATAGAAGATTTTGGAAAAATGAGTTTAATAACTCGGATGAATTATTAGATTTAAACGAAAAAATTTTAAAAAAGATACCTCCTAGTTGGGAAAAGTACGATGTAATTCTTGGTAAACACATTTTCTTAAATGCAATACCTTTGATAAAAATAATTAAATACGGAAAACTTGCATTTTTAAGAAATCCTAGGGCAATCTTTAATAAAGGTAGGAGTATTAGATTTCAATTTGATATGTTTCATGGCAATGGTATTTTGGATAAGGCGATAGACTTATTGGGTCAAGACGATAAAGAGGATTTTAAGTTTTATGTAAGAAAAAATATCTCGTTTAATTATGGAAATATGTTTATATGTAAATCTAAAAAGTTGATGAGTAGGTTTTATGAAACATTATTTCCATGGCTGGAAAAGTGTGAAACTGTTATTGGTTTTGATTTAAAGGGATATGAGGCTAGAACCTATGCTTTTCTGGCTGAGAGGTTCATGGCATATTGGTTTAATAAATATTCGAAAGTACATGAAATTCCAGTCATATATTATGATTTAAATAAAGAGGAGTCATAATCAAAAAAACGGTATCCTTCTTTTAGGGGTTGAATAATTTTAATTTTTGTCTAAAAGATGCATCATGAGCACTAATGAGAATAACAATCTTTTCAAAAAAGCTTCTCTAGTAAAAATTAGAGCAATTAATAAAGGTGAGCATACTCATTTCCACGCTGGCTAAAGCTAGTGTTAAAACTTTTATAAAATAATTTTAAATCAATATAAAATAGGATAAAAACAAAAGGATATGCCTTGATGGTGAAATAGCATCACGTCGGTTTGTGGATCCGAAGTCGTAGGAGCGTAACCTACTCAAGGTACCAAAAAATGAATAAAGAAAATAAATTAATTCCTGGATTACCCTCAGGTTTTGAAGATAGATGGAATAAAAAATTATTTCTCAAAAAAAAACTATTAAGGGTTATTGAGAAAAATTTTATTAAATATGGATTTGATCCATTAGAAACACCATCATTTGAAATTAGTGAAAATATAGGCTCCTTTCTTGCAGAGGATAATAGTAATCCTATGTCTGATGTGTTTACATTTGATGATGGTGAAAAGAATATTACTTTAAGATATGATTTATCAAGTCCACTTGCTAGATTTGTTGCACAGAATAATCAAGAGCTTCCCTCAATATATAAAAGATATGCAATTCAAAATGTATTCAGAAATGAAAAATCTGGAAATGCTAGGTACAGGGAATTTACCCAAGCAGATTGTGACATAGTTGGAAACGTTAATCTAGCACAAGCCAATGCCGAGTTATGTAATTTGATCTCGAATACTTTAGTAGATTGTGGTTTAAAAAAAGATCAGTTTACTATCTATGTAAGCAATAGAAAAATCGTTCAAGGTTTAATTGAGGATTTGAAAATTGAAAAAGATAAACAAACCAAAGTGATGAGAGCTATCGATAAATTCGATAAACCTGGGTTTGGTTTAAAGGGTGTCGAAGAATTATTAAAAAAAGAGAGAAAAGATAAAAGTGGAGCTATAACAAAAGGAGCAAACTTAAATGGTGAGCAAGCTTCAAAAATTCTAAATTTTTTAAAGATTAAAGATTTAAAGGAAATTAAAGAAAATTTTAAAAATCCTATTACCCAAGAGGGTATTAAAGAATTAGAAGAATTATTTAAAATTTTAAAATTTGGAAATTACTCTGATCAAGTAAAAGCTAATTTTACAATAGTTAGAGGCCTAGATTATTACGATGGGTTTTGCATTGAAACTAATCTAAATTTTAAAGCAAAAAATGTTAAGGGTAAAGAAGTTGATATTGGAAGTATTTGCTCAGGTGGACAGTATAATAAATTAATTTCGAGATTTAAGGGTGTAGATATTCCAGGGACAGGTGTAAGTATTGGTGTTGATAGATTATTATTTGCAATGATGCAATTAAATCAAGTAGAAATTGAAATGCAAAATCCAGTTATTGTTTGTGTAATGGATGAAAAATATTTAAAAAATTATTACGAAATTTTAGATAATTTAAGAAAAAATAACATTAATTCTGAAATATTTTTGGACAGTAAAAAAAATCTGGGTAAGCAACTTACTTATGCTAACAAAAGAAAATGTCTAGTTGCAGTTATCTGTGGCGAAAATGAATTTAAAGATAATAAAATAACATTAAAAAATCTACTTGGGGTTAAAGGGGAGAATAACCAAATTACATTTCCAAAAGAAAATTTAATAAATGAAATCAAAAAATTTATCTAACAAAATCCTTAGATCAGTTCAGTCTAAAGGATTTAAATATATTGAATTACCATCAGTAATTGAGACTAATCATATAGTTCAAAGATCTGGGGAGAGTTTTAGAAAATTCATTTTTTCATTTACAGATCTGACAGGTAATGAATTATGTTTGAGACCTGATCTTACCATTGTGTCTTGTCTTAGATATTTGGAGAACAATTTAAAGGGTAAAGAAAAAATATTTTATAGCGGACAGGCTTATAGAAAATCTCAAAATAAAAAGGACTCGATAATCCGAAATCAAGTTGGTTTTGAGATCATAGGATCAAAAGATGAAAAAAACGATGATAAAGAAATAATAAGCACATCACTTAAATCACTAAAAAATCTAAAATACTCTACTGGCACTCTCACTATTGGTAATGTAGAGATTTTTAATCTTCTAATATCTAAATTAGATATACCAAAAAGATGGAAATTAAGACTCACAAGACATTTTTGGCGAGAAGACTATTTCAGTGATTTATTAAAAAGATTAGAGACAAATTCTGATGTAGATCCAATTATTGTTGAGGTTGATAAAAAAAGATATCTAAAAATGTTAATGGATGATCAATCATCAATTATCGCAGGCAGAACATTAAAAGAAATTTTAGAAAGATTTGATAAAAAAATTAAAGACCCAAGAAGAACTGGTAAAGGAGGTAATAAATCAAAAATTATTAAAGAGTTTTTGAAAATAAAATGTCCAATAAATAAAGCTGCAAAGGAGTTAAATAAATTTTTTAAAAAACATAAAATAAACCTTTTTGTTGATCAGAAATATTTTCCAGTTTCAAAAAATAAAATATCTAAATTAAATGTAGTTTTCTCAACCGCCTTTAGTAGACAATTGGAGTATTACACTGGCATAGTTTTTAAAATAGACATCAAATCAAAGTCGAAAATTATTAATTGTTGTAATGGTGGTCGTTATGATAAATTGATTTCTGATCTTGGCTCAAAAAAGCAGGTACCAGCTGTTGGAGCAGCTCTTAACTTAAATTATCAATGATGAAAAATTTAATAAATATAGGAATTCCAAGTAAGGGACGCTTAAGAAAAAATGTTTTAAAAATTTTTACTAAAAAAAAATTAAAACTTATTTCTGAACGCGGGGAAAGAGATTTGATAGGCTCAATAAAAGATAAGTCAAACATAAAAATTTTATATTTACACGCCAGAGAAATTATTGAAAGATTGGGAGATGGTTCTTTAGATATTGGTTTTTCTGGTTTTGATTTATTAAAAGAAAGTGAGATAAATACTCAAAACAAGATAAATGTTATCAAAAAACTTAATTTTGGAAAAGCTAATTTAGTTGTAGCTATACCGGATCCTTGGATCGATGTTCAAACAATAGCTGACCTAGAAGAAATTGCATTCGAATTTAAAGACAAAAAAAAAAAAAGATTGAGAGTTGCGACGAAGTACGCAAATTTAACCAGAGAGTTTTTATTTTCAAAAGGTGTAACACAATTTAGGATAATTGATAGTTTGGGAGCGACCGAGGCGTACCCTTTTACTGGTTCAGCAGAATTGATCACAGATATAAGTTCAAGTGGTGAGACTTTAAGGGCAAACAACCTTAGAGTTTTAAAAGATGGAGAAATTTTAAACTCTCAAGCTTGTATTTTTATTTCAAAAAAAAATAGAAAAAAAAAGGGATTAAAAAAATTGATTAGACTACTTTCTAAGTAATTTATCTTTAAGATAAATAAGAATAATTTTGATTATGTCTAAATTTCGCAATACCGCATAAATAGCTATAAGAAACCCTACTCCAAAAATAATTTTCAAAATGAGATATAATTCCATAAAAATCCCTTATAATACAAGTTACGAATCATGGACACAATTTTATTAATAGTTTTAATTTTAATGTTTGGAGCAATCCTCGCTATTTTATATTTAAATGTAAAGTCAAAAAAGGAGAGCAGGGGTGATGAGAGTAACGAAATAACAAATTTGAACGCGGAAATTATTAGATTAAAAGATAGCTTAAACTCTACAATCAATACATCTCTAAGTTCCATGTCTACTTCATTTAACTCTTTATCAACCGGGGTTACAAAGGATATGACCGAAGCCCTTACTAAAGTTGATGAGAAGGTTGGTAATTTTAATGAGCAAGTAAAACTTTTAAATCAGAGTCAAGAGGGAATTACCAAAATTTTAGCTGGAGTTAAAAAGTATGGAACTTTGGCTGAATATTCTCTAGATGCTTTAATTAAGGATTTATTACCAGCATCTCAATTTATGACCAATGTGAAAATGAAAGAAGAAACAAGTGAAAATGTAGAATTTGCAATCAAGCTTCAAGGAGATGTTTTAGTTCCCGTAGACTCTCATTTTCCACTAGAAAAATTCAAAGCAATTACCGATGCATATGAGGCAGATGATAAAAAAGCAGTTGCTGACGCTAGAACAAAATTAGCAAGTGCATTTAAGGCCAAAGCAAAAAGTGTCATGGAAAAATATATTGTTCCACCTAAAACTTCAAATTTTGCAATTGTATATGCTCCCACAGAAAGTCTTTATAAAGAATTAACTGAATATCAAGATCCAAGCAGTAAGGAGTTATTAACCCAAGAATTAATGAAAAAATATAAAATAGTAATTTGTGGCCCAAACACTCTCTCAGCTTATTTACAATCTTTACATATGGGCTTTCAGTCTCTCAAAATTTCAAAACACGCAACAGATATTTATGATCATTTAAAAACTATAAGTACGAGATTTTCTACTCACTTTGATAATATTTATAAATTAAGAAAAAAACTTGAAGAAGCCATGACGGTTGTTGATAGTTTTGGAAAAGATGCAAGATCAATTAGTAGAACTTTAGAAAATATAAAAGATCCCGAGCAAGTTGAAAAAGCTGTTCTAACAGAGAACGTTGAAAGTTTTGTTGAAAGAAATAAACAAGTCAAAAAATAATTTCTTTTTTCCGAAAATACCGACTATAAGAAATCAAATGCGTTGGAACAAAAAATACGACTATCCTAAAAGTTCAAGAGCATCAGAAGATGGAATAAGAAGATATGTGTTAGGTGAAGCTAAACTACCTAGTGTAACATCAATAATCGATGCAACAAAGTCTGAGGAAGATAAAGCAGCTTTGGCTAACTGGAGAGAAAGAACCGGTCACAAAGAAGCTGAAGCTATTACAAAGGCAGCAAGCAGTAGAGGTTCTCAGATGCACAGCTACCTAGAGTCTTTTCTTTTAGGTAGAGAAAACTTAAGTTTTTTTGAAGACAATGAGCAATATAAAAAAATGGCAAAAGAAATTATTGATAAAGGCTTAAAAAAAAGATTAGAAGAAATATACGGTGTTGAGTGCACAATACATTATCCTGAGAGATATGCGGGTACAGCAGACTGTGTAGGTGTTTATGAAGGAAAAGAAACAATAATTGATTTTAAGCAATCCAACAAACCAAAAAAAGCTGAGTACATAGACTCTTGGTTTTTACAAACTGCAGCTTACTCTTTGGCACATAATGTTGTTTATAATTCAAAAATCAATGCCTGTGTTATTCTTGTTTGTACAGTGGATAATTTATTTCAAGAGTTTAAAATTCAAGGGCATGAACTAATAACATATCAAAATTTATTTTTAGGTAGATTAAAAAAATTTAATGAGATGAATAATTTGGTTTAATAAAAAATGGATAAAATTGTAATTTACGATACTGAAACGACAAACTCGACGATATGGGGATCTATAATCGAAGTTGGGGCTGTTGTAGTTGATAAAAATTTAAAAGAGATTGGAAAGTTAAATATAAGAGGGCGGATGCCAGAAGGTGAGGTGCCAAGCGCAAAGGCTTTACTCGTTAATTCGACTAGTATTGATTTATTAACTAAAGGTAATTATTCACATTATGATTTTTTGGGTACTGTTGAAAATTTTTTTTCAAAATGTGCCCCAGCAATGTTTATTGGCTGGTCGAATTTGAATTTTGATCGAAGAATGTTTCACTTTAATTTTTTTAAGGGCAATCGTTATCCTTACGCTACCCACTCATCACCAAACAGTGAACATGATGGTTTACACATAGCCAGGGCAGCTCAAACTTTGAATTCTGAAACTTTAAAAACAGAATTAACAGAAGCAGGTAATCCAAGCTTAGCATTAGAGTCTTTATCAAGAATGCAAGGTTTCGACACCTCAGCAAGTCATACTGCCTACGTTGATGCTCAAAATTCATTAAAGGTTTTAAGAATTATTAAAGATAAACATAAAGAAAATTGGGAAACATTTTTAAAAACATCAACTAAAACAAGCGTAGAAACGCTTTTAAAAAATGAAGGCATATATTCTATTTTCGAAAATGTTAAGGGTAGAAATACGATGTATCTCACTAGCACACTACATCCTAATCACTGTTTTCATCCATCTTATGTATCGTGGGGATATGTTTGGGATTTAAGAAGGGATCCAGAACCATTGTTAAACTTATCAGTAAACCAATTGAGAGATATATTAAAAAAATTTAGCCCCAAGGCTCTGAGAGTTTTAAAAACCAATAAAGCACCAGTAATTTTGGATAAAGAGTTTGCCTTAAAACAAAAACCCTATTCAGACCTAGATTTAGAAACAATAAAAAAAAGAGCACAAATGGTAAAAAATAACGAAAATTTTTGTAAAAATATACAAATTATAAATAGAGAGGCAGCGGAAGAAAAAGAGCAAACTAAAACCCAGGAAGATTTGTTACCTGAAGAAACTTTGTATGAAAAATTTATTCCTAATAAAGATACTGTTCTTTTTAAAACCTGGCATAGTTCATCTTGGGAAGATAAGTTAAGATTACTAGATAAATTTACAGATAAAAGATGTAGTTGGTTTGGTCAAAAAATAATTTATCAAGAAGCACCCCAAATTTTACCACCTGATTTATATAAAAATATTAAAAGAGAAATTGCTAGACGTATATTAAGTGAGAATAAAGAGAAATGGCAAACTGTTAATATGGCATACAACGAAATTGACTATTTAAGAGATCAGGCAGATAAAAGAGATGACACTCAGGAACTCAAAAAATTGGATGAAATAAATGAGTTCATTATGTCAATTGAAAAGAAATATGAAATTGCATAGTTGACTTTAACTTTTAAATTTATAGAAGTTATAAATGCTCATAGATTTTAAAGACGAAGATTTTGAAAACAAAATTAAAACTCAAGATATTTCTGTTATTCAGTTTAGTGCAGCTTGGTGTGGACCCTGCAAAACTTTAAAGCCAATTATGGATAAACTTGCAACTGAGTATAAAGATAAAGCCGGCTTCTATTATGCTGATATAGAAGATGGTGGAATTAATACAGGTAGTGCAGCAGGTATAAGAGGAGTTCCAACAGTAATTATTTATAAAAAAGGTATTGAAGTCGACCGAAAAGTTGGTGGTGTACCTGAAAGTCATATGAAAGAGTTTTTAGAAAAAAATATTTAATTTAAATCTAAAACCTCAGAACAGAGATATAAAGATCCAGTAATAAGTAAGAGATCACCTTTCCCTAAATTTATTGCTTTTATAGCTTCTTTAATGTTTTCTTTGTGATTTACGTTTGGGACATTTTTAAATTTTTCCTTAAGTTCAACTCCGCTTATTGCATTAGGCTGACTTTTTATATCTATGGTTGTTATCGAGGAAATATCTTTAAAATGACTTATATATTTTTTATGATCCTTATTTTTCATCATTCCAATAATAATATGTTTTTTACAATCTAAACTTTTAAGATACTCATTTAATACTCTTGCACCATCTTCATTATGGTCTCCAGAAATCAAAAATAGATTGTCTTTAACTAAATTTTTTAATTTTCCAGACTCAATTTTTTGAAGTCTTGCAATATTATTGATTTTTTGAATACCATTTTTTATATGTTTATCTTTAATATTCAGATTTAAGTTTCTTAAAACAGCAATAGCTGTTGAAATATTTTCAAGCTGATATTGACCTAATATGTTAGGTTTTGGTAATTTTAAAGCACCTAATTGATCTTCATAATAAAAAAAATCATTTTCGCCAAAGGAATAAGAAAAGTGCTCATTGAAATAATACTTACTGGATTGATTTTTACTAATATTTTTTTTAATTTTTTCCATTGTCAAAAGATTATTTTGTTTGGCAACAATAATTTTTGAATTTAAAAGTTTTGAAGTCTTCTCATAGACAATCCTATCAATTGTTCTTTCATCTTCTGGCAGCCAGTCAAGGTGGTCTTTTGAAATTGATGTAATCACACTTGCTAAATTATTCGTAAAGATATTTGTTGCGTCAAACCTATGAAACAAACCTGCCTCAATTAAATTGAGACTATTTGGATATTGAGCTGCTTTGTACAAGAAACATGCTGTTAAAATTTCAAAGAATGTAATTGGTTCATTGTCGTTAATTTTTTCTACTTCTTCAAATAGCAGTGCTAAATCATTGTCTTCTACTTGTTGATTGTTAAAAACAAATCTTTCATTAATTTTTTGGATATGAGGACTAGTGTAAACGTTACACTTTATGCCCGCTTCTTTTAAAATTGAATAACAAGCCTGAATTGTGGAGTTTTTACCGTTAGTGCCAACAAAACTTATAGCTTTAATTTTATTTTGCGGATTATCTAATTTTTCACAAAGATGTTTAATTCGATTTAAATTTAAATCGATCTCTTTTTTATGCAATTTTAGAAAGCGACTGAGTATTTTCTGTAGTTTCATTTTGTTCAGTGCTTATAACAGAATTTTTCTTCAACAATATTGACAAAAGAGTTCCAATTTTTTTAGCAAGATTTTTTCTTTCAACAATTAAATCAATAAAACCTGTTTTTTCCACATATTCACTTTTTTGAAAACCTTCTGGCAACTCCTCCTTAACTGTACCTTGAATTACTCTAGCTCCAGCAAATGCAATTAATGCTCCAGGTTCAGCAATATGAATGTCACCAAGCATTGCATAAGATGCAGTAATACCACCAGCAGTTGGATCTGTAATACACACTATGTAAGGAAGATTATTTTTTTTTAGTTCACTTATTGCTAATGTAGTTCGAGTCATTTGCGACAATGAAATTAAACTTTCCATCATTCTCATTCCACCTCCAGCACTTATACATAAAAATGGTGTTTTATTTTCTATTGAATGTTGTATTCCATATAAAAAAGCCTCACCTTCTGCTGCAGCCATAGAAGCACCCAAAAAATCAAAATCAGAGGCTACTGCTGTAATTTTTATGTCATTTAATAAACCACTCGCAACCATCATTCCACAATCCAAGCCAGTTTTGTCTCTAGCAGATTTTAGTCTTTCCTTATATGTTTTTGAGTCTGTCCAGTTTAGTGGATCATCTTTTGGAATGGGTGTTTTAAATATTTCGTAATTATTTTTTCCAAATAGAATATCAAATCTTTGTTTAGGACTTATCCTGTGATGCTTGTTACATTCAGGTTCTGGACAAACCCATAAATTTTTTTCTAAATCTTTTTTTAAAATTGGACCCTTACAACAAGAAGTCCAATCACTATTTGCAATATCCTCTTTAGTTGCTCTTTTATGAATAGCAGATTTTATTTTTTCTCCTGCTTTAATAATTTTTGTAATCCAATTCATTTAATTTTGTTTTTTAATTTAGCTATTAATTTACCTACATTTGTGACAGGATTTTGTCTACTCTTTAAACTTCTTGTTATTTCTTTACAAATAGCACTTCCGACAACTACTCCATCTGCAGATTTGAGTTTTCCGATAGTTTTTTCTGTAATTCCAAATCCTATAACAATATCTTTTTTTGGATTAATTCTTTTAATTTTTTGGTAGTTTTTCAAAATTTCCTTAGGTGTAACTTTTAATTTACCTCCCGTAGTGCTTAACATTGAAATAAAATAGCTCATTTGATGTGAGTTTTTTATTATTTTATTTAGTCTTTTATTTGTTGTGGTGGGAGACAAAAGTTGAATGAAAAATATTGATTTTTTTTTACATTTTTTTGCAAAATCTTTATTTTCTGGCCAGGGCAAATCTACAACTATTAATCCATTTACTCCTGAAGTTTCACATTTATTTAAAAATTTTTTTTCGCCATACTGAAAGATCATATTATAATAACCCATTAGTATTACAGGTTTATCTTTATTGAATTTTTTAAATTCTTTTACAATTTGAAAAATACTTTTAGTCTTTATTCCGTTCTTAATTGCTCTATAAGCACTTGTTTGGATTTGACTTCCATCTGCAACAGGTGTGTTATGTGGAACACCTACTTCTAAAATATCAGCATTTTTAGCAATTGATTTAAGTATTTCTAGAGATTGTTTCTTTGTACTATCACCAGCAACTGTATAAGTTAATAAAGCTGGTCTATTTTCCTGTTTCGCTTTTTTAAATGCAGTACTAATTGGATTTAGCATATTTTTTACCTAATCTTTTCTGTAAAATTCCCCGGTCTTTATATGCATCTCCACAACTATTAACTACTACAATTGTGTCTTTACTAAATTTTTTTGACTCTTTTATTGCAACTGAAAACGCATGGCATGGCTCTAAAGAGGGTCTTAATTTTTCATATTTTGTCACAAGTTTATAAGCATTCAAAGCCTCTTCATCACTTGCTGCCGTATATCTTGCTCTTTTTGTATCTTTTAAAAAACAATGAAGAGGGGAAATTCCAGGGTAATCAAGTCCAGCAGAAATTGACTCTGTTTCCTCAATTTGTCCCTCAGAATTTTGATTAACATATTGTGCAGCACCGTGAAGAATACCTATTTTAGATCCATAAGTTAAAGGCGCAGCATGTTTTTTACTTTTTTTAGGTCCCCCAGCCTCTACACCAATAAACTCACACTGTTTCTTATTGTAATCCATAAATTCATTCCAGAATCCAAAACTTGAACTTCCACCTCCTACACAATTATAAAGTTTAAGTTTTTTTGGAATCGATCCAAATTCACTAATTAATTGAGCCTTTAATTCTCTGGAAATTTGACTTGTGCTCCATCCACAGATGCGAACAAAAATAGCTGGTCCTACAGTACTTCCAACACACATAGCTGTTGTATCACAATTTGCAACCCAATAACGCATGCATTCAGATACAGCATCAACAAGAGTTTGACTACCAGAGTAAACAGGTATGACTTCAGCTCCATTTTTTTTTATAGCCCTCACGTTTGGTTGTTGTCTTTTTATATCTTTTGCTCCCATGAAAATTTTACATTTTAAACCAAATTTCTTAGCTGCCATACTAAGCATTTTACCTGCATATCCGGCGCCTGTATCTCCACAAATAATTTTTTTACCTGAACGTTTTGCAAGTAAACAATGTACAGTTGCGTTGTAAATTTTATGTGCTCCGCCATTAGCATCAGATACAACTTTTGACCAAATTTGTGCACCACCAATATAGCTCGTTAAATTCACTAATTTTATGAAACGAGTAGGAGAACCTACCCAATTCTTAAAATATTTATCTCTTTCAATAATAAAATTTTTATCTTCTTTTAATTTATTAAAAAGAGACTCCAAGTCTTCAATTGGTTTTTTCAAAGTTTCGGGTACAAAATTTCCTCCGAATTTTCCACCCCAAAAACCAAGCTTATTTCCTTGGTCAATTACTGGAATTTTTTTTTTAAGTTTCATTTTTTTTAAATAAATTTAGCAATTTGTCGATTTTAGTTAAATCTTTTTTACCCTCGTTATTTTCAATTGATCCAGATAAATCAATCATGTAATCTTTGTTTTTAATGCTAGGTATATCATCTATTTTAATATTTCCTGCAATCATTTTATTTAATTCTTTTGGTACTTCATTTAGTAGATGATGATCGAAACTTTCAGATTTATGATAACCCTTTGAATCAAATAGAATTATATCAGAGATTCCTGAATAATCTTTATATTTGTTTACATCTTCTCTATTTGAAATTGTTAGTGCTGAGATGATCTTAATATTGTATTTATCTTTTATCTCTAAAGTTCTTTTTGGATCAACATCATATAATTGATAAAAATCAAAGTTTAAGTTTTTAATTTTTTCCAAAATCTCATTTTTTGGATTTACTAGAACTGAAACAAATTTGACTTTTTTTTTGTTGACTTTAATCAATTCTTTTAAATTTTCATAATTAACAAATCTTTTACTCTTGATATAATTTGTAATGAAACCAATGAATTTTGGTGGGTGGGGATGATTTAATATGTAATTAAGAGTTTCAGGATCTGAGACCCCACAAATTTTTAAACCTTTGATCATTGATTTAAATGATCAACTAGTTTTTGAATATTTTTTTTAACATTACCTTTAGTAATAGGTCTCCCGATCACCAGCCAGTCACTCCCATTATCATAAGCTTGTTTTGGTGTTAAAACTCTTTTTTGATCTTCAGTAATTTTTTTACCCATCCTTATACCTGGTGTAATTATTTCTTTTTTAAATACTTTTTTTACAAGTTTTACCTCTTTAGCACTGCAAACTACAGCATCAAGTTTAGCTTTAGATGCTAGTCTCGCTTGATGTAACACTAATTTTTTAATATCCATATTAAAGCCAATCTCTTTTAAGCCTTTATTATCTAAAGAAGTCAAAATTGTTACACCTATTAACTTTATTTTATCACTTACTTTTTTTGCAGCTTTTAAGGCATGTATTCCAGAGCTTATATGAATTGTGAGATAATTTATTTTTAAATCTGTAATTGCTTTAATAGCTGATACACAGGTATTGGGAATATCATGTAATTTCAAATCAGCAAAAATAATTTCATTTTTTAATTTAGATAAAAAATTTCTTCCATTTTTTGAATTTAAAAAT
The DNA here is from genome assembly GCA_902524045.1 of uncultured Pelagibacteraceae bacterium. Lineage (GTDB taxonomy): Bacteria > Pseudomonadota > Alphaproteobacteria > Pelagibacterales > Pelagibacteraceae > Pelagibacter. The sequence continues at coordinate 22,711 of CABZBT010000003.1, read as the reverse complement.
TCTAATCCAAATTTATAACCAACGCTCAATTTAGAGTTTTTTGTCTCTTTGATGATCTTTTTTATTTTTGAAATATTAACCGTATCGCATGCAATAAATATTTTATTCTTTTTCATTATTTATTTTTTTAAACATTTCTTTTGCCATTTTAAAGTGTATTGTTTTTTTTTCTGGAGTGTTAACTTTCTCACCCGTTTTTGGATTCCTAGATATTCTAGACTTTTGTATGTTTGTTGAAAATATGCCAAATCCCCTAAGTTCAATTCTTTCACCTCTTTTGAGAGTTTTTTTCATTTCATTTAATAGGATATCAGTAAATTTTTCTAAATCCTTTTTTAAAAAATTTGGGTAGTTTTTTTGAAGTTGTTTTAAAAGCTTTGATTTTACAATAGCCAATTTAAATTTCTAATTTTAATCTTTTTTCTTCTTTTCTAATTCATCTGATAAGGATGAAAAGGGTAGATTTTTTCCTGAACCTTCCGCACCATATTTGTCCAAAGCCTCTTTCTTTTGCATCTCTTCTAATAACTTAACACTCAAAGACACTTTTCTCTTTTCAAAATCTAATTCTAAGATAGCACAATCAATTCTCTCGCCACCTGTAAATCTTGAAGGACGAGCGTCTGCAGAGCTTATTGCAATCTGACTTTTTTTTATATTAAAGTCCATTTCACATCCCTCAGGCCTTACAATTAGGCCCTTGTTGTCAGTGGAAATTATTTTTACTGTAATAATTTGATTAATCTTCTTATCTCTGAACCAATCAAATGGATCAGATTGGGTCTGCCTTAAACCAACCCTAATTTTTTGTTCATCTGTTTTAATCTCCAGAACTTTTACTTTTATTTTATCACCAATATTATAATTTTTTAATTCCTCTTCTCCATTGTTCAAATAAGTAAGATCATTACAGTGTAAGAATGCGTCCAAATCTAAATCTTTTACACTAACAAATAAGGAATATTCGTTCTTATTAACAACTTGTGTTTCGATTATTGTGCCAACAGGATATTTTTTCTCAAAAATAATAAAAGGGTTTTCTTTTGTAAGTTTATATGAAATTGCAATTCTTCTTTTGTCTTTATCAATTTCAGTTATAACACAATCTATTTCATCACCTACTTTAAACATTTTTTTTGCAGATATATTTTTTTTTGTCCAGCTAAGTTCACTTGAATGAAGCAAAGTTGTTAAACCTGGCTCTAATTCACAAAATGCTCCAAAATCAATAATTTTTACAACTTTAGCTTTATATATTTTATTTAACTGATAGTTCTCAACATGTTCAAAAGGATCTGGAGATAATTGTTTTATTGAACACCCAACTTGTAATTTTTCTTTATCAATACTTATGACTTTTAAATCGTGTTTTTCCCCAATGTTAAAAACTTCGTCAGGGTGATTTACTCTGCTATAGGAAATTTCTTGCAGATGGACTAGAACATCTAGTTCGTTATTAACGTTAAAAAAACAACCAAATGAACTATAACCTTTTACCTCAGCATTTTTAATTATATCTCCTATTTGGTACTTGTCTATTATTTTAGCTTTATCTTCTTTTTTAAATGATGAAATTATTTCTTTTCTAGAAACACAAGCATTACCTCTAATCTTATCTAATTTAATTAATGCAAATTTTTGTGGTTCATTGATTAGATGACTTATATCTTTGAGAGGCTTATCACTTATCTGAGATCCTGGTAAAAACATTAATGAACCTGTCTCTATGTGTTCGACTATGCAACCACCTTTACATTTAGAAATTATCTTTCCCATAATTGGTTGCTTTTTTTCATAAGCTTCAACCAGTTTATCCCAACCTTTTATTTTTTGAGCTTTACTAGCAGATACTATTACATCTCCGTTTTTATCCTCAATTTTTTCTAATAATACTGGAATTGTTTCACCGATTTTAACTTTTTCACTTAACCCCATCGTTTTGAGTTCATTTATATCTAAAACTGGCTCAGATTTTAAGTTAGGGATATAAAGAAAAACATACTTCTCAGTAATTTTATTTACTTTACCTTCGATGATTTTTCCTTCTTCAATGTTAATTTTTGAAAGCTGATTATTTAATAAGTTCTCAAACTCTTTGGATGCTGGGTTTGATAGATCTTTATATACTTCCATTAATTTAAATATTTATTATCATTTTTTTAAGTTTTAAAAAACTTCGCACTTTTAGATAAAATTAAACATAAGATCAACAAGGAATTTAGTGTATTTTTGCCCCTAAATACTTAATTTTTTTTAAGAAGGAGGGAAAAGAAGTCTTTATAGCCTCCTTATTGGCTATAGACCAATCACCTCCAAAAATCAACGCTGCAACAACAGATGTCATAAATACTCTATGGTCTTTAAGAAAATTTTTAATAATTATTTTATTTTTTATTTTTAAGTTAGGATTTCCATAAATCTTTATACTTTTATTTGTCAAAATATTTCTAATTCCCATTTTTTTAAGTATTTTTGACCCCCACTTTAATCTTGGACTCTCTTTTTCATTTAATTCAGATAAATTTTTAAAATAAGAAACTCCTTTCGCTTTTGCTGCAAGAAGAAATATTAGTAAAAATTCATCAATTGCAGAGCTATTTAATTTCGAAGAACAATTAACAGCTTTAATTTTTTTTGTACTCTTTATATCTAAATCTGCTATGTATTCACCTTTGTACTTCTTTAAATTAGTTTTTTTTATTTTAACTCCCATTAATTTAAGTATATGTAAAATACCAATTCTTGAGGGATTTATATTAACATCTCTAATTTTCAATTTAGAATTTTCTGATAGAATAGTAAGCACTATAAAAAAAGCGCAAGAACTTATATCAGATGGTATTTTATAGTTTAATGAGGGTATCTTTTTTTTTCCTTTGATTTTAATCAAGTCATAATTTTTTTTTTTTTCAACTTTAATAGGTAACTTTAAATATTTAAAAAGAAGTTCACTATGATTTCTCGATTTTTTAGCTTTAATTATTGTTTCGCCCTCAGTGTTTAATGCAGCTAACATCACAGAACTTTTGACCTGAGCAGATCCTCTTGTTTCATTGTAAACTATTGGTTTTGGATTATTAGTTCCTTTAATTTCTATTGGAAGTTTACCAAAATTACTTGTGAAACTTGCTCCAAATTTTTTTAAGGGCTTGATAATTCTAAAAAAATCTCTTTTTGATAAGCTTTTGTCACCTTTTAATTTTATATTGCTTTTTGAATGAGTTAAAAGTCCTAGTATAAGTCTTCCCAAAGTACCCGAATTTCCAGCATTTAATGTTAAGTTTTTTTTGTACTTAAATCCATTTAAACCCACACCGTTTATTTCGCAAAATTTTTTTGATATTTTTACTTTTACACCAAGTCTTTTAAGACATTTTAAAGTGTTAATTACGTCCTCTGAAAGTAGTAAGTTAATTGACCTGGATTTAAAACTTGATTGTGATGCAATAAGGGCCCATCGAATCGATAAACTTTTATCCCCTTCAATAGAAAGATCTTTATTAAATCTTTGAATCTTATTCTTAATTTTTATGAAATGCATCTTTGATATCTTAATTAATTTTAAAAGAGTCCCCAAAATATGCGTTTTGAGCATCAATATTTCTAATCAAGTTATTAGGTGTATCTTTTGCAACAACTTTTCCATTTGAAAGTACAATCGCTAAATCAACACATGTTAAAAGATCTCTAGCTTGATGATCACATAAAATAATTGAAATATTGTTATGCATCTGTAAATCAACAATTATTTGTTGAAGATTCTTTATTGTCATTATATCCAACGCTGCAAATGGTTCATCCAATAATAATATTTTAGGATCGCTCATAAGAGCTAAAGAGATAACTAAACGTTTTTTTTGTCCACCAGATAAAAACTCGGCCTTTATATTTTGTAGAGCCTCTAGTTCAAACTTAGATATTAATAAATTTATCTTTTCATCTCTTAATTTCTTATTTTTAATTACTATCTCACTAATTGCTTTAAGATTTTCTCTCAAGGTAAGATCATGAAAATACCCTCCGTGCTGAGGCACATAACCAATTTTATATTTTTTTGTTCTGTTAAAAATAGTATCATTTACTACATCTGTACCCTCAATAAATATCGAACCATAATTTGGTTTTAGTAAACCAATTATGACATTAAATATTGTAGACTTTCCAACTCCATTAGGGCCTAGTAAACCCAAAATTTCACCCTTATTTAAATTAAAACTTAAATTTTCTAAAATTTTTCTTTTGCCGAAATGCAAAGATACTTTTTCTAGTCTCAAAAGTTCTGTCTTTTTTTTAAAGTTTTTAATTCTAAATTTTTTTATGACTGACATGATCAATATTTCGCAAATATTTTGACTTTATCCTCATTTTTGTTCATAGTAATTTTTGATTTTTTACTCTCAATATCTATTTCAATTTTATCTGCATTAACTTTAATATTATTATTTTTATAATAAACATCATCTTCAATTTTGATTAGGTTTTTTGAGAAATCCAAATTAATTAGCTCCGCGTCAATCGATTGATCACCGTATTTAACATTCACATTTTTATTAAATATAGTGTTATTATTTATTTTATTATAATCAGCAATATCTGAATTTATATAAATAACTTCATCATCCTTTTGAATAATTTCAGCTGTTACTTCGAAGAGTTTAATTTGATCAATTTTACTTTCTTTGACCTGAGCAGATTTTGCATTTATAATATAAATATTTCCAAATAAATCTTCTGAAGTATATTTTAAATTTTCAATGATATTTTCCGTTTTCTTATTTTCTTTTAAAAATAAATTTTCATCTACTATTTTGGTAGCATCTTTTGCTTTTGATATTTTGTCACTTGTATTATTTGAAACCATGTATTTTTGATAGAAAAAGCCGCTCAATATTACTAACAAAACTATTAATCCAATCTGTAAAATATTTTTTTTTATCATTAATAAATTTTTTTATTTAAAATATTATGCACGTGTACAATGCCTATAGTTTTTGATTTTTTATTTTGATTATGCACACATAAACTTGTAATTCTTTTTTCATTCATAATTGACAAAGCTTTAGTAGCCAAAGTATTTTTATCAACTTTTAAGGGGTTTTTTGTCATTACATCTTTTACTTTTAATAAATTCATTACAACATTTTTAGAATTAAGTTTTCTAATCTGGCCATCCGTTATTATACCTGTAGTGTTTTTTTTTTTATTTCTAGCTATTAATGTTCCTAATTTTTTTTCAGTCATTATTTTTAATGCTTTTGTCATTAAAACATCTTCATCTATAAATGGTATATTATCCTTTGTTAACATTAGATCTTCCACAGTTTTTAATTTTTCACCTAAACTTCCAGAGGGATGGTATCTTTTAAAATCTAAATTATTAATTCTTTTCTTTTTTAAGGTTGAAATTGCTAAAGCGTCTCCAATACTAAGTTGAATAATAGTGCTTGATGTCGGAATCATATCTAGCCCAGCTTCTTCCACTTCAGGTGTTATTAGCCCAATATCGCTATTTTTATAAAGTTCAGAATTTATTTTTGATGTGATACCGATTAGTAAGATTTTATTTCTATTTGCGTAATTAATTATATTTCTTAATTCAACAGAGTTTCCTGAGTAACTTATTAAAATTAAAACATCCTTTCTAGTAATACTTCCCATATCGCCATGTGAACAGTCGTTTGCAGACACCGAAAAAGAGGGTGTTCCAATTGAAGATAAGGTGGCTGATATCTTATTTGCTATTATCCCGCTCTTACCTACCCCACAAAATATAACTTTAGATTGACAATTAACTATTGCATCAACTGCCCTATTAAAATTTTGATTAAGTGATCTTTTTAATTTTTGAAGAGCTTTGATTTCTAAATTAATAACATTTTTTGCAATATTCTTATAATTAATTTTTTTCACTAGTGTGCCCAGATATCATCTTTAAAAAATGCAAGATCTAATTCTACTCTTGTTTTTAAAAAATTTAAACATTGTTTGTATAATTCAATTCTATTTTCTCTAACAAGAATTTTATTTAATTCATCATGAATTTTATGTAAATATATCACATCATTAGCACAATACTTTAGTTGTGCGGGTGTAAGTTCTCCTCCAAAATCAGAACTTTGAAATTGTTTACTTATATCTATATTTAAAAATTCTTTTATAAGAGTTTTTAATGAGTGATTATCTGAATATGACCTAGATAATTTTGAGGCAATTTTTGTATCTAAGATATTATTTGTCTCAGTTTTTAAGTAATATTTTATATATGCCATATCGGCTCTACCATAATGAAAAATTTTTACTATATTTTCATCTTTTAAAATTTTTACTAGATTTGGTGCATTATAATTTTTTCTATCCAATTGAATTATATGAGCATCAGAATTACCAGATGAAATTTGGATTAAGCACAATGGATCTCGTCTTATATTTAGACCCATAAATTCACCATCTACAGCTATTAAATTGCCTAATTCCAAATCATCTGGTAAATCATTTTTGTGAAGTTTAATATTCATAATTATTTTTTAAACGTTTATATATGAAAGCAAAAAATTGTCTAATTTTTGGTGGAAGTGGTCAAATTGGAAGTTTCTTAATTAGAAAACTTACAAAAAACAACATCAAAGTTACAGTTGTAACAAGAAATATACACCAAAAAGGTTTAAAAATAAAAACCCAAGGTAACGCTGGTTTTATAGATATTAAAGAAGCAAAAATTTTTGAGGAAAACAAAATTGAAAAATTATTTAGCGAGGCCGACTATTGTATAAATTTAATAGGAATTCTGTACGAAAATAAAAGAAATACATTCAAAAGTATTCATACAATATTTCCAACTCTTTTAGCTAAACTTTGTAAAAAATATAACTTAAAACATTTTGTTCACATTTCTGCCCTCGGTATAAATGATGCAGTAGACTCTCAATATGCAATTTCAAAACTTGAGGGAGAAAATAATATTTTAACTAATTTTTCTAGAACTACAATACTAAGGCCATCTGTTGTTTTTTCAAACTCTGATAATTTTAGCACTCAATTTATGACTTTATTAAGACGTCTACCAGTTTTTCCGCTTTATTACTCAGGAAAAACGAAGTTTATGCCCTTACATGCAACTGATTTGAGCAATATCATCTATCACATTTTATCAAACAAAATTGAGACACAAGTTATAGAATGTGTTGGTCCAGAAATTTTAACCTTTAAAGAAATTTTACAAATACTTCTGAATTTAATTAATAAGAAAAGATTACTAATACCTATGCCATTGTCTTTAGCTAAAATTTCTGCGAAATTTTTTCAATTATTACCCAAACCTTTATTAACAGAGGATCAATTAAGATTATTGAAATATGACAACGTTACCTCTGGAAAGTATAAAACTAATTCAGATATCGGAGTTCCGAGTAAGTTATTTTTTAAGAATGAGGTAAAAAAATACTCATTTATGTGGCGAGATGGAGGAGAGTTCTCAACTGAAAAATATATGTCAGAAAATTTAAAAGAAGAGAATTAAAAAAACTTTATTTATCCAGCTTGTTCTTTTTTGTTGATATAATTTTGAACTTCCTCTTTGTCGCTATTATCCTCTTTCTTACCTTTTGGCTGGTAAGCATACAATAAATGTAATTTACAGTATGAAAAATCTTTTAATGATGTTCTTCCACAAAAATAAAAAGATTTTTCATCTGGATGACCAATTGGCCATTTACAGGAATTGTCATCTAGTTCCTCGAGTTGCTTAGGATTTTCAGGCTCAAAATTCTTGTCGATAATTAATGATTTAAATTTACTTCTTTTACCTTTTCTTGATTTAATCCTTAATTCATCTTGAATAGGAGAATTATTGTTATTCTTAGACGCTGTTCTGGCTTTTATTTTTGCTGAAAGATTAAGTCTGTGAGCTTTACCAATAACAGCATTTCGACTTATACCACCTATAATTTCTGCAATTTGACTTGCGGTATTTCCTTTTCCCCACAACTCTTTTAATTTAGCAACTTTTTCCTCATCCCAACTCATTTAAAACAATATATTGTATAGATTAATAAGATTAGCACAATATAAGGTTAATTTTTGCCTAATAACAAGTTATTATTTTAACTTATTAACAAAAATTTATTTAAAAATTTCAATCGGCACTTGTATGAATGTATTCTTAAAATATAGAGATATATTAATAATTTATTTATGAGTTTTTTAGTAAAAAATTACAATAGAAAGCAAATTTCCTTCAAAAGAGGAAAAGGTGCTTATCTTTACACTGCAAATAATATTAAGTATTTAGATTTTGTTCAAGGTATTGCGGTTAATTGCTTAGGTCACGCTAATCCAAAGTTAATAAAAACAATCAAAGATCAAGCAAAAAAACTTTGGCATGTATCTAATGCATTTCAAATTCCTGAGGGAGAGCAATTAGCAAAAAAATTATGTCAAAAAACGTTTGCAGATTATGTAATGTTTCAAAATAGTGGAGCTGAGGCAACAGAGGCTGCTATTAAAGTAGCTAGACGATACTTTTATTCTATAGGAAAACCGCATAAAAATAGAATTTTATGTGTGAAAAATTCTTTTCACGGAAGAACTATTGCGAGTATTTTTGCTAGTGGCTCAAAAAAAATGACTGAAGGATTTGGTCCAAAAGTCCCTGGATTTGATCATTTTATTTTTGGAGATCATAAATCTCTAAAAAAAAAAATTAATAAAAATACAGCTGCAATTATGGTGGAAAATATAATGGGTGAAGGGGGTATAAAGGTAATTCCAGATTTTTGTTTAAGAGAGTTAAGAAAACTTTGCAACAAAAAAAAAATTTTACTAATAGCTGATTCAGTGCAAGATGGGGTTGGAAGATCAGGTGATTTTTTTGCATTTGAAAGATCTAAAATTAAGCCTGATATAGTGCCGATCGCTAAAGGTATTGGAGGTGGTTTCCCTATTGGAGCAGTTTTAATGAATAAAAAAGTTGCAGCAGGAATGACACCGGGGACCCATGGTTCTACTTTTGGAGGTAACCCTTTGGCAATGGCGGTTGGAAATAAAGTCATGGATATAGTGTCTAGTAAAAAATTTTTAGATAATGTAAAAAATTCATCTAAATACTTACTTTCGAATTTAAATTTTCTTAAAGAAAAATATCCCAAGATAATTAAAGAAATAAGAGGACGAGGCTTGTTAATTGGAATTCAACTTCATAGAGATCAATCAGTGTTTATTAATAAACTTTTAGATAATAAGTTATTGACTATAAGAGCAGCTGAAAATGTTGTTCGTATTTTACCACCATTAAATGTAAAAAAATATGAGTTAGACCAAGCTTTAAAAATTATTCATAAAGTTTGTAAAGATTTTAAATAGAATGAATCATTTTATTAATTTAAAAGATATTCCAGCCAAAGATCTGAGAAAAATTTTAATAGATGCCAAAAAAAGAAAAAAGGCACGAAAAAAATTAAATAACCTTGAATTTGATAAAGGCATTCCCTTAAGAGGCAAACTATTAATTCAAATGTTTGAAAAATCCAGTTTAAGAACAAGATTGAGTTTTTATTTAGCAATAAAACAGCTTGGTGGCAGCACGTTAACACTTAGACCAGATGAACTTCATTTGTCAAAGGGAGGTGAAAGTATTGAGGATACTGCAAAAATATTGTCAAATTTTGGTAATGCTTTCATGCTAAGAACAGATAAAGATATTAAGTTAGAGGAATTCAAAAAACATATATCTATTCCAATTATTAACGGATTGAGTCCGTCTTCACATCCAACACAAATTTTATCAGATATATTTACAGTTGAGGAGATTAAGAAAAAACCAATATCAAAATTAAATATTACTTGGATTGGAGACTCTAATAATGTTTTAAATTCTTTAATTGCTGCTTCAATAAAATTTTCTTTTAATTTAAAAATTGGTTGTCCAAAAAATTACCAACCTTATCGAGATATTATGAATTATATAAAAAAAAATAAAAACAAAATTTCTATTTATAGTAATCCAAAAAAAGCTGTGAAGGACGCTGATGTTATTTTTTCAGATAAAGTAATATCTATGAATGATAAAGTTGATAAAAATAAAAAATTGAATTCTTTTAAACAATTTAAGATTAATAAAAAATTAATGAGTTTTGCTAAAAATGATTGTATTTTTCTCCATTGTTTACCAAGAGGAAGTGAGGTAGATGATGAGGTTTTTTTAAGCAAACAATCTAAAGTTTGGCATCAAGCTGCCAATAGAGTTCATGTTCAAAAATCTATATTACTATATTGTTTTGGAAGTTTAAGGTAAGGGAAGTGGATTATCAGAATTTTTGTTCAAATATAAAATAACTGACGCTCTATCTTTTTCTTTTCTTAATCCGGCAAAGGCCATCTTTGTACCTTTAATCCATTTAGCTGGTTTTATTAAGTAACCATTAAGTTCTTCAAAAGTCCATTCTTTTTCGTAACCAGACAGTGCTTTTGAATATTTATAATCATCTACAGCTCCTACTTTCCTACCAACAACATTGTATAAAGCAGGGCCTATATTATTTTTTCCACCTTTAATAATTGAGTGACAAGCTGCACATTTTTTAAAAACTTTTTCTCCATTTTTGAGATCACCCATAGACATCAATGCAGCGATATCAATTTTATCCTCAGTTGCTTCCAAATTTGATTGTGTTAATGTGGTGACTGCCTCAGCTAATTCTACTGCATAACCTGGAGTTTTTGGTTTTTCCACGTAAAAAACGATATCTGATAGCTTGCTTATGCCAATAATAAGTAAAGCAACCATTAATACAGCAGCTATTACTTTGTTTAATTCAAAAGAATCCATTTATTAAAAATTATTTTGAACATATAGCATTATAAATATAAAATTGCTTATATTTTTAATGTACAATTTTGCCTCTATTTATATTGTCTCAACAAATCAAAAACATCTATGAGGACATTAGTTATAATTCCATCAAGGTTGTCAGCTACAAGATTACCAGGGAAACCTTTATTAAAAATTAATGGATTATCAATGATTTCTCACGTTTTTAAAAAGGCTCAAGATGCCAATATTGGTGAGGTAATTGTTGCTGCTGAGGATCAAGAAATTGTTGATGATGTTAAAAAAAATGGTGGTGAGGCAATAATAACAAGCAATAGTCATCAAACAGGAACTGATAGAATTTATGAGGTTATAAAAAAACTTGATAGAACGGACATAGAGTTAGTTATGAATCTTCAAGGTGATGAACCACTAATAAATCCAGAAGATATACGAAATTTAAACAAACAAATGATAATTTCTGGTTATGATCTGGGTACTTTGGCATCTAAAATTGATCGCTCGGAAATACTTTATAACCAGGATATAGTAAAAGTTATAACAGATAAGAATTTAGATTCATCTCAATTTCCTTTAGCATTAAATTTTTTGAGAAAATCTGAAAAAATTATAAAAAATATTTATCACCATTTAGGAATTTATTGCTATGATTTAGAGACTTTAAAAAAATTTGTATCTTTAAAACAGTCCTCTAATGAAATAAAAAACAGACTAGAGCAATTAAGAGCGTTAGATAACAATATAAATATTAATGTTGCTCTTGCAAAATCTTCATCAATAGGGGTAGATACTAAAGAGGATTATGTAGCTATAAAAAAAATAATGGAATATAAGTCGTGATGAACAAAATTTATTTTCAGGGAACTTTCGGAGCCTATTCACATCTAGCTGCTTTATCAATAGATGCTAATGCAGAAATTGTTCCTTGCAAAACTTTTGATGAGTGTTTCGTAAAAGCTTCAAAAGACTCAAATTCAAAAATTATAATTCCAGAGTCTAATCGAATTACAGGAAACATCGGAATAGAGTATTTAATATTTGAATATAGATTAAACATTTATGCAGAATATTTTCAAAAAATAGAACATAATCTTTTAGGTTTACCAGGAACAAAAGTTTCCGAAATTAAAGATATATATTCTCATGCTCAAGCACTTTCACAATGTTCAAAATTTATAAAATCTAATAACTTTACTGAACATGTTAGAGCAGATACGGCTGGATCTGCAGAGATGATTTCTAAAGTTAAAAACAAAGAGAAAGCAGCTATTGCTTCTTCATTGAGTGCTAAAACCTATAAGTTAGAAATAATAAAAAAAAATATTGAAAACGAAGATGGAAATCTAACAAGATTTCTAGTGATGGGAAAGAATATTTTACAGCCAGAGTTTGATAATAAGAAATATATTACATCTTTTTTATTTAAGTTGAAAAGTAAACCTGCAGCTCTATACCAGTCACTTGGTGGGTTTGCGATCAATGGAGTAAACCTAACAAAATTGCAAAGTTATCCTGAAAAAAATTCATTCGACTCTTTTTTCTTTTTGTGTGATCTTGATGGTCATATAGAGGATCCAAGGGTTCAAAAGTCATTGGAAGATCTAGGGTTACATTGTCAAGATTTTCACGTTCTAGGTGTTTTTGAAGCTGACAAACAAAGAGAAATTAAGAGATAACTTTTCTTGTAGATAAAAAATTATTACTGTTATAATAGTTTTTGGAGGCTAGAGGTGGATGCTGCTTGAAACCGACCAGATCTTAACGGAAGCAGTCGTAAAGACAGTTTTTCAGGTTCTAGTCTCCTAGATTTTAAAATGGACAAAAATTCGAAAGTATTAGCTTTAAAGTATAGACCACAAACATTTGACGATTTGATTGGTCAAGAGGTTGTTGTGGAAACTATAATAAATTCTGTTAAAGCTAACAAAGTTCCAAATGCATATTTATTCACAGGAATAAGGGGAATTGGAAAAACTACTATTGCTAGAATTGTTGCGAAAACACTCAATTGCACGAACGTGGTTGAAAATAAATGTTGCATTAAATGCGGTAATTGTGAAGCCATCACTAATTCAAGTCACATAGATGTTTTGGAAATGGATGCAGCCAGCAAAACGGGAGTTGATGATGTAAGAGAATTAATTGAGTTTTCAAGGTATGGACCAACTTCATCAAAATATAAAATTTTTATAATTGATGAGGTGCATATGCTAAGTAAACAAGCATTTAATGCTTTGTTGAAAACACTAGAGGAACCCCCAGCATATTTAAAATTTATTTTTGCAACTACTGAGATAAAAAAAATTCCAGTAACCGTGATATCCAGATGTCAAAGATTTGATTTATCTAGAATTAAATCATCTCAATTATTTGAATTTATAAAAAGAATTAAGGAGAAGGAAGGTGGAAAAGTAAGTGATGATGCTTTGAAGCTAATTGTAAAAATTTCAGAGGGCTCAGTTAGAGATGCATTATCTTTGTTAGACAGAGCTTTATTAACTTTAGACTCTAATAAAGAATTAGATTTAAAGTCTGCTCAAAATATTTTTGGTTTTTTTGATAAAGCACAATTAATAGAATTATTTGAATTTATTTTAAAAGGAGACGAGAATAAAGCAGTCGAAATATATAGGAAAATTTATGATCAAGGAATTGAGCCTAAAATTTTTATAAACGATTTTCTAGAATTATTGTATTATTTTAAAAATATTAATTCTTTAACTCTAGAAAGCACAAATTTTTCTTTAAATGATGATGAATTTAAAAAAATCCAAAATTTATCAAATCAGCTAGATTCAAATGTATTAATCTTATTTTGGCAATTTACAATTTCTACGCTCGATGAATTAAACATTGTTTCGAATCAACACTTAACAATAGAGATGTTTTTAATAAGACTAATGCATCTAAGTTCAATAAAATCAAAAAAAAAAATTCAAATTAATGAGATTTTAGATACAAATAATGAAATTCAAATTAAAAAGTTAGATATTGAGGAACAATCTAAAACTGTAAATCAAATTAAAAACTTTGTCCAGGAAGAAAAAATTACCTCAGAAATTCATACTAAAATTAAATCAGAGGAAAAACTATATATTAAATCATTAAGTGAGTTAATTGAGATTTGTTCAAAAAAAAAGGAAATAAAATTAAAATATGAGTTAGAGAATAATATAAATTTAGTTAAGTTTGAAAAAAATTTGATTGAGATATCTTTCAATGAAAACTTAGATAAAAACTTTGTCAAAGATCTTTCATCTAAACTTTTTGAATGGACTAATGAGAGATGGATAATAACATTTAGTCAATCAAAAGGTGAGATTTCAGTAAAGAGTAAGAAAAATAACATTAAAAAATTGTTGATTGATAAAGCAAAAGAATCTGAAATTTACCTAAATGTATTAAAAAATTTTCCTGATGCAGAATTAGTCGACGTGAAATCAAAAGATAATGAAAGTGATATAGAGTAAAGTAATGACTGATTTCACAAAAATTATAGATAAAGCAAAGGAATTAGAGGCAAAAATGAAGGAGAGCCAAAAAAAAATTAAGGAAATAAGAGCAGAAGGAATCTCAGGATCAAATTCAGTTAAAATTATTCTCGATGGTGAAGGAGAAATGCAATCAATTCAATTATCTGATGAAATTCTTAAAGAAAATAAAACTATTATAGAGGACTTGATTATTGCTGCACATAATAACGCAAAAAGACAACTTAAGGCAAAAACTTCTGAAGAAATCTCAAAAGCAACTGGAGGATTTGGAATTCCCGGTTTCAAATGGCCTCTCTAGTTAATGCAAAATATTCAAGAAATAGATGAATTAGTAAAATTAATATCAAAACTTCCAGGCTTAGGCCCCAAATCAGCTAAAAGAATTGTTTTAAAATTAATTAACAATCGTGATGAACTTATAAAACCTATGGCGAATACATTGGCTCAGGTTTACAAAAATGTTGTAAGATGTAATTCTTGTGGAGGATTAAAATCAAATTTAACTGGATGCTTTAACTGTGAAAATAATAAAAACAAATATACAAAAATTTGTGTAGTCGAGGACATTGCAGATCAATGGTCAATTGAAAATTCGAACATATTCCAAGGTTATTTTCATATTTTAGGTGGAACTATTTCGTCAGCAGGTAAAAAAAAAGAGGATTTATTGATAGACTCTTTAGTAGAGAGAGTTAAGAAAGATAAAATTGAAGAAATCATTTTAGCAACAAGTGCTACTGTTGAGGGTCAAACAACAGCCTTTTACATACAAGATAGTCTAGCTGATATTGAAGTTAAGATTACTAAATTAGCACAAGGTTTACCTGTTGGTGGTGAAATAGAAAGCTTAGATGACGGAACACTAATTTCTGCTTTCAAAAATAGATTAAAAATTAATACTAATTCTAGTTAACTCTCTTTTTCTTAAGACGATTCAAGTGCAGAAGTGGCTCTGTGTAACCCGAAGGTTGATCCTTACCTTTAAAAACAAGATCACATGCAGTTTGAAAAGCTAAAGAATTTTCATAATTATCGCTCATTTTGATATATTTTGGATCATCTTGATTTTGCTCATCTACAATTTTTGCCATGTCCTTCATAATATTTGTAACTTGAATTTTTGTTGTAATTCCATGGTGTATCCAGTTTGCAATATGTTGAGAGGAAATTCTTAAAGTTGCTCTATCCTCCATTAAACCAACATTATTAATGTCAGGAACTTTAGAACAACCAATTCCTTGATCGACCCATCTTACTACGTATCCTAATAAAGTTTGAGCTGAGTTACATATTTCATTATTTATATCCTCAACAGACCAATTTGGTTTATTTGCAGTAGGAATTGTTAATAAATCGTCAAGTTTCGCTTTGTTCCTTTCTAATAATTTTTTGTGTTTATCAAAAATATTTATTCTATGATAATGTAATGAATGTAAAGCGGCTGCAGTTGGCGAAGGCACCCAAGCACAATTAGCTCCTGCCTCCAAATGTCCAGCCTTTTGTTCCATCATATCATTCATCTTGTCAGGCATTGCCCACATTCCTTTACCTATTTGAGCTTTACCAGAAAATCCACACTGCAAACCTATATCAACATTATTATTTTCATATGCGGTTATCCACTTGGATGATTTCATATCTCCCTTTTTAATCATTGGTCCAGCTTCCATAGAGGTGTGCATTTCATCTCCAGTTCTATCTAAGAAACCAGTATTTATAAAAAAAACCCTTTGTTTTAAAGATCTTATACATTCTTTTAAATTAGCAGATGTTCTTCTTTCCTCATCCATAATTCCAATTTTACAAGTATTTTTTTTTAAACCCAGAACCTCTTCGACTTTTGTAAAAATTAAATCAGTAAAAGCTGTTTCATCTGGTCCATGCATTTTTGGTTTAACAATATAAACAGATCCAGTTCTTGAATTATTTTTCTTTTGTAAATCATGAAGTGCTGCAGCGGTAGTTATAAATGCATCCATGATACCCTCTGGAACCTCACTTCCATCACTTAACAGTATTGAGGGATTTGTCATTAAATGTCCAACATTTCTTATAAGTAAAAGACTTCTACCATGTAGCTTTAATCCTTTTCCATCTTTTGAAATATAACTTCGATTAGGATTAAGCTTTCTCTCAAATAATTTTCCCTCTTTTTCAAATTCTGTTTTTAAATCACCTCTCATTAGACCTAACCAGTTTCGATAACAAACAACTTTATCTTGAGAGTCGACTGCTGCAACGCTATCCTCATTATCACAAATTGTTGATACTGCAGATTCCAAAATTATATCACTTATACCAGCATGATCTTGCTGAGCAGCAAAAGCTCTGGAGTCTTTTAAAATCTCAATATGCAAATTATTATTCTTTAAGATGATTGCTATTGGATTATCACTTTCACCTCTATGACCAATAAATTTATTATCATCAACTAAATTAAAAATATCAGCACCTTTTAAAGCTTTTAATTTACCTTCTTTAACCGCAAAGCCGGTTATCTTTTGCCAGCTTAATCCTTTTAAAGGAAAATTGTCATCTAAAAAATTTCTAGCATATTTAATAACCATTTCACCTCTAAGGGGATCATATCTTCCTGATACACTGTCCTCGGATTGTTCAATGACATCAGTTCCATAAAGACTATCATACAAGCTCATCCATCTAGCATTAGCTGCATTAAGAGCATAACGAGCATTCATAATTGGTACTACTAATTGTGGACCTGCTATACCTGTTATCTCCTCATCAACATTTTCAGTCTCAATTTTAAAGTCTGGGCCTTCTTTTTTTAAATAACCAATTTCTATTAAGAATTTTTTGTATTCATCTAAGTTAATTTCTCTACCTTTATTTTTAGTGTGCCATTCATCTATTTTATCTTGTAGATTTTTTCTAATTTTTATTAGCTCTTTATTTTTAGGTGCAAGTTCATTAAGAGTTTTCTCAAAACCTAGCCAAAAATTTTCAGCCGGGATTTGCGTATTTTTTAATAACTCGTTATTTACAAATTCAGATAGTCCTTTTGATACCTTGAGACTATTTATTTTTATGTATTCTTCTTGCATAGCACCAAATTATACCCCATCTGTATTTTTGCCTGAGAGTTTTTGCTCCTTCGGCGGAAATAAATCTCTTTCCAGAGTGTTATGCTTTTATCGGTCCATTTGCCTGAGAGTTTCCGGGGTGGTTGCTCCTTCGGCGCTAATAATTTAGTCTCTCCCGATGTTAATTTTTATCCTCAAAAAAAAATTAAGTCAATTAATAAGAATTAGCTTATAATAAATATCATTTTATTGCCTTTTTTATATTTTAACCATCAAGTATAAGTGTCATATGAAAAATTATCTTAACTTTGAGAACGAAATTAAGGACCTCGAGTTCGAGTTGGAGAAATTAAAAGATCCTTACGATCAAGGAGGTTTATCAGAAGTTGACACAAAAAAAATGACTAAAACCCAAGAAGATTTGAACGAAAAACTTAAAAAAATTTACGCTAATCTAGATCCCTGGCAAATTACGTTGGTAGCTAGGCATGAGGATAGACCCAAGTCTAAGTTCTTTATAGATAATTTATTTGAGGATTTTATTTTATTAGAAGGAGACAGACATTATGGAGAAGATAAATCAGTTATAACTGGTTTCGCAAAGTTTAAGGGTCAGTCTGTTCTAGTTATTGGTCAAGAAAAAGGAGAAAATTTAGAAACTAGAATAGAAAGAAATTTTGGCATGATGAGACCCGAGGGGTATAGGAAAACTATTAGACTAATGAAATTAGCTGACAAATTTATGATCCCAATTATAACTTTTATAGATACACCAGGTGCTTATCCAGGAGTAGGAGCCGAGGAAAGAGGACAAGCCGAGGCAATTGCAAAGTCGATTGAATGCTGTATGAAATTAAGAGTTCCAACTATAGCCATAGTAATTGGAGAGGGCGGATCAGGAGGTGCTATTGCTTTAGCTTCATCAAATAAAGTTTTAATGTTTGAAAATTCAATTTACTCAGTAATTTCTCCTGAGGGATGCGCAACAATACTATGGAGAAATCCAAAAAAAATGCTTGATGCAGCCAGTGCTATGAAGTTGTCTGCAAAAGATTTATTAGAATTGAATATTATTGATGAAATAATTTCTGAACCTCTCGGTGGAGCTCATAGAGATAAAGATGCTATTTTAACTAGTCTCGAAAATTCTATTTCTAAAAATTTATCTTTTTTTAAAGAAATGACAGGTGAAGACATATTTAATCACAGAAAAAATAAATTTTTAGAAATTGGAAGAGGAAAAGGTTTTATTAGTAATCCTGAAAGTTTAAGTGCTACCCAGTTACCAGCAAATAAATTTCAAGAAGTATTTTTTTCTAAAAAAAATATCTTAATTGCAACTGTTACAGTATTTATACTTGCATTACTTTTAATTTTTACCTTATAGAGCTCCACAGCATTTTTTAAATTTTTTACCTGAACCACAATGACAAGGCTCATTTCTACTCATCTTTTTTCCTATGGCTTTAAATTTCTCTTTATCTAAACTTTTATTAATTTTTTCTGTGGGTTCACTAAAAACCTTTAAATTCATTAAAATTTTAATGTGATCCAATTTTAATTTTTCTAATAAATTTGAAAATAAATTAAATGCTTCTTTTTTATATTCAATTAAAGGGTCTCTTTGACCATAAGATCTTAAGCCTATGACTTGCCTTAATTGTTCTAAGTATTGAATGTGAGATCTCCAATTAAAATCGATGGATTGTAAAAGAATTCTTTTTTCTATTTCTTTTGATTGATTTATTGAGAGAACTTGCGTTCTTTGATCTCTCATATACTTAAACTTTTCAAAAATTTTAATTTTAAATTCTTTTTCATTAATCGAGATAATTTTTTCATATTCAATTTCATCTAAACTTTTACCAAAAATAGTCTTAAGTGTATTGTTAAACTCATTATTTTTAGGATCTACTAACTTTTTTGCTTTTAAACTAATTAAATCATTTATTATTTCATTTAAAAACTGGTCTGAATAATCAAAAATACTATTACTATCCATCGCATCTTTTCTTTGAGAAAATATTACTTGTCTCTGATCATTTAAAACATTATCGAATTTTATTAGTGTTTTCCTAATATCAAAGTTTCTAGACTCAACTTTTTGCTGTGCCCTCTCAAGTGCTTTGTTAATCCATGGATGATCAATACTCTCACCATCTTTAAGACCAAGTTTTTGAAGAATATTGTTCATAGAATCTGACCCAAATATTCTCATTAGATCATCCTCTAAACTTACATAAAAAATTGAACTACCCTCATCTCCTTGTCTACCAGATCTCCCTCTTGCTTGGTTATCTACCCTTCTAGACTCCATTCTTTCTGTTCCTATTACAAATAAACCACCTAAAGATTTTATGTGTTCTTTATTTTTATTTAAAAGATCCTCATTTGTGGATCCCTTTTTTCCTCCCAATTGAATGTCAACACCTCTTCCAGAAATACTTGTTGTGATTATTACAGATTTGGCTTTTCCTGCATTTGCAATAATTTCTGCTTCATTTTCATGATTTTTGGCATTTAAAACAGTATGTTTAATTTTTTCTTTATCAAGTAAATTTGAATATATTTCAGACTTGCCAACACTTGAAGTAAAAACTAAAGTAGGCTGTTCTGTCTCATAACATTTTTTAATTTTTTTTATTATAGCTGAATTTTTTTCATCTTCTGTTCGAAAAATTTGATCATTATAATCTTTTCGGATCATATCTTTATTAGTTGGAACCACTACTACATTTAAATTGTAAATTTCAAAAAATTCCTCTGCTTCAGTAGCAGCAGTTCCTGTGCATCCAGATAACTTTTTATAGAGTTTAAAATAATTTTGATAAGTAATTGATGCTAATGTTTGATTTTCAGCTTGTATTTCAATTTTTTCCTTAGCTTCTATTGCTTGATGAAGACCATCACCAAACCTTCTTCCTTCCAAAATTCTACCAGTAAGTTCATCAACAATTTTTACACTATTATCTTTAACTAAATAATCTTTATCTTTTTTAAATAAGTGATTTGCTCTTAATGCTTGATTCACAAAATGTACTAATTCTAAATTTTCAGGATCGTAGAAATTATTATTCTTTAGTATTCCTGCCTTGGAAAATAGATTTTCGATATGGTTTACACCTTCATTCGTTAAAAGAATATTTTTGTCTTTTTCGTCAACTTCAAAATCTTTTTCATTTAACAATTTAATAATTTTGTCCACAGCAAGATATTGATCAGTTTTATCCTCTGCTACACCTGAAATAATCAATGGGGTTCTGGCCTCATCAATTAAACATGAGTCTATCTCATCAACAATTGCATAATTGTGACCTCTTTGAACCATCTCCTCTTGGGAGTACTTCATATTATCTCTAAGATAATCAAATCCTAGTTCACTGTTAGTTCCATACGTAATATCACAATTATAATTTTCCTTTCTTTCAATATCGTCTTGATTATTATTTATGTAACCTGAAGTTAAACCCAAAAAATTATAAATTTTTCCCATTTCTATCGAGTCTCTTTTAGCTAAGTAATCATTGACTGTTACAATATGAACACCTTTTCCTTCTAATGCATTTAAATATGCTGCAAGAGCAATTGTAAGTGTTTTTCCTTCTCCTGTTCTCATCTCAGTAATTTTATTCTCATGCAAAACAACTCCACCAATTATTTGAACATCATAGTGTCTTTCGTTTCTTGATCTTACCGAAGCTTCTCTTACAAGAGCAAATGCTTCAGGCAAAACCTCATCGAGTGATTTTCCACTTTTAACTTTCTCCTTTAATTGAGTAGTTTTGTTTGCAAAGTCCTCATTTTTAAGTATTTTGGTATTTTCTTCCAAAAGGTTCACTTTTTTCACGATCCTATTAATTCTATCTAGTTCTTTTTGGTTGCCAGATTTAATAAATTTAGAAATAAAGTTTAAAGGATTTAGCATTTCTTTTTGATATACATTTTAAATACAACTTTTAATATAGTTATTAAATGTAAATTTTAAATATCATGGGAATTAATTTAACGAACTTTCTAGCTTCAAAATCTGAAAATCGAAAAATGAGGCAATTTCAAGATCTTGATCACCTTGATGGCTTATCTATCTCTTCGGTTAGTGCTGACTTATACGATACTAAAAGAGACGATTTAGCAATGTTTTATTTTCGAGATGGAGCAAATTTCGCATCAGTATATACACGTTCTAAAATAATATCTGAAAATATAAAATGGAATTTAAATCAAAGAACTCAAAAAATTTTTTCTCTTATTATAAATTCAAGAAATGCTAATTCTTTTACTGGTGAGTCTGGGTATAGATCAATGCAGCATATAGCAGAAATAACCTCTAGATTACTCTCAGAAAAACAAAAAGAGGATGAGGACCATCCTAAGATAATTAAATCAAAAAATATTATTTTTGGGTGTACAGGAACGATTGGTGAAAAATTTCCTGAAGAAAAAATAAAGTTAAAGATTCCTGAGCTCATTGAAAATATCAAATATACTCAAAATAAATATTTATGGATTAAAGCAGCCTTAGCGATAATGACTACGGATACTCAGCCAAAAGTAGCCATGGAAGAATGTAAAATAGGAAATATAAGAGTAAAAATTTATGGAATAGCCAAGGGTTCTGGCATGATACAGCCTAATATGGCTACAACACTAAGTTATATTTTCACTGATGCAGATATTTCAAATGAGGTACTAAAAAAGTTACTAAAAAAAAACATTGAAAATACATTTAATGCTATTTCATGTGATGGAGACACAAGCACTAATGATATGATTTCAATTTTTTCTACAGGTAAAGCAAAAAATTCTTTAATCAAAACGATTAATGATAAAAAGTTAAAATCTTTTGATGAGTCTTTGAATAATGTTTTATTGAATTTAGCTAAAAGAGTAGTTGCAGACGGAGAGGGAGCTACAAAATTTGTTACAATAAATGTTTTTAATTCTAGAACAGAACAAGATGCTAAGAAGATAGGTTTTTCAATTGCTAACTCTGCTTTAGTCAAAACAGCCATTGCTGGCGAGGATCCAAATTGGGGAAGAGTGATTATGGCAATAGGAAAATCAGGGGTAGATTTAAATTTAAATAAATTATCTCTAAAATTTGGCGAATTAATCATTGTAAATAAGGGGAAGATTCATAACCAGTATAACGAGAATGATGCTGCAAAATATATGAAAAACTCAGATATTAACATTAGTATTGATATTGGTAATGGTAAAAAAAAATTTACTGTTTACACTATGGATTTAACAAAAGAATATGTAAAAATTAATGCTGACTACAGAAGTTAGTGGCATTGAAATATCAATATTTATAATTAAATTATTGTAATGATAAAATATAATTT
>CABZBT010000002.1 GCA_902524045.1 uncultured Pelagibacteraceae bacterium | reverse complement strand
ATTGAAACTGCAATTAGAGAAACTAATACTTTTACTGTAATTAATTCTTTTAAGAATATAAAGCTCAAAATAGTTCCAAAAATAGGAATTAAATAAGATACTTGTGATTGAAAAATTAAGCCATTTTTTACTAAAATTCTAAATCTTAAAAGCCAAGCTATTCCAGTTGAAACAAGTCCTAAATAAACAACCGAAATAGTTGAATCTAGTCTTGGTGATAAATTCCAGGGTTGTTCTATAAAACTGACAAGTGGAATCAAAATAATCGTTGCCCAAATTAATATAGAGCCAGTTACGTTTTCATTCTTCTTTTTACTTATTTTTAAAGTTAAAACACCACCAACTACATAACAAGTAGAGCCTAAGAGTATTAATAAAGCAGATATAAAGTTGTTCTCATCAATCAATAAATTATCTGAAAATAGATAAAGGATACCAGAAAAACCAATCAAAATTCCAAAGGTTTTAATAAGGTTGAACTTCTCATTTTTTGTATAAAAATGACCCAATACAGTGGAGCTTAAGGGTGTGGTAGACATTAAAATTGCTGCTAGATTACTTTGAACAGATTTAATTCCATAAGCGATAAGAAAAAAAGGTGCAACTAGATTTATAAAACCTATTAATGCAAACCAGTACCAATCTTTTGAAAATGCTTCTATCTTTATTTCCTTACAGTAACAAAGTATTAAAACGGGTATAGCTCCAAAAACAACTCTCAAAAAAGCAATTGTTACTGGTCCAAATGAGTAAGTTGCAATTTTAATATTAAAAAAAGCAGAAGCCCAAATTAGTGCTAACAAAACTAGTAATAAATAATCTAATAATTTTGGCTGTGTCATTCTGCTAATTCTTTGACTGATCCTTTGGTGATTTTACTCAAGTTCTCAAAGCTAATTTTAAATATACAGTTAGGATGACCAGCTGCAGCAAATAATTCCTTAAATCTATCTAAAGAAAGATCTATTAAAATATCGATTTTGTTTGAATGACCAATTGGTGATACACCCCCTATGGTAAAACCTGTAACATTTTTAACATCATCAGCTGAAGCCATGGATACATCTTTCATATTTAAAATTTTTTTAATCTTATTAAGTGAGGCTTTTTTATCTCCAGCGACAAGACATAAAGTAAAGTTTTGCTCAGTTTTAAAAAGTAAACTTTTGATAATCGCACCAACTTCGCAATTTAAAGATTTAGCGGCTTCAAGAGCGGTCCTTGCTGAACTCTTTAAAACAATTACCTCAGAATTTGTGTCAAATTCTCTCAATATTTTCTGAACTCTTTGTACCGGCTCTTTGTCTATTAATGTCATTATTCAACTTACGAGTGTTAGTTTTTTTTTAAGTTTGATTGTAAACTCATGTAAAAAGTGCATAGGTGATATAAAGTAAAAGAACATTATTTAACAGTCTTTATTTGATATCACAAAGCCCAGAATTATAAAGGAGATAACATGACTTCAAACGATGTATTAAAAACTATCAAAGATAAAGACATTGAATACGTAGACTTAAGATTTACTGATCCTAGAGGTAAATTACAACATGTAACCATGGATGCGAAGATGGTCGATGATGAAATGTTAAACGAAGGAATTTTTTTTGATGGATCATCAATTGCAGGTTGGAAAGCAATTAACGAGTCTGACATGATCCTTAAACCAGATACATCAAGAGCAATAGTAGATCCATTTACATCTCACAATACATTGAATCTATTTTGTGATATTTTAGATGCAATAAAAAAAAATCCTTATGAGAGAGATCCAAGAGGCACAGCCAAAAAAGCCGAGGCTTACTTAAAAAGTTCAGGTATAGGAGATAAAGCATTTTTTGGACCTGAGGCGGAATTTTTTGTATTCGATGATGTAAGATTTAAAAATGACATGAATGAAACTGGATTTAAAATAGATAGTAAGGAAGGTCCTTACAATACCGGTAAAGAATATGAAAATGGAAATTTAGGTCATAGACCAGGGATTAAAGGTGGTTATTTTCCAGTTCCACCAGTTGATAGTGAACAAGACATGAGAAGCGAATATTTAAAAGCCATGAAAGAAATGGGTATTAAGGTAGAAAAACATCACCATGAGGTTGCACCAAGTCAACACGAGCTTGGAATGTACTTTGGAACTCTTGTAGATCAAGCTGACAACTTACAACTTTATAAATACGCTGTTCACATGGTTTCTAATTCATTTGGTAAAACAGCTACATTTATGCCAAAGCCTGTTAAGGGTGATAATGGTTCAGGTATGCACGTTCACCAGTCAATTTGGAAAGGTGATACTGCATTATTTTCTGGTGACAAATATGCAGGATTATCTGATACAGCTTTAAACTATATAGGTGGAATTTTGAAACATGCGAAAGCAATTAACGCTTTTTCAAATGCCACAACGAATAGTTACAAAAGACTAATACCAGGATTTGAAGCTCCAGTTTTATTAGCTTATTCAGCAAGAAACAGATCAGCATCTTGTAGAATTCCTATTACTTTGAGTAAAAAGGCAGCTAGATGTGAAATTAGATTTGGTGATGCAGCTGGAAACCCTTATTTAACTTTTGCTGCAATGTTAATGGCCGGTTTAGACGGGATTAAAAATAAAATTGATCCAGGTAAATCATTTGACAAAGACCTTTATGCGTTGTCTGAAGATGAGGTTAAAAAAATTCCCACTGTTTGTGGATCTTTAAGAGAAGCAATGGAAAGTCTTGATAAAGATCGAGATTTCTTAAAACAAGGTAATGTATTCACTGATGATCAAATTGATGCTTACATCGCGTTAAAGTATGAGGAAATTCACAACTTTGAACATACTCCGCATCCAATTGAATTTGAAATGTATTACAGCTGTTAAACCTTAAAGGATTCTCCGCAGCCACACCTTTCAGTCTCGTTAGGATTATTAAAAACAAATGTAGAGGAAAAATCCTCTTTTTTATAATCCATCTCTGTTCCTAAAAGATACATAACTGCAGCTGAATCAATGTAAACTTTTACTCCTTTGTCCTCAATCAACTCATCGTTTGGATTAATCTTTTTTGAGTATTCCATCACGTATGACATGCCTGCACAGCCACCAGATTTTACAGAAACTCTCACACCAATTGCATTTTTTTCAGCATTAGACATGATTTCTTTTATTCTTAAAGCAGCATTATCACTTAATTTAATTATTTGAGCCATTATAAATTCAACTCCAATTTAGCAGCATCTGACATCATATCTTTAGTCCATGGTGGATCCCAAACTAGTTGCAGATCTACATCATCTATTCCCTCTACTTGCATTGCGCCTTCTTTTACCTCTTTAGGTAAACTTTCAGCCACTGGACAATTTGGTGTTGTTAGTGTCATCTTAATTTCAGCCTTACTACCATCTACTTTTATATCATAAATTAATCCAAGTTCATATATATTCACTGGTAATTCTGGATCGTAGATTTTTCTAATTTCTTCAATTATTTTATTTTTAACATCCATAATTAATTTTCTGTGCTGATTTCTTTTCCATCATTTTCCATTGCCGACACTAAAGTGTGCCATGATAAGGTAGCACATTTAACTCGCATGGGATATTGTTTCACGCCTGATAAACACATTAATTTTGTTTTATCATCTTCTTTTAAAATGTTATTTTTAAGTTCAGGATTTTCTTTAATCATTCCTAAAAAATCTTCAATTATTTCTTTAGCCTCATTATCACTTTTTCCTTTTATTAAATCTGTCATTATAGAGGCCGATGCCATTGATATTGCACATCCACTTCCTTCGAAAGAAATATCCTCTACTTTTCTTTGCTCATTTAATTTTAAATACACATGTACATTATCTCCACATAATGGATTATTCCCTTTTGCATCTTTGTTAAAATTTTCTGTTTTTCCTAAATTTCTAGGATTTTTTCCATGCTCTAAAATTAATTCTTGATATAATTCTTTTAAGTTCATTTTAAATCAAAAATTTTTTTACAATTATTAATTCCTTCATTTAATTTATCTAAGTCATCTTTAGTATTGTAAACTCCCAATGATGCTCGCGCACTTGCGGGTATACCTAATTTGTCGTGAAGTATTTGACAACAATGATGACCCGCTCTTATAGCAACTCCAGTTTCATCCAGGATAGTTGCAATGTCATGTGGATGAACTCCTTCTAGAGTAAAAGATAAAACTCCACCACGCTCTTTTGGATTTCCAATTAGTTTCACAGAATTATTTTTTTTTAAAATTTCCTGACCGTATTCTATTAATTCTTTTTCATGTTTAATTATATTTTCAATTCCTATACTTTCTAAGAATTTTATTGATTGATCAAACGCTATGACTTGAGCTGTAGCCATTGTTCCAGCTTCATACTTATTTGGAAGTTCCCCATAAGAGATTCTATCTTTTTTAACTTCATTAATCATTCCTCCACCACCTTGGTATGGTGGAAGTTGTTCTAACCATTTCTTTTTTCCATACAAAACTCCAAGACCTGTTGGACCGTACATTTTGTGACATGATATTGCATAAAAATCACAATCTAAATCCTGCATATCCAATTTCAAATGTGGGCCTCCTTGACAACCATCTACTACAACAACAATTCCTTTTGAATGTGCTAATTGGGTTATCTCTTTTATTGGTAAAACTGCACCGGTAACATTAGACAAATGTGTTATAGCTATTACTTTAGTTTTATCTGTAATTTCTTTCTCTATATTTTCAATCGGCATGTCTCCGTCTTCATTTACTTCTGCGAACTTTATTTTAATATTTTTAGATTTTCTTAAAAAATGCCATGGAACGTAATTTGAATGATGCTCTAATTCTGTAATTAAAATTTCATCAGTTGGCTCTAAGATTGCCTGACCTAGA
Source organism: uncultured Pelagibacteraceae bacterium (assembly GCA_902524045.1). Taxonomy (GTDB): domain Bacteria; phylum Pseudomonadota; class Alphaproteobacteria; order Pelagibacterales; family Pelagibacteraceae; genus Pelagibacter. The sequence continues at coordinate 49,795 of CABZBT010000002.1, read as the reverse complement.
GTATTTGCAACTAAATTAAGAGCCTCAGTAGCACCTTTAGTAAATACGATTTCATTTTTATCTTTGGCATTTATATACTTTTGAACTGAAGTCCTTGTATTTTCATACAAATTAGTTGCCGCAACTGCCAAATAATGAATACTTCTGCCCACATTTGAAAATTGTTTAGAGTAAAAATCATTAATTCTATCTAGAACTACCTTTGGTTTTTGAGATGAATTGGCACTATCCAAATAAACTAAATCATTATTTTGGATTTTTTCATCAAAAATTGGAAATTCTTTTTTAATATTATTTATATTCATTCTTTTAATCCAACAATATTTTTAATTAAATTTTTAATTTCTGAATCTGTTATTTTTTCAACAACATCGAGTAAAAATCCATTTATTAAAAGTTCTTTAGATTGTTGATAGTTTAAACCTCGAGACATTAAATAAAAGATTGAGTTTTCATTTAAACTTCCTGATGCCGATCCGTGGGAGCATTTCACGTCATCAGCATAAATTTCTAATTCCGGTTTAGCATTAAACTCAGATGTTTCATCTAACAATATTGCTTTACTTAGCTGATAGCCATCGGTTTTTTGAGCTTTTGAGTTTACAAAAATTCTTCCTTGATATGCAGATTTTGAGTTTTTTCCAAGCACACTTTTAATTAGTTGATAACTTTTGGTGTTTTCAACTTGATGATTTATTGTTGATCTAATTTCATGCTGTTGATTTTCATTAAGTGAAAGAATCCCATTTATGAAGGCAGATGAAAATTCACCATTTAAATTACAATTGACTTCATTTTTAAAATAGTCTGAACCAGCAGACAATATAAACGTTTCTGAAATACTATTATCATCCTGTTCAATATTGTTAAAAGAATACTTTAAATTATTATTTCTAAACTTATCAAGTTTATAATTTTTAAGAATTGAGTATTTTTTTAAATTAAAATTATATAAAATATTTACAAAATTTTTGCCTGTATTGTCATTGAAATAGTCAATAAGTCTTAAGTGGCTATTTTCCTCTAATTCAAAATTTAAACTTAAATTTACGTTTTTTGACTTAATCTTATTATTTGTTGAATGATAAATTATTAAGGGTTTCTTTAAAGAATAATTTTTTTTTACCAAAATTTTATAAACTTTATTGGTAAAAGCATTATTTAAATCAATCAAAGAATTTTCATAATCAAATTTAATATTTTTTCCAATTTCGTCATTTATTTCAATTTGACTTTGATCTTCATAACTAAAATCAATTTTTTCAATTCTACCGTTAATAAAAATAATCTTATTGTGCTCTAAACCATCAACAAAAATAGATGGATCAATTTTATTTGGTAATGAGTAATCATTAAAGAAACTCAATTCACCAATATTTTTTTTAATAATTTGACTAATATCTAAAAATTTCCAATCTTCTTGTTTTCTATTTGGAAAACCGTTTTCAATAAATTTCTTTAAAAAACTTTTTTTTAATTGAATTTCTTTTTCCGAAATTTTTAAAGTCTTTATTATTTTATAAAAATCTAATTGTATTTGTTCATTCATCTAATTAAAACTTTCATAACCTTTTTTTTCTAACTCTATTGCTAATTCTGGGCCGCCAGATTTAATTATTTTTCCATTCATTAAAACATGGACAAAGTCAGGTTTTATGTAATCTAATAATCTTTGATAGTGAGTTATTATTAAAAAAGAATTATCTTTATTTCTTAAAGTATTAACTCCATCGGCTACTATTTTTAAAGCATCAATATCTAAACCTGAGTCAGTTTCATCTAAAATGGATAATTTTGGAGCTAACATAGACATTTGTAGAATTTCGTTTTTCTTTTTCTCCCCTCCAGAAAAACCAACATTTAATTGTCTGTTTAGTTTTTCTTCATCAAATTTTAATTCTTTAGCTTTTTCTTTGACAAGTTTTAAAAATTCAATCGCATCTAATTCTTTTTCACCTCTTGCTTTTCTAATTGCATTTAAGGATGTTTTTAAAAATATATTTGTATTTACACCTGGAATTTCTAATGGATATTGGAAAGCTAAAAATATTCCTTTATGTGCTCTTTCCTCAGTCTCAAGATCAAATAAATTTTTATTCTCAAATAAGATTTCACCTGATACCTCATAACCTTTTTTTCCTGATAAAATGTTTGATAATGTGCTTTTTCCCGACCCGTTTGGACCCATAATTGCGTGAACTTCGCCAGCGTTTATGCTCAACGAAAAACTCTTTAATATTGCTTTGTTTTCAATATTTGCATTTAAATTATTGATTTTAAGCATTAGCCAACACTCCCCTCTAAACTAATACCTACAAGTTTCTGAGCTTCGACTGCAAACTCCATCGGTAGTTGTTGTAATACTTCTTTGCAAAAACCATTAACAATTAATCCTACAGCTTCCTCAGGGTTCAGTCCTCTTTGTTGACAATAATGTAATTGTGCCTCACTTATTTTTGATGTCGTGGCTTCGTGTGCAATATTTGAGTCAAAATTCTTATTTTTAATATAAGGCACTGTATGTGCACCACATTTATTTCCCATAAGTAAAGAGTCACATTGTGTATAGTTACTGGAATTTTTTGCTTTTGAATTAATATCTACTAAACCTCTGTAAGTCATATCAGAAAATCCAGCACTTATACCTTTGGAAATAATTTTACTTTTAGTATTTTTTCCTAAATGAATCATCTTTGTTCCAGTGTCTGCCTTTTGATGATTATTTGTTATTGCTATAGAGTAAAATTCACCAATTGAATTATCACCTTTTAATATACAGCTTGGATATTTCCAAGTTATAGCTGAGCCTGTTTCTACTTGTGTCCAAGAAATCTTAGAATTTTTTCCCTTACATAATCCTCTTTTAGTTACAAAATTATAGATTCCTCCTTTGCCATTTTCATCACCTGGATACCAATTTTGTACAGTTGAGTATTTTATCTCTGCATCATCTAAAGCAATCAATTCAACGTTCGCTGCGTGTAATTGATTTTCATCTCTCATTGGAGCGGTGCATCCTTCAAGATAACTTACGTAACTTCCCTTATCGGCAATTATTAATGTTCTCTCAAATTGACCTGTCTGTGATGCATTGATTCTGAAATAAGTTGATAGTTCCATTGGACACTTAACACCCTCAGGAATATAAACAAATGATCCATCTGTAAACACAGCAGAGTTTAATGTAGCAAAGAAATGATCTGTAACTGGTATCACTGTACCTAAATATTTTTTTACTAGATCAGGATGCTTTTGAATTGCCTCCGACATTGAACAAAAAATTATTCCATGTTTAGTCAATTCACCTTTAAAAGTAGTTGCTACTGAAACAGAATCAAATACTGCATCTACAGCAATTCCATTTAATCTTGCTTGCTCTTGTAATGGAATTCCAAGTTTTTTATATGTTTCTAAAAGTTTAGGATCAAGTTCGTCTAAACTTTTTGGTTTGTCCTTCATGCTTTTTGGTGCTGAGTAATAGTATAAATCTTGGTAATCAATTTTAGGGTATTTTGGCTTTTGCCAGTTTGGCTCTTTTAAGAGTTTTAATCTCTTATAAGCCTTTAACCTAAAGTCTAACATCCATTGTGGCTCTTTTTTGATATTAGAAATAAACTTGATCACATCCTCGTTTAAGCCTTTTGGAGCTTTTATATTTTCAATATCAGTCGTAAAACCGTATTTATAATCTTTTAACTTTTCTATATCTTTTTCTCTAGTATCCATCTCTAAATTCTTCTTTCAGCATTTTCTTTAACAAGGTCTTCTAAACTCTTTTTTTCAAAAAAATCATTAATATGATTTTCAAGCTCATCCCATAAATTATGGGTTAAACATTTTGTAGATCTACCGTTACAACCTTTTTTAGACTCTTTTTTGCACTGAACAGTTTTTACTTTTTCGTCAACCGCATCAAAAATATTTGTTAGTTTAATTTCTTTAGCTTTTTTATTCAAAACATAGCCTCCTTGATTTCCTCTTACACTTTGAACAATTTCTTTTTTTCTAAGTTTAGAAAAAATTTGTTCAAGGTAATCAAGTGAGATACCCTGTCTTAGCGATATGTCTCTTAGAGATACTGGATTAATACTGTCAAATCTTGCCAGATCAACTAAAGCCATTACCGCATATCTGCCTTTAGATGTTAGTTTCATAAAACCTTTATTTACGAGGGTATATATAAACCCGACTAAAATAGTCAAGTATCTAACAGAAAAAAATACTAACATTTTGTCACGCACATGTGATAAACCTATTTTTTTTTGAGAATGATAATCATTACCAAGAATGGATAATAAAATTTTAGAAATATTTATACCCGGTCCTGCAGGAAGGTTAGAAGCAAAATATTACAAGAGTAAAAAAAGTACTTCACCTATCGCTTTAGTATTACAACCTCATCCACAGTATGGAGGAACAATGAATAACAAAGTTGTTGTAGAGACATTTCATGCATTCATGGAAAATGATTTTTCTGTATGTAGAGTAAATTTTCGAGGTGTTGGAAAAAGTGATGGTGAATTTGATAATGGACAAGGAGAATTAGCTGATGCTGCTGCTGCATTAGATTGGTTGGAAAGAGAAAATTTTGATAATTCTCAATGTTGGGTATCTGGCTTTTCTTTTGGTTCTTTAATAGCAATGCAACTATTAATGAGAAGACCTGAAATTAATAGATTCATTGCAATCTCACCTCAACCTAACGTATACGATTTTTCTTTTTTATCACCGTGTCCTTCATCAGGTTTAATGGTTTATGGAAAAAAAGATGAATTAGTGCCTTTAGAATTTATAAAAGATTTAGATAATAAATTAAGCGCACAAAAAGGTATAAAAGTTGAATTTGAGAGTATACCTGGAGCTAATCATTTTTTCACAAAAAGTGAGTCTGAATTAACAGAAACTATCATTAAGTATATTAAAAAAGAAACAGCTTTATACTAAAAATTTTTTTGAATTTCACCGCCTGTTATAGCTTCTTTGCACCTCGTGGTATTTGGGAAAGAAATAGGTAAATTCAAGTACGATCTAATTGCTAAAAATGCAAAAGCTTGCGACTCAATAAAACTACCATCAAAATTATAATTATCTATTTCCTTTATTTCAATATTACTATTATTTAAAAATTCCCTAATAGATTCGATTAAAAAAATATTTTTTCTACCACCACCGCATAAAATAATGTTGTTTAAAGTAATATTATTTTTTTTACTTATTTTTTCAAGACCATTAGAGATAAGAAAAGCAGTAAATTTTGTTAACGTTGCACAACCATCTTCAAATGATAAACCTTTTGCAAACGATAAGTCAAAATCTTTAATGTCTAACGAGTTATTAAACGATTTTAACTCAAAATTTTCGATTGCTTGATTTAAAATTAATTTGTCTACTTTTCCGCTGCTTGCATAATTTCCGTTTTTGTCGTAACTCATATTAACATGCATTCTTACCCATTCATCTATTAGACAGTTTCCTGGAGCAATGTCGTATGCAAAAAAATTTTGATTTAAATTATTTAATGAGTCTTTAATTTGAGTAACGTTTGTAATACCACCTATATTTACTAGACTTATAGGATAATCTATCTTAAATTTATTTTTTATAATTTTTGAAATTAAATAATGAAATATAGGAGTTAATGGAGCACCTTGCCCATCATGATTAAGATCATTTTGCCTAAAGTTATTTATAACTATCTTTTTTACTAAGCTAGATAGCAATTTTCCGTCCCCTAATTGCTTTGAAATTTTTATTTTCGAATTGTGTAAAATTGTCTGACCATGAAAACCAACTAAATCAATTTCTTCATCAACATTTTGCAGAACATCATTGATAATTTTAGCGTTAAATAAAGTAAATTTTTTTTCTAAATTTTTCAAATCATCTGAGTAAATTTTTAGATCTTCTGTACTTGAGATTTTATCTCTTAATTCGATTAATTGTATGTAAAGGTCGTTATCAAACTCTCGATAAATGTTTAAAATACTTGAAAATTCATCATATCCATCTGATTTTATGACAGATAAATCTACACCATCCATAGATGTGCCACTCATTAAGCCAAGAGATGTATATATCTTTTTTTTCATAATCATTTTTTTTTAATAAAATTTGTATATTGTAGAACTATAAGCATATGAATAAATTTTTAAAAGAATTTAAAGATAGAGGTTTTTTCTACCAATGCACAGATGATCAAGAATTGTCCTACTTGTTAGATAAAAAAAAGATAAAAGCTTATATTGGTTTTGATTGTACTGCCGAAAGTTTACATGTTGGAAGTCTCTTGCAAATTATGTGTTTAAGATTGCTTCAAAAACATGGTCATCAACCAATAGTTTTACTAGGTGGAGGCACTACTAGAATTGGAGATCCTTCTGGTAAGGATAAAACTCGTAAAATTTTAAGCGAAAATGAAATTGAAAAAAATTCAGAGAATATAAAAAGAATTTTAAAAAAATTTTTGAAAAGTGCAGATAAAAACACTAAACCGATATTTGTAAATAATTTTGAGTGGTTAAAAAGCCTTAAATATATTTCTTTTTTAAGGGATATAGGAAAGCATTTTACAATTAATAAAATGTTAACATATGAAAGTGTAAAAACCAGGTTGGAAAGAGAACAATCACTCAGTTATATGGAATTTAATTATATGATTTTACAAGCTTATGATTTTTTAGAGCTTAACAAGAAAAAAAATTGTTTATTACAAATAGGTGGCTCTGACCAATGGGGAAATATTATTAATGGTATTGATTTAATAAAAAAATACTCAAATAATCAGGTACATGGATTAACTACCCCTTTAATTACTTTAGCCTCAGGTGCAAAAATGGGTAAAACTGAAACAGGTGCTATTTGGCTGGATAAAAAATTTTTATCTCCTTATGACTATTGGCAATTTTGGAGAAATGTTGATGATAAAGATGTTTTAAAATTTATTAAATTTTTTACCGATTTAAGTATTACAAATATTGAAAAAATTAAAGATCAGGAAATAAACAAACAGAAAATTATTCTTGCAAATGAGACAACAGCAATGCTTCATGGGGATAAAGAGGCTAAAAAATGCGAAGAAACAGCGAAAAAAACATTTTCTGAAAATTCACTTGGATCTGCTTTACCATCTATTTCTATTAATAAAAACCAATTAAACAATTTAAATATTGTTGATTTAGTAATTTTATCAAAATTAGAAAACTCTAAAAGCGAAATAAGAAGACTGATTAAAGGTAATGGTGTGAAGATTAATAACAAAACTGTTAACGACGAAAAATTAATTGTAGATGACAAACTTTTTGAAAAAAATACTATAAAGTTATCTTTAGGTAAAAAGAGACACATTAAAGTTGAAAAAAATTAATTTTTCTTTAATTTTTCAATAGTTCTTGTTATAAATCTCGGTGTTAAAGTTTTAACAGGATTTACAGTAGTTTTTAATTTTTTTGGAGGTCCTTTAATTTTAAAGCTGACACCAAAAACACCTTCACCAACCTTTTTTCCAACTAAAATATTGCCAATTAAAGGAATAGAGGAAATTGTTCTATTAATAGTGGTTGCAGGCACCAAAGTTCCTTTAAGGCTTACTAGCTCATTTTTCTGGATATAACCATCCATTAAAATTGAAATTGCTGGACCAATTGCGTAAAGTTCCTTAATCTTTAAAGAGTCACCCTTATTGGAAAAAGTCATCTCAAAGTCTGAAAACCTTATTCCTTCACCAGTTAACAAATCAGCTATACCTTGAAGAGAAGCTAGTGTAAGCAATTTTGCTAAAGCAGGAACTTTTTGGACTTTAAAATTGTCGATAACCAATTTTGAGTCTGAGGTATCATTTTTTTTTACAGAATAAAAATTTAAATTACCATCCTCAAACCCTTTAATAAATTCATACCTATTTACAAAGGGTTTCGCAAGATCTGAATAAAACGTTGTAATTTTTTCGTTTGAAAAAGATTTTATTGTAAGTTTAATCTTTTCATTTTTTGAAAAAGTGGAGTCTAAATTGGCTTCAATTATCATGCCATTTTTAAAAGATAAATACCCATTTAAATCATCTATTATATGGTCGTTATCTAAAAAGGTTTCATTGATTTTTATATTTAATTTAAAATTACTTAAAAAATTTTTTTCATTTTTTAATTTTTTTTCAGGTTTTAATAAATCATCTATTACTTTGGAAGCATTAAAACTTTTGGACACTAAATAATAATCTTTACTTTTTCTAGAAATCGATAACTTATTTTTTAATTCATCCACATCAAGATAATCCAAGTCAATTCTATCTAAAGATTTAATTTTTTTATCTTTTGTTATTCTCAAATTGTTTAATTCGAAAATATTATCTTTTTCTTTGAGCAGAATGTTTTTTAATAATATTTCTTTTGATATTAGATTTTTATTCCCAATTAGACCTATTTCCAGATTAGAATTTAGATCTTTTTGAAAATTCAGAACACCTAAATTCATTGGATTTTTTTTAATCTTGATTAAAGTGTTAAAACTTAAATTTTTTTTAGATTTTATCAAATCATACTCAATATCGTCGATTTCTTTTTGTAAAATTATATTTCCTTTACCTTTAACGCTAAGAAAATTTTTTTTATATTTAATTTGGATTTTGTGATTTGCTAAAGCTAATTTATCATTTATCTCAGGCAAGTATTTTTTAAAGTCAATTTTACTGGAAAAATTCATTTTTTTTAGATTTAAATTTGAATCAATTTTTAAATCTTTTATTTGATATTTTTTATCAATTAAAAACGAGAAATCATTATCTAAACTAAATTCTGTTGAGATAATGCCTGGAAAAAATAAATTCTTATTGAAAAATTGATATATTTCATTTTCTTTTAAAGAAATATCATTATTAATATTTTTTCCAGAAATTAAAAATTTATTTTGATTATTTTTAATGTTTAATTTTGGAAGTAAAACTTCTTTATTATTTAAAGACAGTCGGATATCGTTGAAATCAAAAAAATCTTTTTTTAAATTAAATAAAAAATTTATTTTTGATAGATCAAAATTTTTAATTTTTTTTATTTCACCATCTTTAACTAGTCCTTTAATAATATAATTTTCTTTTAATTTTCCTTGCTCATCAAATTTTAAAATGATATCTGCAATTAGGTAACCTTTTTTAACAAATTTCTCTAAAATGAATAATTGTGGATTATTTTCAATTGATCTTATAAATGTAATTATTTTTTTTACTTCTATTGATCTTGTTGAAATATTCAATTCAGTTGGAGAGAATTGACCACTAATTATTTTTTTAATATCTATATTAGAACTAATACTCTCAAATTTTATTGTTTTATCCTTATTTTTAAGATTTACCCCGATAGTTTTAAGGCTTAATTGTAATTTAAATAAATCAAGAAAAATTCCTATCTCATTAAGCTCCAATTCTAACTGATTATTTATTTTTTTTACTTGTGCCGATATTTGATTATTAAATCTATCAGTTTTGATACCTATTGTACTTAAATAGACAATAAAACCAAAAATACCTAAAAAGATTAAAATTAATGACCTATAAAAAATTTTTTTCATTAAGCTTGATATAAAGACTCCTCTAAAAATTCATCCAAGTCTCCGTTTAAAACCTTTTCTGGATTTGTACTTTCATAATTTGTTCGGTTGTCCTTAATTAATTTATAAGGTTGTAGAACATATGATCTTATTTGATGTCCCCATCCTATTTCAGCTTTAGATGCCTCGTTGTTTTGATTTAATTCGTCTTTTTTTTTCATCTCAAAATCATAAAGTCTTGCTTTAAGCATATTCATACATGTCTCTTTATTTTTATGCTGAGATCTTTCATTTTGACATTGAACTACTATTTTTGTTGGCAAATGAGTAATTCTAACTGCACTATCTGTGGTATTAACGTGTTGTCCGCCTGCCCCACTAGAACGATAAGTATCAATTCTTAAATCTTTATTTAATATTTCTATGTTCAAGTTTTCATCAACTACTGGATATACCCAGATACTTGCAAAACTTGTGTGCCGTCTTGCTCCCGAGTCAAATGGTGATATACGTACTAATCGGTGGATACCAGATTCTTTTTTTAGCCATCCAAATACATATTCACCTTGAATTTTAATCGTTGAAGATTTTATTCCAGCTTCGTCTCCTTTATGTTCGCTAATCAAATTACACTTATAATTTTTATTATCAGACCATTTCATATACATTTTTCTTAACATGTCGGCCCAATCTTGGCTCTCTGTTCCACCAGCACCTGCATGAATTTCTATATAGCAATCAAATGAGTCTGCTTCATTTGACAGAAAACATTTAATTTCATTTTTTTTAACTTTTATTTTTAATTCTTTTATATTTTCTAAAATATCATTTTTAACCCCTATATTATTTTCATCTACCGCTAAAATATATATATCATTTAAATCTTTTAATTTATTAGTGGATTCTTTATATGAATTTGTAAGATCTTCAAAAAGTTTTTTTTCCTTTAATATTTTTTGAGATTTTGCTTTATCATGCCAAAAATTAGCATCAAGAGTTTTTTTATTAAGAATTTCTAATTTTGAGAAAATATTGTTTTTTTCAAAGATGCTCCTTAACTCTTTGATTGATTTTTTCAATGTCTCTTTTTAAATTTAAATATTTATCTTCCATTAATAAAATTCTAATATATTATTAGTATCTAATCTATTATTATCTGAGTATAGAACTTTTCCGTTAAGCACATTCGAGCTTTTATATGCCTCGATAATCGTATTTTTTGAGTTAAATTTTGCTTTTTCTCCTGTCAAAGGATCAATAACCATCAATGTCATATTCTTTGGAACTTTAAAGGGTCTGGCATCAGATTTTTTTATAGCTTTTTCAACAAATTCCTTGAAAATTGGTAACGCAGCCTTTGAACCAGTTTCAAATTTGCCTAGTGGTCTTGGATTATCCATACCAACGTACACCCCAATAACTAAATCTGACGTAAAACCTACAAACCATGCATCTGTGTTTTCATTTGTTGTTCCAGTTTTTCCAGCCAAATTTAATCTTAACTCTTTTAACTTTTTTCCCGTCCCCCTTTTAATCACACCTTCTAAAAAAGATGTAATTTGATAGGCTGTTTGTTCTGACATTATTTGTTCGTAATTATCTTCAATTACTGGATAATCTTTACCAGTGAAAGAAATTTTTTCGCAATTTGAACATTTTCTATTTTCATTATTTATAATTGTATTTCCTTCACTATCTTGAATTCTATCTATAATTATTGGACTTATCAATTTTCCTCCATTTACAAAAGATGAATAAGCAGATGTCAGATTTAAAAGAGTGGTTTCTGCTGATCCCAGTGAGATTGATAATAATTCTTCTGGATCTTGATAAATATTTAATCTTTTAGAAAAACTTGCTAGCTCATCAATTCCTAAATTTTGAGCTATTCTTATAGTCATTAAATTTCTCGATTTCTCTAGCCCAACTCTCAATGTAGATGGTCCGTAAAATTTTTTACCATAATTTTCTGGTTTCCATTTTTTTAAATCCACACCTTGATCTAGAACGAGTGGAGCATCAAGCACTAGTGACGATGGTGTATATTTATTCTCTAAAGCTAGTGCATAGACAAATGGCTTAAATGCGGATCCTGGTTGTCTTAGAGCTTGTGAAGCTCTGTTAAATTCACTATATTTAAAACTAAATCCTCCACTTAATGCTAAAACCCTGCCAGTGTAAGGATCCATGACTACAATTCCCCCATTTATTTTTGGCAATTGTTTGAGTTTATAAATATTATCTTTCACATTTTTTACATATATTACGTCACCAACCCTTAATAAATTCTCAAATTCTTTTTTTGCCCATGCTATATCTTTATATTTTATTAAACCATTCACTTGATCTAAAGTTTCTATTGTTGCCTCAAATTTTTTTACTTTTTTAACTATTGCTATTTTCCAGTTAATAGATTTTTCCAATAAATATTTCTTATCTATTTTTTCGAACCAATTTTCATCGTCTTTAATATTTGTAAGTGGCCCTCTCCATCCTTTTCTTTGATCATATGCTACAAGGCCGTTCCTTAATGAGTCTGTAGCTATCTTTTGTAGATTTAAATTAATCGGGGTATTAATATTATAACCTTGCTTATAAACTTTTTCATATGAAAGTCTTTCAATAATATTTTTTCTAACATCTTCAATATAATATTGTGCGTCTTCCAAATATACTCTTTTAGTTTTTTTTAACTCAATATTTTTGTTTTTTAAATTTTCATAATTTGCAAGATTTATAAATCCATTTTGGTGAAGATTTTGTAAAACTAAATTTCTTCTAAATTTAGTTAATTCAATATTTCGATAAGGATTATATTTGCTTGGTGCTTTTGGCAAAGCTGCTAGCACAGCAGCTTCTGCATAATCTAGTTCTTTAATTGATTTATCAAAATACTCTAAACTGGCCGCAGCTATACCATATGCGCCGCTTCCTAAATAGATTTGATTAAGATATAACTCCAATATTCTTTCTTTATTAAGGGCTCTTTCAATTCTAAAAGCTAAAATTGCTTCTTTAATTTTTCGATTAATACTCACTTCATTTGTAAGTAGAAAATTTTTTGCAACTTGTTGGGTGATAGTTGATGCTCCCTCTAATCTATTCGATGTAAGGATATTTTTCACATTATTTATTGTTGCTCTAATGACACCCTTAGCGTCTACTCCCGGGTGAGAAAAAAAATTTTTATCCTCTGCTGCTAAAAATGCATTGATTACTTTTTGTGGGATCGCGCTATAAGGTATAAATATTCTTTTTTCTTGTGAAAAATCAGCCACTAAATCTCCATTACCAGAATACATTTTGCTTGAAACAGGTGGTTTGTAACTTTTTAGGAATTTATAATCAGGAATTTTATTTGAAAAAGTCCATAAAGTCCCAAAAATCCCAATAAAAGCTATTAAACAAATAATAAGTAATATCGCTAAAATATTTTTTAACACTGTAGTCATTTTGATTCCATTATAACTGGGAATTTGTTAAAGATAAGGCAATATTATTAAACAAAATTTAAAAAACTAATGAAACTTTCAATTACAAAATTATGGATAAAAATTTATATATTGATGCATCGCATCCTAATGAAACTAGAGTTGTTCTTAAGTCGGACAATAATATTGAAGATTATGAATACGAGAGCTCAAAAAATAATCTTATAAAAAATAACATTTATCTTGGTAAAGTCAGTAGAATAGAGCCATCCTTGCAGGCAGCTTTTGTAGACTTTGGCAGAGAGCGTCATGGTTTTTTATCTTTTAATGATATTCAATCAGATTACTATCAAATACCGAAAAGTGATCTTGAGATTATAAAAAAAGAGGAAGAAAAATTAAGAGAAGAATTGTCAAAAAAAGGTGAAGAAAAAGAAGAAGAAAACTTAGCGAGAGGAAACTTAGAAATAGATGATCCAATAGAGATAGAAAAAAAAGAAAATTCGGATACAGAGCAAAATGAACAAGAAAAAGAAAAAAAAGTTAACTATCGAAATAAGTTTAAAAGATATAAAATTCAAGAGGTAATTAAACCTAATCAGGTAATTCTTGTGCAAGTCATTAAAGATGAAAGAGGTCAAAAAGGTGCAGCGTTGAGCACTTTTATTTCTATCGCAGGAAAATATATAGTTTTAATGCCAAATACTCCAAAGGGAGGAGGAATATCTAGAAAAATATTTAATCCAGCAGAAAGAAAAAAAATTAGAACAATTCTAAATGAAATAGAGATACCAAGAGAAATGGGTTTGATTGTAAGAACAGCTGGAAGTAATAAAACTAAGAATGAAGTAAGTCATGATTTAGATACTTTAATAAAGTCTTGGAATCAAATAAAGGATAATGCCATAAATGCAATTGCACCCTCACTTATTCATCAAGAAAGTGAAATAATCAAGAGAACTTTAAGGGATATGTTTGATGAAAATACTAAAAATATAGTTATAGAAGGTAATGAGGGATATAAAAAAGCTCAAAATTTTATGAAGATGTTAATGCCATCACAAGTAAAAAAAATTAAAAAGTATAGAGGAAAAATTCCACTATTTATTGAAGAAGGAATAGAGCAAAAATTAAATCAAATATTCGATACTGAGGTTAAATTAAACTCGGGTGGTTACTTAGTAATAAATCCTACAGAAGCACTAGTTTCAATAGATGTAAATTCTGGTAGTTCAATTAAGCAAAAAAATGTTGAAAGTACAGCTCTAGATACAAACTTAGAAGCAGCTGAGGAGATTGCAAGACAAATTAAAATTAGAGATTTGTCTGGATTAATTATAATAGACTTCATAGATATGTTGAGTTACGGAAATAGAAAAACAGTTGAAAGAAGGTTAAAAGAAAAATCTAGGTCTGATAGAGCAAGAATTCAAATTGGTAAAATTAGTAATTTTGGACTACTTGAGATGTCAAGACAGAGATTAAGAGAAAGTGCAGTTAGATGGAAAGTTGGACTTACAGACGAGTCTTTTGCTCAAAAAATTTTAAAATTAGTAGAGTTTAAATCAGTTATAAACAAGGCTAAATATGTCGAATTAAAAGTGTGTAAAAAAATTTCTGATTTTTTGAAACAAAATTTTATTGAAAATTTAAATTTTTTTGAAAAAAAAAATAAAGTTAAAATAGATATTATTTCTGATAATTCTTTAATTATTCCAGAGTATATTATTGACATAAAAAATAAATCTAAAAAAACCTTAGAGCTTATAGAGTATTTTGATAAACCTAATAACCTAGAGGTTAAGTTAAAAGATAATAGTATTAATTTTAAAAATATAAAAATTAGAAAAAAAGTCTTCAAGAAGAAGAGGTATTTTAATAAATCTAAATAATTCCTTTCTTTGGAGAAGATGCGCTTCCCATTAACTTTTTTTCAATTCTGCCAGATAAAAAAGATTGTCTTCCTGCTATTACGGCATTTTTAAATGCCTTAGCCATTTCAAAAGGTTTCTTTGCTTTAGCAATTGCTGTATTTACTAAAATACCATCACAACCTAGTTCCATGGCAATTGTAGCATCAGATGCCTGTCCCAAACCAGCATCAATTATTAAAGGTAACCTTGTTTGATTTCTAATTATTCTAAGATTTACTTTATTTTGAATTCCTAAGCCTGAACCAATTGGTGCAGCTAATGGCATAATTGCAGCTGCACCAACGTTTTCTAATCTTTTGGCCATTAGGGGATCATCATTACAATAAACCATCACGTTGAAACCCTCTTTTGTTAAAGTCTCAGTTGATTTTAGAGTTTCGATCATCTCTGGAAATAAATTTTTTTTATCTCCTAAAACTTCTAATTTCACTAATTTCCATCCTCCAATTTCCCTCGCTAACCTCAATGTTCTTAGCGCTTCTTCAGAATTGAAACACCCGGCAGTATTGGGTAAATAAGTTATTTTTTTAGGATCAATAAAATCCATTAATAATGGTTTTTTTTTATCTGTGATATTAACTCTTCTTACTGCAACAGTAACAATATCAGCACCAGATAATTTTATTGCTTTAGCACACTCTTTCATATTTTTATATTTACCAGTGCCAACAATCAGTCTAGAATTAAATTTCTTATTTGAAATAATTAATTTATCTTGTCTCAAAATTAACCACCTCCAATAAAATGAACAATTTCAATTTTATCATCTTTTTTTAAATAAATTTTATTTAATTTTTTTTTATCCATTATTTCTTCGTTCAATTCAATTGCTACTTTTTTTAAAGGAACTTTTAAATTTTGTATAAGAACAGATAGTTTAGTTTTATCATCTATTATATTCATTTTGCCATTTATTTTTATTTTTATTTTTTTTTTCATCGTATATAAATAGTTTATGAGTAATAAAATAATTATTATTAACGGACCAAATCTTAATCTATTAGGTGAACGAGAACAATCACAATATGGTTCATGCTCATTTAAAGATCTGAAAGATATTTGTGCTAAAAAATCAAAAGAATTAGGTTTGAATTTAGAATTTACTCAATCGAATATCGAGGGAGAGTTAGTAAATTTAATACAAGTTTCAAGAAAAAATTTTGATGGGATTATTATTAATGCTGCAGCTTTCACACATACTTCTATTGCAATAAGGGATGCATTAAGTATTTTTAAAAAACCAATCATTGAGCTACACATTTCCAATATATACAAACGCGAGGAATTTAGACATAAATCTCTTATAAGTGATGTAGCTACAGGAGGTATATTTGGTCTAGGAATTGACGGTTATATTTTAGCCATAATTTCAATGCAAAAGCTTTTAAAAAATGAAAATTGATAAAAAAGTTATTAAAGAACTCAGTGAGTATTTAGACGAATTTAATTTAACTGAAATAGAGTACACCGAAAAAGATACAAAAATTAAAGTTTCTAAAAATAATGTATCTATTAATAATCAAAATGTTCCTATCCCACAAAACAATATTTCAAAGCTTAATAATGACAATACAAACCAAAAAACTAATTCAGGTAAAGAAATTACTTCACCAATTATAGGTACAGCCTATCATGCACCAGAGCCTGGAGGTAAAAAGTTTGCAGAAATTGGAAAAAAAATTAAAAAAGGTGACACAATAATGATAGTTGAGGCTATGAAAACTATGAATCATGTTCCGTCCACCTCTGATGGAATTGTGAAAGAAATTTGTGTTGAAGATGGTCAACCTGTAGAATTTGGACAAACAATTGTTATTCTCGAATAATGTTTAAAAAAATATTGATTGCAAACCGTGGAGAAATTGCAGTTAGAATAATCCGAGCGTGTAAAGAATGGGGTATCTCAACTGTCGCTGTTCACTCAGACGTGGATAGAGAGAGTATGCATGTTAGATTAGCTGATGAAAGTGTTTGTATAGGTTCTCATCAACCAGTAAATAGTTATTTAAATATTCCAGCTTTAATGTCTGCAATTGAAGTAACTAATTCGGAGGCCGTTCATCCAGGCTACGGGTTTCTTTCGGAAAACGCAAATTTTGCGAAAGTTCTTGCAGAAAATAATATTAAATTTATTGGTGCTCACCACGAGTTAATTGAAATGATGGGTGATAAAATACAAGCTAAGAAAATTGCAAAAGAAAATGGTTTGCCAGTCATTGAAGGTTCAGAGGGTGGTGTAAAAAATATAAATGAAGCAAAAGATTTGTGCAAAAAAATTGGTTTTCCTGTTTTAATAAAAGCCTCTGGTGGTGGTGGTGGAAAAGGAATGAAAATTGTTAACAAAGAGGAAGAATTTGAAACTTTATTTTCAACTGCAAAATCAGAAGCTCAAAAATATTTTGGAAATGATGAAGTATACATAGAAAAATACTTTCAAAATCCGAGACATATAGAGGTTCAAATCTTAGCTGGAAAAAATAGAGTTATACATTTACATGAAAGAGATTGCTCTGTTCAAAGAAGGCATCAAAAATTAATTGAGGAAACACCAAGTCCGGTACTTAATGATGATTTAAGAGAGGATCTTTTTAAAAGGACTGTAAATATGGTCTCAAAAATTGGTTATACAGGGGCAGGAACTGTAGAATTTATTTATGAGGATAATAAATTTTATTTTCTTGAAATGAATACAAGGGTTCAAGTTGAGCATCCTGTTACTGAAATGGTAACTGGAATAGATATAATTAAAGAGCAGATCTGGATAGCATTTTCAGGTAATACAGCATTAAATCAGAGCGATATAAATCCTAGAGGCCATGCTATTGAATGCAGAATAAATGCTGAGGATGCAAGTAAAAACTTTCAACCATCTCCAGGAACTATTGGTATGTGCCACCAACCATCAGGATTTAGAACTAGAGTGGACGGAGCAATATACCAAGGCTATAGAGTAACTCCCTATTACGACAGTATGATTTGTAAATTAATTTGTCATGGACGAAATAGAACAGAGGCTATTCAAAGAATGAATAGATCTTTGGATGAGTTTGTAATTGAGGGAATTACAACAACTATTCCTCTTCATAAAAAATTGCTTAATCATAAAAAATTTATTGACTCTGATTTTAACGTTGGTTGGCTTGATAAGGATAAGATAATTTAATAACAATTTATAAGCCAAATATCGTAAACTGGATGATCAAATGGCTCTATTGAAGGGCTTGACGAGAACATCCAGCCGTTGAAAACATAAACATTATTTCTATCTTTTTTTGTCATATCTCTTACTTGAATATAAGCTTTTATCTCTGGACTATCATCGAATTCTGTATCGATACATTTTATACTTTTTATAGCTAAATCTTTATAAATATATTCCTCATTATTATTTAACTTTATTAACTCATTTTTTGAGCTTATTTTATCCAAAATTTTAATATCTGTGTTTTTACCTTCAAGATTGCTCTGTGATTTAGTTTCGAATAAAAAAAATTGGCAAACTACAAATATAATTATAAAAAAACAAAATTTAATTTTTCCAACTTTTATATTTTTTTTGAATTGCATCTTTTTTTGTTTTATTAGGGTAATACGCTGACTCTGTCCCTGTTAGATTGGGTTGATGAGGTTTTTGCCATGAATATTTTTTTAATTCATGATGATTTTCAATTTTATTTGGCATAAAATGTATCCAAGAAAACCATTCTACAGGAATTTTAGACGCATCTATCTCATCAGAATAAATAACCCATCTTTTTCCACTTTTGCTTTGATAGTATTTATTGCCGAATTTATCCTTCCCAACAAGCTTTCCAGAAAAAATAGTTTTTATTTTTGTGCCTATTGTCTCACGATTCCACCATGTGAAAATTTTTTTTAAAGTTGTCAACATTTAAATATTATTAATTTCAATTTCAAATTGTATAAATTAAATTAGACTAAAATATGTAAAAGTATATAAGTTAAATGATTCAAAATTCAAACTAAATTATAAAACAGGAATAAAATGGCAAAATACCTAGTTGAAACTTATTACACATGTACATTCAAAGTAAATCATTACTTAGATAATATAAATGAAACAGAGCTTAAAAATTTAGAAAAAAGAGATGATGGTAAATTTGAAGTTTTAGAAGTAAAACTAGATAATAGAAAAACGAAAAGTCTAGACACTAATAACAAAAAAGTTGGTCAAAATATAAAAGTAGATTTAGTTTCAAGTCAGAATGAAAATAAGTCCCAAAAAGTTGAAAAAATCATTACCCAGTCTTTTTCTAATCAAGAAAATTCTGGAAGGAGATTTGGCATGCCTGATAGAAGAAAGGGTTATATTCAAAAAGCCACAATCGGAGACCACAAAGTGTATTTACATACTGGTGAATATGAAGATGGTAAAATTGGAGAGATATTTATTGATACCAGTAAAGAAGGAGAACTTGTTAAAGCATTGATGAATAATTTCGCTATAGCTGTTTCTCTTGGACTTCAATATGGTGTACCTTTGGATGAATTTGTTAGTGCTTTTACGGGTACTAAATTTGAGCCTTCAGGTAAAGTTCATGGTAATGATAGAATATTGAGCGCATCATCAATTTTAGACTATATATTTAGAGAATTAGCTATTTCATATCTGAATAGAGAAGATTTAGCACACACTCCATCGATCGGAAATTTAGATAATGGTCTTAAAGATCAGAATATAGAAGAACAAAATCAATTTTTAAAAATTGTCAAAGATATAACAAGTAAAGGTTTTGTTCGAAATAATTATAAAAAAAATTTAGTAGATTTATCCGATGTAAAAATTAGTCTTAAAGGGAAAAAATAACTTATTTTTTTACTTTCAGAGATAAATTAAGCTCCTTTAATTGACTTTCACTTACGTTAGATGGTGCATTCATCATTAAATCCTGAGCGTTTTGGTTCATTGGAAACATAGTAACCTCTCTAATATTTTTTTCATTTGCAAGTAACATAACTATTCTATCAATTCCAGGTGCAATGCCTCCGTGGGGTGGTGCTCCATAACTTAATGCATTTATCATTCCACTAAATTTTTGATCAACTTCCAATTTAGAGTAACCTGCAACATTAAATAATTTATACATTAAATCAGGTATGTGATTTCTAATTGCTCCTGAAGATAATTCCACTCCATTACAAACCAAATCATATTGATAAGCTAAAATTTCTAAAGGTTTTTCTAAATTAATCTTGTCGACATCTCCTTGGGGCATTGAAAATGGATTATGACTAAATTTAATCTGATTTGATTGGACGTCCTTTTCAAACATTGGGTAGTCTACAATCCAGCAAAATGCAAAAGTATTCTCATCAATCAATTTCAAATCTTTTGCAATTTTATCTCTTGCTAATGAAGTGATTTTTTCTAAATCATTTTTTTTACCACAAGCTAAGAAGATACTATCCCCTATTTTTGCGCCAGTTTTTAACATTAATAGCTCTAAAGCTTCTTTGGTAAAAAATTTTCCAACAGGGCCTTTTGCAGATATTTCACCATCTTTTTCAATTGTAAAATAGGCTAAACCAGAAGCACCCTGTTCTTTTGCCCATCTATCAACATTATCAAAAAAACTTCTTGGTTTATCTTTTGTGTCTTTAGTAACAATACATCTAACAATCGAACCAGTCTTTACTAACTTTTTAAAAATTTCAAAAGAAACATCATCTCTAAAAAAAATTTCTGTGATGTCACTTATGATAAGTGGATTTCTTAAGTCTGGTTTATCACTTCCATATTTTAACATGGATTCTTCGTAAGAAATTTTTGGAAATTCAGTAAATAACATTTTTTTTTTTGAAAATTTAGCAAAGATATTTACAAATAATTTTTCAATAACTTTGAAAACATCTTCTTGCTCAACAAAAGACATTTCTAAATCTAATTGATAAAACTCTCCTGGACTTCTATCTGCTCGAGCATCTTCGTCTCTAAAACAAGGTGCAATTTGAAAATACTTATCAAATCCAGAGACCATCACTAATTGCTTAAATTGTTGAGGTGCCTGCGGTAGAGCATAAAATTTTCCAGGATTTAATCTACTTGGAACTAAAAAATCTCTAGCACCTTCAGGACTTGATGAAGTTAATATTGGTGTTTGAAATTCTAAAAAACCATACTTGATCATTTCATTTCTTATAAATGAAATTACGTTAGATCTTAAAATAATATTTTCATGTATTTTCTTTCGTCTCAAATCTAAGAAACGATATTTTAATCTTATTTCCTCTGCATATTCTTGATCACTAAAAACTGGTAGCGGTAACTCTCTACATTCACCCAATATATCAAAGTTTTGAATGATTATCTCTATTTCACCTGTGCTAATTTCTTTATTAATCGATTCTTTTGACCTTTGAACTACTTTTCCTTGAATCTTAATTACAGTTTCTAGCTGAATTTTTTCTAATTTTTTAAAATTTGAATTTTCTTTATCAATTATACATTGCGTAATTCCATAGTTGTCTCTTAAATCTATAAATAAAAGATTTCCATGATCACGTTTTTTGTTAACCCAACCTGAAAGTATTACCTTTTCAGCATTATTATCTTTTCTTAAATCATTACAAGTATGAGTTCTATATTTATTCAATTATTCTCCTAATACCTCTTTTATAATTTTAAAATCAATTGATTTTTTCTTTTTTAAACTCAATTGATCGATCTTATATATGAAATCATGTATATTTCTATATGATCTCTCTATTCTTTTAGTAATATACTGAATTAATCTTTTATCTAAAGTTATTTGTCTATCAGATAAATTTTTTATGATAATCGCAAATACTAGTTCATCATCGGGCTGCTCAATATTTAGTAAAATAAAATTTTTGGTTCTTGACTTTAAATCCTTGAGTTTAAAATCCAGTTTAACTATGGGTACTAAAGTAGTAATAATTATATATTTATTGTCCTGCTCAATTAAATTTAATAGGGTGTAAAGTAATTTTTCATCAATATTAGAAGTGAGGTTTTCAATAATAATATTTTCATTAACCTTAATTTTCTTAAGGTAAGCATCATTTAAAAAATTAGCATTAATGATTATTCCTTTGTTTTTTTTTAAAAAGATATTTATTAAATGTGTCTTACCTGACAGTCTCTCTCCTATAATATTCACAAAATTTTTTTCCCATTTTGGCCACTTATCCAAAAAATTAAGAACATGCTTATTACTTTTTGACAAAAAAAAATCGCGGCTTTTGTAATTTTTATTATAATTAAATTTAATTATAGTCTGATTTGATTCTCTCATTCTAATGTCCAAATTTTTTTTTGTGTATTTAAATTATATTTTTTATTTTTCATTATATTGATAAAACTTTGTACAGTTCCATTGAATAATATCTCATAATATATAAATTGCTTATCAAACTTTTGAATAAAATAATCATTTACTAACTCAATATCATTTAGATCTGATTCAAAACGAGATGACTTACTTAGATCTTCATTTTCAGTTTTTACAATTATTGATAATTTAATTGATGTATTAATTTCGTTTATTTTTTTCCATGTATCCTCAAATAAATTTTTCAGACTATTTATAAAAAAACTTAAATCTTCATTATTACTTAAATTAAGATTTTGAAATGTATCATTTTTAATTATTTCTTTTTTTTCATTATATATTTTGGATAAAACTCTTATTTCGTTATTATTTTTGAATATTAATGAAATGATATAATTATTAATATAATATTTTTTTATTATTTCATTAAAGTCGTATGTTTCTATAGAATTTAAATTTTTTTTCACAAGATTAAAGTCTTCCAAATCTTCAGATGGTAATAAATATTCTATCAATTCATAAGTTTCAATATTTGAGTCCCAATTATTGTAAATTGGATTATCTGAAAAAATAAAGAGATCATTGATATTTTCATCAATAATTATGGGAATAAATAAAAATTTTTTATTTATAATTTGAGCAGGATATATATTTTTTTTTTCTAGATAATTGAAAATTTTTTTTTTGTTGAAAGAAACACCTAAAGTTAAGTAATAAACTTGATTCATAAATTTTTCCTCTTGTATAGAAAACGTTTCAATCATACTTTTAATTTCATTTAGATTGAAAATTTCAAGTTTTTTATGATCTGAGGATTTTGTTAATTTATAAATTAATTCTAAAAAGGCTTTACTAAATCCATCGTTAATTACTTTATTTTTATCAAAATCTTTTTTAAATGGTTTTGAAATTTCTATATCATTGATTTCGAAAGATTTTGCTCTCACTTTTTCTGTGGAAAAAAAAAATATTATTAAAGATAGAATACAAAAAAAAATATATAACCTTTTACAACTATGCATATAAAATTTAAAAGTCATTTTAATGAATAAAAATCTCTTTACCTATAAAAAAAGTGGTGTCAACATTGATGCTGCAGATAGATTTGTAAATTTCATAACTAATATTTCATCAAAAAAAAGGGGCAATAAAAAGATTAAGGATATAGGAGGCTTTGGATCTATATCAAATTTACCAAAAAACATAAGAAATCCAAAAATTGTAGCTTGTACAGATGGAGTTGGTACAAAAATTGAAATCGCTAACTTATTAAAAAAATATGACACGATCGGAATTGATTTAGTGGCAATGAGTGTAAATGATTTGATTGTTCAAGGGGCAAAGCCTTTATTTTTTTTAGATTATATATCCATCAATAAAATTAATTTAAAAAAGATGAAATCTTTATTAAAGGGCATTATTAAAGGATGTGATATTTCAAAATGTAATTTGGTTGGAGGAGAAACTGCGGAGATGCCAAATACTTTTGAAAAAGGTAAATTTGATATTGCAGGTTTTGCAGTTGGAATTGTTGATAATAAAAAAATATTGAATAAAAAAAAAATAAAAAAAAATGATTTAATTTTAGCCATACCTTCAAATGGATTACATTCAAACGGATTTTCTTTAGTCAGACATATAATTAAAAAAAAAAAGATTAATATAAAAAAAAATTCATTTTTAAAAAAAGAATTAATAAAACCAACAAAAATATATGTGACAGAAATTATTAAACTTGTTAATAAAAATTTAATTAATGGATGTGCAAATATAACTGGGGGTGGATTAGTTGATAATATTAATAGAGTTATTCCAGATAAATTATTTGCAGAAATAGACTTAAATAAAATTAAACCATTAAAAATTTTTAAATGGCTTAAAGAACAAAAAATTGCTGATAAAGAAATGCTTAAAACTTTCAATTGTGGAGTGGGTTTTTGTATAATTATAAATCCAAAAAATTTTAAGAAAATTAATAGGTTTTTTTCAAAAGAATTTAAGCCATATATAATAGGTAAAATTAAAAGTGGTAATAACAAGATTAAGTTAAATGATAAAATTAAATGGTATTAAAAAAGTTAATGTAGCTGTTTTTATTTCTGGCAGAGGTAGTAATTTAGAAAATTTAATTAAATGTTCAAAAAATAAAAAATCTAAATTTAAAATATCTTTAATTATATCAAGCAGTTCAAAAGCTTCAGGATTAAAATTTGCAAAAAAATTTAATATAAAAAGAAAAGTTATAAATTTCAATAACAATACATTAATTGAAAAAAATTTGCTTATGGCATTTAAGAAAAAACATATAAATATAATTTGTTTAGCAGGTTTTATGAAGATCTTATCAAAAAACTTCATTAAAAGATTTGATGGTAAGATTTTAAACATTCATCCATCACTTTTACCAAAATATAAAGGATTAAACACACATTTTAGAGCAATTCAAAATAAAGAATCTTACTCTGGATGCACGGTCCATTACGTAAATTCTAAACTTGATTCAGGTAAAATAATACTTCAAAAGAGGGTTAAAATTTTTAAAAAGGATACAGCAAAATCTTTAGCTGCTAGAGTGCTTATTCAAGAGCATGCCTTATATCCAAAAGCATTAAATAAAATTATTAATGATCATTGAAAAAAAAATCTATCTCAATTTTTGCATTTTCAATACTATCTGAACCATGAACAGAATTTTTATCTATCGAAATACCAAATTTTTTTCTTATAGTTCCATCCACAGCATCTTTTGGATTTGTTGATCCCATTAAATCTCTATTTGCTAAAACTGCATTTTCTTTTTGGAGAACCATTGCAACTATAGGTCCAGAGGAAAGATAAGCGCATAAGTCGCTATAAAATGGCTTTGTTTCATGAACTTTATAAAATTTCTCAGCTTCAGATTTCTCAATTTGAATTTTTTTTTCTTTTAAAATTAAAAAACCATTTTTTTTAAAAATTTCTTTTATTTGGTTTTCAAGATTTCTCTCAACAGCATCAGGTTTGATAATTGATAATGTTTGCTCAGTACTACTCATAATACTCTTCAATTAATTTGTTTAATAATCTTACACCATAACCAGTAGCACCACCTGAATTTAGTGCCCCACCGTATTTAGAAAATGCCATTCCAGCTATATCCAAATGCGCCCAAGGGGTTTTGTTTAATATAAATCTTTGTAAAAATTGTGCAGCAGTTGTAGATCCTGCTCCACCAACATAGTTTATATTTTGCATGTCTGCATTTTTAGAGTCTATTAGCTTGTCAAAATTTTTATTCAAAGGCATTCGCCAAACCTTTTCTTTAACTTTTTCCCCAGCATCACTTAATTGTTTAGATAATTCATCATCATTAGAAAATAAACCTGCATATTCCGAACCCAGTGCAACGATAATTGCACCTGTCAGTGTTGCTAAATCTATAATAAATTTTGGTTTGAATTTTTTTTCTGTATAAGAAAGCGCATCAGCAAGTACTAATCTTCCTTCTGCATCTGTGTTTAAAACTTCAACTGTTTTTCCACTGTACGACTTTAGAATATCCCCCGGTCTTAAAGCGTTACCTCCTGGCATATTTTCTACAAGACCAACAACACCAACTGCGTTAATTTTTGCTTTTCTAATCGCAAGACTTTTCATTAGTCCTACTACTACTGCAGAGCCAGCCATGTCATAAGTCATATCCTCCATAAATTTTGCAGGCTTTAAAGATATTCCACCCGTATCAAAACAAACTCCCTTTCCTACAAAAGCTAAAGGTCTAGATTTATTTTTTAATCCATTCCATTCCATAGTAACTAGATATGATCCTCTGATACTACCCTGGCCAACACCAAGTAAAGTATTCATACCCAATTTTTTTAACTTTTTTTCATCATAAATATTTATTTTTAAACCGATTTTTTTTAAAGAATTTAATCTCTTAGCATATTCATCTGGATGTAAAACATTCCCCGGCTCTGATACTAGATCTCTAGTATAAAAACTCCCTTCTTCGATCGCCTTAAATTTTAATTGATCTTTTTGATTAGGTATATTCTTTCCAGTAACATAAACGATGGCATCTTTTTTATCCTTTTTAGTCTTGTATTTTTCAAATTTATAAGATTTAAGTCTCATTCCATGCAAAAAATGTCCAATTAAATTTGCTGATTTATTATCTATTGTTTCTGAATTTATATTGTGCTCAATTATTTTTGAGTCACTTAAAATATTGTAACATTTAGCCCCTAGATTCTGCGCATCAAAGCTAGAAATAGTTTTTGTAAAAGAGACTAAAATTATTTTTTTTCTGGAATTTATTTCGAAAGAAATAATTTTTTTCTTAAGATTTTTTGTTTTTATAAGATCAGAAACATAGGAGTATTCTGAACTTGAGATGTATTTTTTAAGTGTCGAAATGTCGAATTTTTCGTTCACAAATAATATTAAATTTCCAAAAGATTTATTAAAAACCCGATTTTTATAATTAATTTTAATACTCATAAAATTTAAATACTATCTGTAAGAGATAATGCTATATATGAGTAAAACATTTATATTTCAATGGAAAAAATACTTTTTAGAAAATTTATTATTGATGTATCACTGAGAGTACTAATTATCATATTTACCATTGGTCTTATAGTTTGGATTATTCAGGCAGTGAATTATTTGGATTTTGTGATTGATGACGGCCATAACTTTTCAATTTATTTCTATTATAATTTATTTAATTTTCCAAAAATAATACACAGAATTTTACCCTTTGTATTTGGAATTTCTATATTTTTTGAATTATTAAAATACGAAAAAAATAATGAATTATTAATATTTTGGACTAACGGCGTAACAAAAAAAAAATTTATTCTCAATTTGATAAATTTTTCATTTTTTGTGATGCTTATTCAGATATTGATTGGAAGTATTATATCTCCATCGAGTCAATTAAAAGCAAGATCAATACTAAAAGATTCAAATATGGATTTTTTACCAAATTTAATCAAACAAGGGAAATTTATAGATACAGTTTCAGGATTAACCATTTTTATAAATGAAAGAGTTAGCGAAAATTCTTTTAAAAATATTTTTATTCAAGAGGGGGACTTGTTCGATTTAAAAAGGAACGATAATCAAATAATTTTTGCCAAAGAGGGAAATTTAATTAACGATAATAAAAAAATTTTTAGATTACTTAATGGGAAAATTATCAGCACTAATAATAATAGATTAATCAGTTTTGAGTTTGATAAAATTGATTATAATTTATCTAATCTAAGTTCCAAAACAATAAAAAAAGCTAAAATTCAAGAGTTACCATCATTAAAAATAATTAGATGTTCTTTAAGTTTGTTAAATAATAACATTTACATTGATAAAATGTTTAGATGTGAAAAGAGTAGATTAAAAAATCTTAATCAAGAAATTTATAAAAGATTTATAAAACCATTTTATATTCCTGTATTAGCTTTGATAAGTTGTTTTTTATTAACATTTTCTAAAGTTCAAAATAATTTTACATTAAAATCAACTAAAGTTTTTTTATATGTATTTTTTGCTATTGTAATATCTGAAACACTCATGAGATATGCTGAGGAGTCAAAGATTGAATTTATTATTATAATGTTTGTACCAATTTTATTCTTTTTTTTAATTTATAATTTTTTAATGATTAGGGTTAGATAGTGATTAGAACATTTGATAAATATTTTATAAAATTATTTTTTAAAAAAATTATCTTACTTATTCTAATTTTTTTTTCATTAGCTTTTGTCCTTTCGGTATTTGAGGAAATAACTTTTTTTAGTGAATCCTCTAATTCAAAATTTTATCTGCCATTTATGATTACAATACTTAATGTTCCCACAACACTTTTAGAGTTATTTCCATTTATAGTTCTAATATCTACTCAACTTTTTTTTGTTGAAATTATAAAAAAAAAGGAAAATGAATTAATTAAGATAAATAGAGTAGATAATTTTTACTTAATAAAATTAATCGCTTTGTGCTCTTTTTTATTTGGTATATTCATTGTTACTTTTTACTATCCTATTTCTTCTAAATTAAAATTTTTTTATTTTGATATTAAAAATATTTATTCTGAGGACTCAAAATATTTAAAACATTATAGTGGCAATGGGTTATGGATTAAAGATGAAATTAAAGGTAATATTTATATTATCAGTGCATCCTCGGATAACAAAGATAGATTTCTAAAAGATGTATTCATAACAAAATTTGATATAAATTTTAATATGATAGAAAGTATTTCTTCAAAGAAAGTTGATATAACTTTAAATGATTGGATAATTACAAATCCCATCATATTCAAAGATAACAGGCAAATTCAGCTTAAAGAAAATATAGTGCTTTCTAGTCATTTTAATTTTGATAAAATTAATAAAACTTTTAGAGATCTTAACTCACTTAATATCTTTGAGTTAGTTAATCTTAAGAAAGAAAATGAACTTTTAGGATATTCGTCAAAAGAAGTTGATTTACATTTTTTAAGAATAATTTCGTTACCAATTTATTTCAGTATTATGGTCATTATTTCTGCAATTATTATGTTAAATATTAAAAGGGATAAACCTTATATATTTCATGTTTTATTGGGTATTTTGTTGTCAGTAATTATTTATTACATAAATAATATTTTTAATATTTTTGGTCTAACTGATAAGATACCAGTTTATTTATCTATATTTTTTCCGATTATTTTTTTAAGTATTGTTTCTACAATAGGTTTAATAAGAATTAATGAAAAATAAAACTGCAATTGTTATTACAATCATAAGTCTACTTTTTTTAGGACATAAAACATTTTCTCAGGAAATTGATTTACAGGCTAAAGATATCGAATTTTCAAATGATCAAAATTTAACAATTGCAAATAACGCTACTGCAATCATAAAAAAAGACGGCATAGTCATTGAAGGTGAAAAAATTGAATATTTTAAAGATAAGTCTTTTTTATTGATAACGAATGGCAAAATTTCATCAATAAATGAAAATTTCAAAATAAGCTCGGAGATAATTGAATATAAAATTGATGAATCTAACATTATTTTAAATAAGAGCGTAAAATTGAGAGACAACATAAACAATTTAGTAATGGAGTCTGATGAGATAGAATATAATTTAAAAAACCGAAAAATTACAAGTCAAAGCCAATCAGAAATAATTGATGAATTTAATAATATTTATAAAGTAAAAAGTTTTGAGTACTCAATTAATGATAAAATAATCAAATTAGATAATCTTTTTGCATTAGATAATAATAAAAATTCGTTTTTAGTAGATCTAGCCTACTTAGATTTAAACAAAAAAGAATTAATAGCAAAAGATATTAGTTTGAACTTTAAGTTGATAGAGGCTTCAGAGAACGAGCCTAGGTTAAAGGGTAGAAGCTTAATAAGCAATGAAAAAAATACAATTGTTAAAAAAGGAACTTTTACTTTTTGTAAAAAAAGAGAAAAATGCCCACCGTGGGAAATGAGTGCTGACGAAATCAAACATGATAAAGAAAAAAAAACAATCTATTACAAGAGTGCAAGTTTAAAAATTTATGACAAAAAAATTTTTTATTTTCCAAAGTTTTTTCATCCAGATCCAACAGTTAAAAGACAGAGTGGTTTTTTGATACCTAGATTTCAAGATAATAGCACATCTGGTTTGTCTCTAACTTTACCCTATTTTTTAGCTTTAGCAGAAAATAAAGATATAACTTTAACTCCAAGACTTTTTAATGATGACAAATTTTTAATTCAAACGGAGTTTAGAGAAAAAAATAAAAATTCTAACCATATAATCGATGTAAGTCAATTCTTATCAAGCAATGAAAATTCTGAAGGTCACTTGTTTTATAATTTTGATAAAAATTTGAGTAGTAATAAATTTGATAATTTAGAATTAAATCTTCAATTAGAACAAGTTACAGATGAAACATACCTAAAAGCTAATAAAATTGAAAGTCCTATAATTAAAAATTTTTCTAATCTGACCAACTCATTGAATATACAAATGTATAATGAAGATATTACAATTAATACTAATCTTGATGTTTATGAAGATCTAACTAAAAATGATAGTGATAAGTATGAATATGTGCCTAATTTTAGTTTTTCAAAAATTATAAATGATAATTATTCATTTAACTCTAATGGATATTATAAGAATTATAATACAAACATAACTGAGAAAGTAGTAATAAATAATTTTGATTTTCAATCGAACTTGCGATTATTTGATAGTGGATTAATTAATGAAAAAATATTTTCAATCAAAAACGTAAATTCTGACTCTACAAATTCAAGTAATTTTAAAAACAAAAATTCCTCAACAATTGTTCCCACTTTTCAAACTAATTTCACTTACCCGCTAAATAAAGAAAGTTTAAAATTTAATAATAGAATAAACCCAAAATTATCTTTAAGATTAAGTTTACCTAGTACGAAAGACGTTAGAAAAAAAGATAGAACTGTAGGATATGAAAATATTTTTGATTTAGATAGATTGGGAATAGCAGATACAAGTGAGGGTGGAATTTCTGTGACTTATGGTTATGAGTTTATTAAAATTGATAAATCAAACTTTGATGAAAAAATAAAATTTGGTTTAGCAAACAATTTGAGATTTGAGGAAAATAAAGACTTACCAATAAATAGTAATTTAGGAGATAAAGTCTCTGATTTCTTAGGTTTATTAGAATACAAATATAATGATAATCTTAAATTTAATTATGATTTTTCCTTAAAAAATAATTTAAACGATAAAAATTATGAGCTTTTTGGCTTCGAATATTACCTAAACAAATTTTCCTCAAAATTTGAGTACTTAAATAAAAATAATAGTAATTTAAAAACTTCATATTTAAAAAATAAAACTAGTTTCAATTTTGATGAAAAAAATAGTTTAATTTTTGAAACAAGTGAAAATAAAGAAAAAAGTTTTACTGAATTCTATAATATAATTTATCAATATGAAAATGATTGTCTTAAAGCTGGAATTGAGTTTAATAAAGAATATTATAGTGATGAAGATCTTAAACCCTCTGAAAATTTATTTTTCAAACTTACTATTTTACCATTTGGTGGTTTCAATACTCCCAATTTAAGATGATTAAATTGAGAAAATCAATTATTTTAATCTGTGTTTTTTTTTCATTAGTAAATTACTGCAACTCAAAAATCGAAATTAAAATAATAATGAAAATTGACAATGAAATAATTACATCACTTGATATAGAAAAAGAAATTAATTATCTTGTGGCTCTAAATCCAAAACTTAGTCAAATTAACAGAGATGAATTATTATTAATTGCTAAGAAATCGACTACCAAAGAATTTATTAAAAAAAAAGAAATTCAAAAATATAAAAAATTAGACTTACAGAACCCACAGATAAATGAAGTTTTAAATAATATAACTAAAAATTTAAATCTTAGTACTGAAAAACAACTTAAAGAATATATTAAAAACTTTAATTTGTCTATTGAGGATTTAAAAAGAAAAATTGAAATTGAGAATGAATGGAAAAACCTAATTTATAGTAGATATATAAAGTCAGTGAAAATTGATAAAGAAGAATTAATTAAAAAAATCAATATAAGTAGTAAAGAAAAATTTTTGAAAGAATACAATTTATCTGAAATAGTTTTTTCAAAAAAAAATGATATAACTTTAGATGAATTGTATACAGCTATACAAGAAAGTATACAAATAAATGGATTTGAAAATACTGCGAACATTTATAGTATATCTAACAGTTCAAAGGTAGGTGGTAAAATAGGTTGGGTAAGAAAAGATAGTTTATCGGATCAGATTATTTTAAAATTAAAAGACTTAAAAAAAGGTAATTATAGTTCTCCTATACAAATCAATAATAATTTTTTTGTCTTCAAAATTAACGATATAAGAAAAATAGAGGTTGAGATAGATAAAAATAAAGAATTAGATAAAATGATAATATTTGAAACATCTAAACAATTAGATAAGTTTTCAAATATTTTTTATAATAGAATAAAACTAAATAGCAAAATAAGTGAATTTTAAGCCCATATTAATTGTTCCAGGTGAGAAAAAAAGTATTTTTTTTGAAATTTTTTTTAAGTCTATCACATCAAAAAAAGTTATTTGTCCGTTGGTTTTAATTTGTAACAAAAAAATTTTATCTAAAGAAGTTAAAAGATATAAATTTAAACAAAAAATTGAAATAGTTAGTTATAATGATATTTTTGGAAAAAAATTGTTAAATAAAAGAATTTACTTAATAGATATAAGTAATCGAAAATCTAAAAATTATGTTCAGGAATGTTTTCAATTAGCATTCAAACTCATTAAAAATGGTTTATCAAATAAGTTACTTAATGGTCCAATAAATAAATCTAAAACTTTAAAAAAAAAATACTTAGGTATTACAGAATATGTGGCTAAAAACTTCAAGCAACGAAAATTTGCCATGCTGATATATAATAAAAAATTATCTGTTTGCCCAGTGACAACCCATTTGCCACTAAAGTATGTAAGTAATAAAATTACAAAAAAATTACTCAAGGAAAAAATTCTTATTGTAAATAATTTTTTTGAAAAATTTATCGGTTTTAAGCCAAGAATTGGGGTAGTTGGTCTTAACCCTCACTGCGAAAGTGTTTTAAATTATAATGAAGATACTAAGATAATACTTCCTGTTATTAATTCCTTGAAAAAAAAGTTTTTACTCAAAGGACCAATACCATCAGATACAATATTTTTAAAAAATAACAGGAAGAATTTTGATGTAATTATTGGGATGTATCATGATCAAGTTTTGACCCCAATCAAAACTCTCTTCGAATATGATGCAATCAATATTACAATTGGATTACCTTTTTTACGGGTAACACCAGATCATGGTCCAAATGAGATCATGGTAGGAAAAAACACATCTAGTCCTAAGAGTTTAATAAAAGCTATAAGTTTTTTAGATAAAAAATGATTAAGGCCAAAAAAAGCCTAGGTCAAAATTTTTTAATTGATCATAATGTAATAAACAAAATTATTAATTTTGTAGATATCAAAAATAAAAATGTTTTGGAAATAGGTCCTGGAACTGGAAATTTAACTTTAGAAATATTAAGAAAAAGTCCAAAAAAAGTTATTTTAGTTGAAAAAGATACTGTGTTGTCAAATCTACTTAAAAAAAAATTTAGAGAAAATGTTGAGATAATCAATAAAGATATTTTAAAGATAAATGAAAATATTTTATGTGATCAATCTTTGGTGGTATTTGGCAATCTACCCTATAATATTTCTACAGAAATTTTAAGTAAATGGATACTTAATTTAAAAAAAAATGAAATATGGTTTAGTTATCTTGTGCTCATGTTTCAAAAAGAAGTTGCAGATAGAATAATATCTAAGTTTAATACTAAAGATTATGGTAGACTTTCAATTTTAGCTAATTGGAGACTTAAGATTAAAAAAATTCTTGATGTCGATGCAGCTTGTTTTAGACCAAAACCAAGAGTGGATAGCACTGTTTTATTTTTTGAACCAAAGAAAAATTTCTTTGAGTTTAAGAATCCAAAAAATCTTGAAAAAATTACAAGAATTTTTTTTATGCATAGAAGAAAAATGATTAAAAAACCTTATAAACAACTATTTGATGATAATGAAAATATAGCTTTTCAAATGGGTATCGATCTTAACCTAAGGCCTCAAAATCTGAATTTTGATACTTACTACGAGTTAACAAAAAAATATGAGTATTTATGATGTCAATTTTTCTATGTGTTTTCTTACATAATCTAAATCATAATCTTTAGATCCATTATTTATCTCAGCATTTATCAAATTTTTTATTCTCAGAAAACATTTATTTAAATCATCATTAATTACTACATAGTCATAATTAATCCAATGAAGTACATCTCTTTCAAACTGTTTCATTCTTTCTTCAACAATGAGTTTATCCTTCATATCTCTATTAGAAAGTCTATCAAATAAAATCTTTTTACTTGGAGGTAAAATAAAAAAAGTAATTAATTTATAATCTAATTTCTTATTCTTAATTTGGTCTGCTCCTTGCCAATCAATATCAAATAATACATTCTTTCCTTTATTTAAATTATCAATAATTGGAGTCCTAGTTGTTCCATAATAGTTATTAAAAACTTTTGCATATTCTAGGAACTCTTGATTATTAATTAATCTCTTAAATTCTTTGTCATTCACAAAGTAGTAATCTTTATTAGGTGTTTCTCCATCTCTTGGTTTACGTGTTGTGTGAGAGATTGAAATTTCAAAGTTTGCCTGCTTTGATAGCAAGTTTACCAATGTAGTTTTACCAGCTCCTGAAGGAGAAGACAAAATAACCATTGTCCCATCATTTTCTGAGGGCATTCAAATTTTCTAGTTTGCTTTACCTTCGATAAATTTAACTGCATCACCTACAGTTAAAATTTTTTCTGCTTCGCTATCAGAAATTTCTGAACCGAATTCTTCCTCAAAAGCCATAACTAACTCAACAGTATCTAAACTATCTGCGCCTAAATCATCAATAAAACTTGACTCATCTGTAACTTTTGCTTCATCAATTCCTAAATGATCTGCAACTATTTTTTTTACTTTGCTTGAAACATCTTCTGACATATTGATCCTTTTTTTATTATAATCGTTATTAGTTTAATTACTTAGATTGTCAAGCCATATACATGCCCCCATTTACATGCAATGTTTCTCCATTAACATAATCAGAATAATTAGATGCTAAAAAAAGAACTGCGTTAGCTATATCGTCAGGCTCTCCTAATCTTGCAGATGGTATTTTAGAAATAATTATATCCTTAAATTTTTCATCAATCTTATCAGTCATTGCAGTTTTAATAAAACCTGGAGATATACAGTTTATATTGATATTTTTTTTAGCATATTCTATTGCTAAACTCTTTGACATAGCCACGATTCCTGCTTTTGATGCTGTGTAATTTGATTGTCCTAAATTACCAGTATGTCCTACAACAGAAGTAATATTAATAACTTTTCCTTTTTTATTTTTTATCATCTTCTTTATTGCAAACTTACACATTAGAAAAGTTGATGTTAGATTAATATCTATTACTTTTTTCCATTCATTTAAGCTCATTCTTATCGCTAAGTTATCCTGAGTAACACCAGCATTATTAATAATACAATCAAAACTGCCACCAAGTTCTCCCGATGCATCCTCGATGAAAGTTTCTATATTATCACTCTTAGAAATATCAAATTTTAATATTTTGATATTATCGAAATTTTTTTTAATTTCCTCCAATTTTTCAATTTTAGTACCTGATGCTAAGATGTTTGCTCCGTTTTCATGCAGCTTTTTTATTATAGAGCTTCCTATACCGCCGGTTGCACCCGTAACAATTATATTTTTATTTTTTAAATCATTCATATCTCTAAACTTTCTATATCTGATTGACTGTTAATAGAAGTAATTTTTACATTTTGATTAATTCTTTTGATTAGACCAGTTAATACTTTACCAGGTCCAATTTCTATAAAGTGTTTTACACCATGATTTATCATATTAATAATGCTTTCTCTCCATCGAACTTTTTTTTCAATTTGACTAACCAATAGATCTTTCAGAACCTTAACATCTTGAATCTCATCTGCAGTAACATTAGAAATTAATTTATTTCTGGACTCTTTAAATTCAATTTTATCTAACTCAAGTCTCATTACCTCTGTAGCTTTTTTCATTAAATCACAATGAAAGGGGGCGCTAACTGGTAATTTTATATTTTTAATTTTTGCATTTTTTAAAAACACACTTATTAATTCTAAATCAGTGTTCCTACCACTTAAAACAATTTGACCGTCAGAATTATCATTTGCAACTTGGGCTTTAAAATTTTTTTCATTATCTTTTAAAATTTTTTCTATGTCATCAATTTTACTTCCTAAGACAGCTAACATACCACCTTCTCCCTCTGGAACAGAGTTTTGCATAGCCTCACCTCTTACTCTTAAAATTTTAATTGTTTTTTTAAAATCTAAATATCCAGCACATGATAGAGCTGAATATTCTCCAAGAGAATGACCAGCAAAATATTTTGCATCATGCAAATTTATGTTAAATTCCTCTTTCACAACTTTAAATATTGAATAACTGATTAAAAATATTGCAGGCTGAGTATTAGCAGTTAAATTTAAACTTTCTTTTGGACCTTCTAATATAATCTTTGAGATACTAAAATTTAGTGCCTCGTCAGCCTCTTGAAACAATTTTTTAACTATTTCATGTTTATCAAAAAACTCTCTTCCCATTCCAACTATTTGAGAACCCTGGCCTGGAAAAATTACAGAAAACATTTAAAAAATAAATTAATTATTGTTTTTTTACTGTTGTAATTGAAGGTTTATAATAGTATATCCTCAATTTTTATTAAAGAATTAATATGAATTTATACGAACACACAATTATTGCTAGACAAGATGCCTCTCCAGCTGAACTTAAGCAGTTAACAGAAAAATATTCAAAAATCGTTGAAAAAAATGAGGGTAAGATAGTTAAAACAGAGAACTGGGGACTGTTAAATTTGTCGTATTTAATTAAAAAAAATAGAAAGGGTAGCTATATTCACTTTAAAATTAAAGGTAGTGGTAAGGTAATTGAACAACTTGAAAAAAATGAGTCAATTGACAAAAAATTGTTAAGACATCTCACTGTAAAAGTTAAAGATTTTGACCTTGAAACAAATTATTTTTCAAAAAAAGAAGATTTCGAAAAAACTCAGAAGAAGGTCAAAAATTAAAAGTTTGCAATGCCAAAAAAACAAAATGGAAATAAAAGAAATAAACAAAGTAACTTTGCTAAACTAAGTATTTTTCAACCTAATAAATATAAGTTTAAAAAAACATGTCCACTTTCTATAAAAGGTGCACCAAAAGTAGATTACAAGAATATAAAGCTTCTTAAAAAGTATGTTTCTGAAAATGGTAAAATACTTCCATCAAGGATTACAAATGTCTCTCAAAAAAAACAAAGAGAGCTATCAGTATCAATTAAGAGAGCTAGAAATTTAGCATTAATCTAATGAAAGTCATATTATTAGAAAATTTGAAGAGAATTGGCTCTATTGGAGATGTAATAGATGTAAAAAGAGGTTTTGCTAGAAATTTTTTAATCGCCAATAAAAAAGCACTATATGCTTCTAATGAAAATATTAAAGAAGTAGAGAAAATTAAATCAGAACTTTCAAAGAAAGATAATGAAAAAAAACAATCTGCAAAAAAAATTGCTGAAAAAATTAATAAAAAAGAATTCATTGTGAAAAAGTTAAGCACGGAAAATAATGAATTGTATGGCTCAGTTAAACCAACAGAAATATCAAAATTAATTTTTGAAAATAGTAAAATAGAAATCAAGCCTTCGATGATACAACCGATTAAAGAAATTAAATCATTAGGAAAATTTGTAGTAAAAATTTCTTTACACTCAGAAGTTGATGCTGAAATTACAATCAATGTTGAAACTGCCGAGACAATTCAATAATTATACAATTTCATCCACAGCCTTTTTTTAAATTTAAAATTTTAACTATTGTTATAAAATATGATTATGGAAAATAATTTAAGTTTAGTTAAAGAAAATTTTAAAGAATTACCAAATAACATCGAAGCTGAGCAATCCGTAATTGGTTCAATTTTAGTAACAAACGAAATCTTTGATGAGATAAATACTATTATTTCAAACACAAATTTTTATGATCCTATGCATCAAAAAATTTTTAATGCAATTGAAAGTATGATTTATAAAGGAATGCTTGCTAATCCGATTACTTTAAAAAACTACTTTGAGCATGAAAAGGATGAACTAAATATTCCAGAATACCTTGTCAAAATAACAAAATTTTCTACATCGGTAAGACAAGCAATAGAATATTCTAAAATAATATATGATATGTTTGTAAGAAGAGAATTGATTAAAATTTCAGAGCAGATAATTGATGATGCCAAAGGTAGCGATTTAGATAATAATGGTCAAAATATAATCGAAAATTCAGAAAAACTTTTATACGACTTAGCTGAGAAAGGAACATTTAATTCATCTTTGATTAAATTTGACGATGCTATGAAACAAACTATCGAAATGGCATCAGCAGCCTATAAAAATGAAGGTGGAATTGTAGGAGTGCCCACTGGACTAAGAGACTTAGATGACAAACTTGGAGGTCTTCATCAGTCTGATCTTATTATTATTGCTGGTAGGCCGTCTATGGGTAAAACCTCACTTGCAACTAACATTGCATTTAATGCGGCTAAAAATATTCAAGAAAGTGGAACAAAATCATCCGTAGCCTTTTTTTCATTAGAAATGTCATCGGAGCAACTATCTACAAGAATTATTTCTGAGCAGGCAAGGATCGGTTCAAATGATATTAGGAGAGGCAGAATTTCAGATGAACAATTTGATCAGTTTTTAGAAACTTCAAAAAATATTTCGGAACTTCCTTTATTTATTGATGAAACTCCAGCGATAAGTATTGCGTCAATGAGTAACAGAGCAAGAAGGATCAAAAGACTTCATGGTTTAGATTTAATTGTTGTTGACTACATTCAGCTTATGAAAGGGTTATTTAATAATAAAGATGGAAGAGTACAAGAAATATCTCAAATTACTCAAGGTTTAAAAGCTATAGCAAAAGAGTTGGGTGTTCCTGTATTAGCATTATCACAATTATCAAGACAAGTTGAACAAAGAGATGATCATAAACCTCAACTTGCTGATTTAAGAGAGTCAGGCTCAATTGAACAAGATGCAGATGTTGTAATGTTTGTTTATAGAGAGGGATACTATCTTCAAAGAAAAGAGCCAAGAGAAGCAACAGTTGAGCATGCAGAATGGCAAGCAAAAATGAATGAGGTTGCTCATTTAGCTGAAATTATCATTGGTAAACAACGTCACGGCCCCATCGGTAAAGTAACTCTTGAGTTTGAGGAAAGATTTACAAAATTTAAAGATACTCAAAATAATTAATTTACAATATAACAGTATAAATGATTGATCATTTATACCAAAATACAATCTTAAAAAATCCAAAATCTGTTTTAATTTTTTTATTAATTGCTTTAATTAGTTTTGGATATTATTCAAAAGATTTTAGGCTTGATGCGTCTTCTGAAACACTACTAATTGAAGGTGACCCTGATCTTGAGTATTTAAAAGAAGTGACAAATAGATATGGATCAAAAGATTTTCTAGTCTTAACTCATACACCTAATGACGATATGGTAAGTGACAGTGCTATTAATAATCTTCTCAGCTTAAAATATAAGCTTCAAAGCTTAGATTGGGTACATAGTGTTATTACTCTCTTGGATATACCTTTATTAGATAATTCTGACTCACCTCTCCAGGAAAGACTAATAAATTTTAAAACTCTTAAGGATGAAGGTGTTGATAAGGAGAGAGGTTTTAGAGAAATTTTAGCAAGTCCAGTTTTCAGGAACTTTGTTATTAGTGAAGATGGAAAAACAAGTGGAATAATTGTTAATATAAAAGAAAATGAAAAATTAAATGATATTGAAAATAAATCAGATAAGGAAATTCAAGCATTTAAAGATCAGATAAAAAAAGAAAATCATAATAATATCCTGGAAATTAGAGAGGTGATCAAAAGTTATGATGATATAGGGAAAATCTATTTAGGTGGTATACCAATGATAGCCGATGATATGATGAGCTTTATAAAAAGCGATATCATAGTTTTTGGTTTAGGTGTGCTTGCATTTATTATTGCAACCTTATGGTTTGTTTTTAGAAATTTAATTTGGGTTGTGGTTCCAATAAGTAGTTGTTTTTTTTCTGTTATAATTATGATGGGTCTTTTAGGTCTTATAGGATGGAAAGTTACAGTAATTTCCTCTAACTTTATTGCACTGATGTTAATTTTAACTATGGCAATGAATATTCATATGAGCACAAGATTTATACAATTAAAAAAGTCTTATCCTAATAAAGGTGATTATGAAGTAATCCATTTAACTACAAAAAAAATGTTTTGGCCAATACTCTACACAGCTTTGACGACTATTATCGCTTTTTTATCTTTAATATTTAGTGAAATTAAACCAGTCATAGATTTTGGTTTGATGATGACTTTTGGATTAATAACATCATTTATAATTACTTTTACCTTGCTTCCAAGTTTATTAAGTTTTTTAAAAGATAACAAAACTCTTATAAAGGAGGATGTTGACTCAAAAATAACTTCATCATTAGAAAAAATTTCTATTAATTTTAAAAATCAAGTTTTTATAACTACTGGGATAGTAATTGTATTAAGTATAATTGGGATAAGTAAATTAGAAGTTGAGAATAGTTTTATAAATTATTTTAATAAAAAAACAGAAATTTATAAAGGTATGAAATTAATTGATGAAAAACTGGGTGGAACAACACCCCTAGATGTAATTTTGAAATTTCCAGAGAAAAAAGAGGACAAATCAGATGAAGATGATGAATTTGAAGATTGGGGCGATGAGGAAAAAAATGATGAGAAGTATTGGTTTACAAAAGATAAAATAAAAACAATTTCCAACATACATAATTATCTAGATAGTCTTCCTGAAATAGGAAAAGTGTTATCGTTTTCATCAATAGTTGATGTTGCAACACAATTAAATAATAATAAACCTCTTGGTACTTTAGAGATGGGTGTTTTGTACACCAAAATTCCTGAGAATATTAAAACTGAGATAATTGATCCTTATATTTCAATAAAAGACAACGAGGCTAGAATAAGTTTGAGAATAATCGACTCTCAAAAAGATCTTAAAAGAAATGAGCTAATCAAAAAAATAAATCGTGACCTACAAATTGAATTTGGATTAAGCGAAGATCGATATAAATTAGCTGGGGTAATGATCTTATTTAATAATTTGTTACAAAGCTTGTTTAAATCTCAAATTCTTACTTTGGGACTTGTTATGCTTGGTATTTTTGGAATGTTTATAATCTTATTTAAGAACATCAAATTATCTTTGATTGGAGTTGTCCCAAACTTTATTGCAGCATTTTTTATTTTAGGAATAATAGGTTTGCTAGAGATACCTTTAGATATGATGACTATCACAATCGCTGCTATTACAATAGGTATAGCTGTTGATAACAGCATACATTATATCTACAGATTCAAAGAAGAGTTTAACAAAATTAATGACTATAAAAAAACTTTAAAAACTTGTCACTCAACAGTTGGCGTTGCAATCATAAATACTTCTATAACAATAGTCTTTGGTTTTTCTATTTTAGTTTTGTCTAAATTCATACCTACAATCTATTTTGGAATTTTCACAGGATTAGCAATGTTATTTGCAATGATTTCTGTTTTAACTTTACTTCCGTCTTTAATATTAGTTTTTAAGCCTTTTGGAAAATAAGAATACATGTTTGAAATAACTCTAAAATTTTTTGGAGAAATATTTAATTCAATTTCTTCCCTTGATTTAATTTATATATTAATAACTATTCTTTCACTAATTAAATGTTACAACAAAGGATTTGTCTTAAGTATACTTTCAATGTCAAAATGGTTATTGGCTTATATTATAACTTTGATAATATTTCCAAGATTTAAACCATATGTCAAAGATATTATAGATAATGAATATGTGCTTGATGTAGGTCTTGGACTATCAATCTTTATTATAGTTATCTTTTTAATATTATTGATTAATAAAGGAATAAGTAGAGCAATAAAATATACTGGTCTTGGAAGTTTAGACACTATATTTGGATTCTTTTTTGGATTTATTCGAGGATATATTATCTCAATATGTATATTTTCAGGAATACATATTGTGTATAATTACGACAAATGGCCAATAAATTTAGACAAATCATACACCTTTCCATATCTTGAAAAAGGTAGTAATTACTTATTAAAAGTTTTTCCAAATGAAAAAACGTATCGAGACTCAAAAGAAAAAATTGAAAATTTATAATCCAAAGTTAAATGAAGAGTGTGGTGTATTTGGAATTAGTAACGTAAAAGATGCATCAGCTTTAGCTGCTCTTGGATTGCATTCTCTCCAACATCGAGGACAAGAAGGGTGTGGAATAGTAACATTTGATGGAGAAAGATATTATTCAGAAAAAAGATTTGGATTAGTTGGAGACAACTTTAATAAAGAAAAAGTTTTAGATAATCTAAAAGGAAATTTTGCAATTGGTCATAATCGATACAGTACTACCGGAAATAATACATTAAGAAATATTCAGCCTTTTTTTGCAGATACAAATGCTGGTGGAATTGGAGTGGCTCACAATGGAAATTTAACAAACTCGATTTATTTAAGAAATAAACTGGTTGAAGATGGTGCCATTTTTTACACTACCTCTGACACTGAAACTATTGTTCAGCTTATTGCAAAATCAAAGAGGTTGAAAACTATTGATAAAATAATAGATGCGATATTTCAAATTCAAGGTGGATATGCATTAGTTATGTTGACACAAAATTTACTAGTAGGTGTTAGAGATCCTTATGGAATAAGGCCTTTAGTTATAGGTAAATTAAAAAATAGTTATGTTTTAGCGTCTGAAACCTGTGCTCTAGACATTATAGGTGCAAAATTTATACGAGAAGTTGATAATGGTGAAATTGTTTTAATTGAAAATGATAAATTAAAAAGTATCAAACCATTTCCTGAAAAAAAAATTAGACCTTGTGTTTTTGAATATATTTATTTTGCAAGGCCAGATAGTATTTTGAGTGGGAAAACTGCATATGAACATCGTAAGAATTTAGGAAAAGAGTTAGCAAAAGAGAATAATATTGATGCTGATATTATTGTTCCAGTTCCTGATTCTGGAAATGCTGCTGCCTTGGGTTTTGCGCAGCACTTAAATAAAAATTATGAACATGGACTAATTAGAAATCACTACGTTGGAAGAACCTTTATTGAACCAAGTCAAAAAATAAGAAGTTTGGGAGTTAAGTTGAAACTTAATGCTAATCAAACAACAATAGAAAACAAAAAAATAATTCTTGTTGATGACTCTTTAGTTAGAGGAACGACATCTCATAAAATAGTAAAAATGCTTTATGATGCTGGTGCAAAAGAGGTTCATGTGAGAATTGCTTGCCCCGAGATCAAATACCCGGATTTCTATGGAGTTGATACACCAACAAAAAAGGAATTGTTGGCTGCAAATAAAAATAACGAAGAAATCTGTGAATACATTGGTGCTAAATCATTAAAGTTTTTATCTGTTGTCGGTATGTATAGAGCTATTGGATTTGATAAAAGAAATGAGAGCTATCCACAGTTGACAGATCATTATTTCACTGGAGACTATCCTGTAAAACCTATTGATGAGTTAGGAGATAGTAAGATAACACAACTTTCTTTACTTAGCACTGCATCAAATAATTGATTTATGAAAAAAGTAAGTTTCACAGAAATGAAAAATGGAACCAAAGAGGATTATCTTTTTCTTGATAAACATGAAAAAGATTTTGCAAGTAAAACAGCAGATAGAATATTAAAATTTATGTCTGGACTTACTGAGACTTTAGAAGGATACCAAGTTTCAAGATTAGAACATTCACTTCAGAGTGCTACAAGAGCTTATAGAAATGGTGAGAGTGATGAAATGATTGTGGCCGCTCTATTACATGATATTGGTGACGAACTAGCTCCAATGAATCATTCAGAATATGCTGCTGCAGTGCTTAAACCATATGTATCAGAAAAAACTCATTGGATTGTAGAAAAACACGGTGAGTTTCAAATGTATTACTATGCTCATCATTTGGGAGGTAACAAGAATAAAAGAGACAATTATAAAAAACATAGATATTACCAAGACACCGTAGATTTTTGTGAAAAATACGATCAAAACTCTTTTGACCCAAATTATAAATCATTACCATTAGATTTCTTTAAACCCCTTGTAAAAAAAATTTTTTCAAGAAAACCATATTCCTCCTTATAAAATTTTATAGGCTATAATCTTAATAATGAATATTTCAAAAGAATATATAATTGAATACTTCAAATCAGGAATAAAAGAAAAAAAAAACTTTAAAATTGGTATTGAACACGAAAAATTTTTATTTGATGATAAATTCAATAAAAGAATTGATTACTCAAAAATAAAGGAAATGTTTTCTGCTTTAGATGAATTTGGTTGGAATCCAATTAAAGAAGGTAAAAATATCATTGGATTAAACAAAGGAGGTAAAAATATTACTCTTGAACCAGGAAATCAAATTGAATTATCTGGAGAGAAACTTAATAATATTCACGAAGCATGCTCAGAGTCTTATGATTATTTATTTGAGCTCAAACAA
Organism: uncultured Pelagibacteraceae bacterium; assembly: GCA_902524045.1. Classification (GTDB taxonomy): domain Bacteria; phylum Pseudomonadota; class Alphaproteobacteria; order Pelagibacterales; family Pelagibacteraceae; genus Pelagibacter. Next base: position 5,274 of record CABZBT010000002.1, on the reverse strand, counting down.
GTAACAAAAAAACTTGGTATAAATATTGTAAGCACTGGTTTTGATCCAATTTCAAAGCTTGATGAAATTCCTAATAATCCTAAACAAAGATACAAGTTAATGACCAGGGATATGCCATTAGGTGGAGAATTAAGTCTAGATATGATGTATAGAACTTGTGGAACTCAATTAAACATTGATTATTCCTCCGAAGAAGATTTTTTTAAAAAATTTAAAATAGTAAATTCAATTGTTCCAATCTCTATCGCTCTATTTGCTAATTCCTCAATAGTTGAAAAAAAAAAGAGTAATTACTTATCATATAGATCCAAAGTATGGCAAAATACTTCTCGGGGAGGACTTCCAAAATTATTTTTTGAAAATTTAAATTTCGAAAAATATGCTGACTTTATAATTAATTTTCCAATTTTATTTTTACAAAATAAACAAAATTATATTTCAGGTAATAAATACACTTTTAAAGATTTTATGTATGGTAAGATTGATGAAATAGAAAATCGTCTTCCAAGTGAAAGTGATTTATCTTTACACTTAAGCACAATATTTACTGAAAATAGATTGAAAAAATATATTGAATTAAGATCTATGGATACTTGTGGCTGGGGTTGTCTTTGTGCCGGACCTGCATTTTTTGTTGGAATGTTATACGGAAATTTGGAAGAAGTTTACAATTTAATTTCCTCATGGGACAAGGATAAGATAATTAATGCTTATCTAGATGCTCCTCAAAAAGGTTTTAGTACTCAATTAATGGGTAAAGACCTTTTTTATTGGGCATCAACTTTACTAGAAATCTCAAAAAAAGGATTAGAAAGTAGAGACATACTTAATAAAAGTGGTAAAAATGAAACTTTATTTTTATATCACTTGCAAAAAGTTATTGAAAAGAGAACAACAAATGCTGATCATATGATTAATAAATTTTCAAAAAATGAAGATTTAAAAGATTTATATGACAAGTAAAATTGTTGCCATACAAGGAAACCACCCCTCAAAACTTAATCCAAAAACAGATACAAGTGTTTTTTTAGCTAATGAAATTCAAAAAAAAAATTATAAAATTTTTTATTATGATCCAAAAAATTTATCAATTATAGACTCGAGTGTTATAGCTGAAGGTTTTTTTGTAAAGTTCAACTATAATAATAAAAAATTTTATAAAATTTTAAAAAAACAACAATTAAATCTTATTAAATGTAAGTATATATTAATAAGACAAGATCCTCCTTTTAATTTAGAGTATATTTCTTCAACTTTTATTCTTGAGACACTTAAAAATAACGTAAAAATCATTAACAACCCCTCTTCTATCAGAAATATTTCTGAAAAACTCTATTCAGTTAGATATCAAAGGTTTATGCCAAATACAATTTTTACACAAAATATCCAAAAGATAAAAAATTTTTTCAAAGAAAATAAGCATGTCATATTAAAACCTATAAATAGTTTTAGTGGGAATGATATTCACTTACTTCATAAATTTAAGTTAAAGTTTATTCAAAGTTTCATAAAAAAACATAATTATATAATGTGTCAAAAATATTTACCCAAAATAAGCAAGGGCGATAAAAGAGTATTTCTAATTAATGGAAAAATATGTGGAGCAATATCTAGAGTTCCTCGAAAAGGCTCGTATCTAAGTAACATGAGTAAGGGAGCAATTGCGAAAAATACTCAATTAACAAAATTTGAAAAAAAAATTTCCAGCGTAATTGCAAAAGATTTGAAAAAAGATCAAATTTATTTTGCTGGGATTGATTTTATTGATCAAAAACTTAACGGAGATATTAATGTTACATCTCCTACTGGTTTAAAAACTTTATTTGATATTTCAAATATAAATCTTGCCAAAACTTTTTGGAAAGATTTAAAAGCGTGAAAGATCTAACAGACCAACAAAAAGGATCATTACTTGCTTTTGTGGCAGTAATGTTTATTACACCAGATTCTTTATTTATCAGAATTTCAAGTATTGATACCTGGGGCCTTGTTTTTTATAGAGGAATAATTCCATTTTTAACTGTTTTTTTTGGAATGTTAATAATTTACAAACTAAATTTTTTTAAAATACTTCTGAATAGTGGTTATAATGGTATAATTTATATACTCACTTTCAGCATTACAAACATTACTTTTGTAATCTCAATTCAAAATACCAATGTAGCAAATACACTTGTAATGATAGCAACTGCACCAATGCTATCAGCAATACTTAGTGCAATTTTTCTAAAAGAAACTTCTGATAAAAAAACATGGACCTCAGTAATTGTTACGTTTGGTGCTGTTTTATATATTTTCTTTGATTCTCTTAAAATTGGTAATTTTTATGGTGATATTTTGGGATTCGTTACTGCAATTGGTCTTGCTGTTGGCGCTATTACAATTAGATCTGCTAAATCAAAAAATTTAGTTCCAGCGGCAGTGGTAGGGAAACTTCTTGTGGCCACTTTTGCCTTATTTTTTATAGAGAGTTTTGCGCTTATAGAAAAAGACCTAATCATTGTTCCCTTAATGTGTATATTATGTGTTGCCATACCATTTGTTTTAGTAACAATTGCTCCTAGATTTATACCAGCAGCTGAGGTAAATCTTTTCTTTTTACTAGAAACAATTATAGGTCCAATTTGGGTTTGGTTAATTATAAAAGAACAGCCAAGTATTGAAACAATAATTGGAGGGACTGTAATAGTAGCAACCATTGCCATTCACTCTTTTTTGAAATTGAGTAATTCTTAATTACTGTCACAATTAAGTCTTGATTTACTCATAAAGGGCAGATAATTAGCTCGATTTTATGTATAAAGTTTTAAAGAATTCTTGGGCATTATTCCTAGGTATGAGCTTTATAATGATGGCATATGGTTTTCAAGGATCATTATTGGGTGTAAGAGCGGTTCAGGAAGAATTTAGTTTGACAGCAACTGGTTTTTTGATGTCGGGTTATTTCATAGGATATTTTATAGGCGCAGCGACTATTCCTAATTTTATTTCAAGAGTTGGTCATGTTAGAGTTTTTGCAGCTTTTGCATCTTTAGCATCATTCATAATTTTAATTCACTCGATATTAATTCATCCATTTATATGGTTTGTTTTAAGGCTCTTAACTGGGATCAGTATGGTTTGTATGTACACAGTCGCGGAAAGTTGGCTTAATAGTAGATCTAGTAATAAAAACAGAGGAAGTGTTTTATCAATTTATATGGTCATCCTTTATGGGTCAATTGGTATTGGAATGTTTTTATTAAATTTTAGTACCCCAAAAAATTTTCAACCTTTCATATTAGTTTCTATAATCACTTCTGCAGCATTAATACCTATTTTGTTAACTAAAAAAAAACCACCAACTTTTAAAAAAATTAACGCTATGACCTTTAATGAACTTTATAAAGCGTCCCCATTTGGAATAGTAAGTTCTTTTTTTTATGGGACAATCCAATCAGCTTTATTTACTTTACTAGCAGTTTATGCAACTTCAATGAATTTTACTATTTTTGAGATTTCAGTTGTTACATTTTTATTAGCGATTTCTGGAGCAGTTGCTCAATTTCCTGTCGGGAAAGCTTCTGATTATTATGATAGAAGAAAAGTAATAATTATTTCAACTTTTGGTGCTGCATTTTTTTCAATTTTAACCATATTAGTTAGCGGGCAAATGTATTTACCTGAAGGTTTAGCATCAAGCAAAAAATGGTTTTATATTTTTTTTATTTTATTTTCTTTTTGTAGTTTACCAATGTTTTCGTTAATTCTTGCTCATACAAATGATTATATTACTAAAGATAAATTTGTTGCTGCTGGAGCAGGACTGCAATTCACATTTGGTTTAGGTGCTATAAGTGGTCCCTTTTTATGCTCTTTATTTATGGACTTAGTTGGCCCTAATGGTTTTTTTGTTTTTTTATTTTTCTTCCATTCTTTAATAGGAGTTTTTGGAATTTATAGAATGAAAGTCAGACAAACAAGAGATAATCCTGATTCTCAATTTGTTGCTATGCCCCAAACAATTACACCAGCTGGCATCGAACTTAACCCTTCAACCGCACCAATAGAGGAACCAACAAAGGATTAAATAAAGGTTTTTAATTAAGTTTGTCTATATATTTAGACATTTTATTCAAAACTTGTTTTTTATTTAATTTATCTGTTCTTATCAAAATCGCATCTTTTACTTTGATCAGTGGGCTATTTTCTCTTTTTTTGTCCATTGAAGTTCTTTTACTTAGTGATTTTCTTACACCTTTTAAAGAAATTTTTTTTTTAATATCTAACCATCTTCTATAACTTGCAACTTTAATATTACACTTAAAATAGAATGCTAAATCATATTTAGGTCGTTTTGCTAATATTTTACTTGCTATGTCCCTACCTTCCACACAAATTTTTTTATTCTTCCTGATCAATTTTTTTTGAAAATCGTTTATTATTTTTCTAATATTTTTATCTCTAGATAAAACTGCAACGTGATTACTAATTTGTTCTGAGTGTAAATTTAATCTAGCTATTCTATTATATGAAATTTTACTAAATTTTTTCTTTAAAAAACTACTGTTATCTTTTGGTTTGTTTTTAATGATTAATTTACTTGCATATCTATATAATAACCCTGAATTTATCAGTATTAATTTGTATCTTCTAGAAATAAGTCTTGCCGCAGTGCTTTTACCGCTTGCAGACTCTCCATCACAGGCAATTATTAATTTTTTAAATTTTTTCAATTAACTGTAATAATATTTACATTTGCTTAATGCAAAAAAATTATCAATTTTATGAGCTTTAGCTGTAATTTATCACTTATAGGTTGAAACTCAAAATAAACACTAATTGTCTTATTCTAAAACTGAATTATTGAAAATGTATCAATTATTTGTTTTGATATAAGTTGTAAAAAATGACTAAAAAAAAAATTAAAAAAAAAAATTTAAAAAAAAATAATGGTCTAGTAAAAATTACTAATTTAGCTCCAAAATCTTTTTTGAGTAAAGCCTTTTCTACCTACCAAAAAAATAAAGAAATAAATAAAATTAAAGCCATCAAGTTAGAGAAATTAAAAGAGAAGAATCAAATTATTAAAGAGAGAAAGGAACTTAAAATATGGGAAGAGAAACTTGTCAAAGAGGAAATTAGATTAAAAGAAAAAGAAATTAAAATTAAAGAGGATGCACAAAAATTAGAAGCTGTAAGATTAGTCAAAAAAGATGAAGAATTAATACTTATAAGTAAAGAATTAAGAGCTAAAGAAAAAGAACTCAAATTAAAAGAGGAGTCTCAAAATAG
>CABZBT010000001.1 GCA_902524045.1 uncultured Pelagibacteraceae bacterium | reverse complement strand
TCGGTAGTCGCTTTCTTTTCAATTTTTATAGTTAAAGAGGTTAATCAAGCGATTGTTTTACAATTTGGTGATCCTAAAAGAATAATTTCAAAACCTGGTTTAAATTTTAAGATACCTTTCATTCAAAATGTTGTATTTTTAGATAAAAGAATTTTAAATTTAGATACTCCGCCGGAAGAAGTTATAGCCTCTGATCAAAAAAGACTTATAGTTGACGCTTTTGCAAGATTCCAAATTATTGATCCCTTAAAGTTTTACATTTCAGTTGGAAATGAAAGAGTTGCAAGATCAAGATTAGCAACAATTATAAATTCAAGAATTAGAAATGTTTTAGGTCAGCAAGAGTTACAAACGCTATTATCAGAGGATAGAACTAAGCAGATGGCTCTTATTCAAGAGGGTGTGAATAATGAAGCAGAAAATTTTGGTATTAAAATTAACGATGTCAGAATTAAAAGAGCAGACCTTCCACAAGCAAACAGTGATGCAATCTTTAGAAGAATGCAAACTGAAAGGGAGAGAGAAGCAAAAGAATTTAGAGCGAGGGGTGCAGAGATGGCAGTTACTATAACATCAACAGCCGATAAAGAAGTGACTGTAATATTAGCCGAGGCTCAAAAAAAATCAGAGATAATGAAAGGTGAAGGAGATGGCAAAAGAAATAATATCTTTGCTGGTGCCTTTGGACAAGATCCAGAGTTTTTTGCATTCTATAGAGCGATGCAAGCTTATGAAAAAGCATTAATTGGAGGCGAAACATCTCTTATTCTTTCCCCAGATAGTGAATTCTTTAAATTTTTCGGGAATATAAAACCGCAAGCTGAGTAACTATTCATGAAGGAATTGATCATTGCTTTTGGTCTCTTCTTATTTGTCGAGGGAATTTTGTATGCCTTATTTCCATCAAAAATGAAGAATATGCTTAGAAAGTTAGAGCTTATCAAGGACAGCCAATTAAGAACTGGTGGATTAGTTTTTGCATTATTAGGATTTATAATTATTTACTACACGAAAATTTAAAATGATGAAAATAAAAGTAATATTTCTATCTTTATTATTGGTATTTAATTTTTCATCAACATCAAATTCTCAAAATATACCTAATTCGTTCGCAGATTTAGCTAAAAAATTAATGCCTTCAGTGGTGAATATTTCAACAACTCAAACAGTAGTGACAAGAAGTAATCCATTTCCCAATTTTCAATTTCCACCAGGATCACCATTTGGCGATATGTTTAAAGAATTTGGAACACCGCAAGAAAGACAATCTTCAGCACTTGGTTCAGGATTTATTATTGATGAAAAGGGAATATTAGTAACAAACAACCACGTAATTGAGGGAGCAGAAGATATTGTGGTTCAAGTTAATGGAGAAAAAAAATTTAAGGCTAAAGTTATTGGAGCAGATCCCCTTTCTGATATTGCAGTTTTAAAAATTGAATCAAAAGAAAAGTTTTTACCTGTTAGATTTGGTGACTCAGATAAGGCAAGAATAGGTGATTGGGTTATAGCTATTGGAAATCCATTTGGTTTAGGTGGGACAGTTACTTCTGGAATAATTTCTGCACGAAATCGATCAATTGGACTATCAAGATATGAAGATTATATTCAAACTGACGCGTCCATTAACTCCGGGAACTCGGGTGGTCCGTTATTCGATATGAATGGTAATGTGATTGGAATTAATACTGCTATTCTAGGTAGAAGCGGAAATGTTGGAATAGGTTTTTCAATACCATCGAATAGTGCGAAGATTGTAATTGATCAATTAATTGAATTTGGGGAAACAAAAAGAGGATGGCTTGGAGTAAGAATTCAAGATGTAACAAAAGAAATTGCAGAGGTTGAAAAGTTAGACGAACCAAGAGGAGCTCTAGTAGCAAGTGTTGCACCAAATAGTCCATCAGAAAAAGCTGGGGTAAAAAGTGGAGATATTATTTTAGAATTCAACGGTGAAAAAATAGATCAAATGAAAGAACTTCCAATGATAGTTGCAAGAACTGAGGTTGGAAAAAAAGTAAAAGTTAAAATCTGGAGAAATAAAAAAGAAATTACAAAAACAATCACACTTGGAAGACTAGAGACATCAGAAGATTTTAAAATTTCAGAAAAAAAAGAGGAATTACCCAAAGAATTTCTAATTGAGAATCTTAAAATAAAAGTAAGAAAACTCTCCGATAAAGATATTAAAACAAGAAATTTACCAAACCAAACCAATGGTTTAGTGATTACTAGTATTGAAAAAAATAGTCCTTTAACTGGTTCAATTGAGGTGAATAGCATTATTCTAGAGGCTCAAAAGAAAAAAATAAGAAATGTTGAAGATTTAAATCAAACACTTAAACAAGTTTTAAATAGTAACCAGAAGACCATTTTACTTGTGATCTACAATAGCCAAAATCAAAAAAGATATATAGGTATTAAATTAGATTAGTTTATGGATTTTAAATCCAAAATTATTTTAATTTATGGACCTACTGCATCTGGAAAATCAAAGTTTGCAATTAAATTAGCAAAAAAAGTTTCAGGTCAGATTATAAATGCCGATAGCATGCAAGTTTATAAAGAATTAAAGATTTTGACAGTAAGACCTTTTAAAAAAGATTATCAAAACATCAAACATCATTTATATGGGTTTCAAAATGCAAAAAAAAATTTTTCAACAGGAGATTGGCTTAGATTAGTAAAACATAAAATTTCGCAATGTCGAAAAATCAAAAAAACACCAATATTAGTAGGAGGCACTGGTCTATATTTTAAAGCCTTGACTGATGGCTTAGTAAATATTCCAAAAATTCCTACCAATTTTAGAAAAAGAGTAAGAAATTTACATAAAAGAATTGGACAAAAAAATTTTTTTCTTAAGTTGATAGAGATAGATCCTTTGATTAAAGATCGAATTAATTCTTTAGATGTTCAAAGATCTTTAAGAGCATATGAAATTAAATCATTTACAAAAAGATCAATGATTAGTTGGTTCAAAAACACTAAGTCAGATTATGATCATAATGACTTTTATAAAATTTGTATTGATTTTCCGAGGAAAGATTTAATTGAAAGAATAAATAAGAGATCTAAATACATGATTAAAACAGGTGCAATTTCAGAGGTTAAAAAATTCATAAAATTGAGAGTTCCAAAAAATAAAAGCCTGAGTAAAGCAATTGGAATTAGTGAGATTAAGCAATATCTTCAAAAAAAAATCCAAACAGAACAATTAATCGATAAAATATCAATAAAGACTAGGCAATATGCCAAAAGACAGAGCACCTGGGCTCGAGGACATATGAAAGATTGGAATAAAGTTAATCCAGCTGGTTTAGAAAAGCTTTTAAAAAAAATTTAGATATTCTCTAGTTAGTCTTGACCAATTAGCACAACTTCAGCTAGATTGCTTGAATGTCTAAATTATATACTGGTGCAGAAATTGTATTTAAATGTCTTGAAGATCAAGAAGTTGAATATATTTTTGGTTATCCAGGTGGAGCAGTTCTACCAATTTATGATGAACTTAAAAATCATTCATCAATAAAGCATATACTTGTTAGACATGAGCAAGGTGCAGGTCATGCTGCAGAGGGTTACGCAAGATCATCAGGCAAACCTGGAGTAGTTTTAGTAACATCTGGACCAGGTGCTACTAATGTTGTTACAGCATTAACTGATGCTTACATGGATTCAGTACCTTTAGTTTGTATTTCTGGACAAGTACCTACTCATTTAATAGGCACTGATGCTTTTCAAGAATGTGACACAACAGGAATCACCAGACCATGCACAAAACACAATTGGCTCGTTAAAGATATTAAAGAATTACCAAAAGTCATACATGAGGCTTTTAAAGTTGCAAAAACTGGAAGACCTGGACCTGTATTAATTGATATTCCTAAAGATATCCAATTTGCAAAAACTAACTATACAAAACTTAAAAAAGAAAAAAAATTAAATGGAAAAATACATAATAAATTTTCTGATAATGAAATTAACGAACTAATTGATTTGATTTTAAAAGCAAAAAAACCAGTTGTTTACACAGGGGGTGGAGTAATAAATTCAGGCCCACAGGCAAGTGAAACTTTAAAAGAATTTGTAAGATTAATTGGATTCCCAATTACGTCAACTCTACAAGGTTTAGGTGCATTTCCTGGAGATGATAACCAATTTATTGGCATGTTAGGTATGCATGGTACTTACGAAGCTAATAATGCAATGCATGATTGTGATTTGTTAATAAACATCGGCGCAAGATTTGATGATAGAATAACGGGTAAGATCGATGAGTTTTCTCCGAAATCAAAAAAGGTTCACATTGATATTGATCCATCATCAATAAATAAAATTATAAAAGTAGATCTTGCAATTGTTGGAGATGTTAATGAAGTAGTAAAATCAGCTATCAAGAAAATAAATAAAAAACAAAATGGATTAAAAGATTCGAATAAACAAAGAATTTCAAAATGGTGGGAACAAATCCAAAAATGGAGAACAAAAGACTCTTTAGGTTTTATTAATAGTGATAAAGATATTAAGCCTCAGCATGCTGTAAAAAGATTATATGAATTAACAAAAAATCAAGACACATTTATTACAACTGAGGTTGGTCAACATCAAATGTGGGCTGCCCAACATTACAAATTTAATAAACCTAATAGATGGATGACATCAGGAGGTCTTGGAACTATGGGATATGGACTTCCTGCAGCAGTAGGTGTTCAAATTGCTCATCCAGATAAACTTGTGATCGATATTGCAGGTGAAGCATCCGTATTAATGACAATGCAAGAAATGTCTACAGCAGTTCAGTACAATTTGCCTATAAAGATATTCATTTTGAATAATCAGTACATGGGTATGGTTCGGCAATGGCAAGAACTTCTACATGAAAAAAACTATTCAGAGAGTTACACTGAAGCTTTACCTGATTTTGTAAAATTAGCAGAGGCTTATGGATGTAAGGGTATCAAAGCCAATAACCCTAATGAATTAGATGATAAAATTAAAGAGATGATCGATTATAATGGCCCAGTAATATTTGATTGTCATGTGGATCCTAATGAAAATTGTTTTCCAATGATACCATCTGGTAAACCTCATAATCAGATGATTTTAGGCCCTAATGATAAAGAGGAAAATAAGATTTCTGGTAAAGGGAAAACATTAGTTTAATGTCATCTCCAAAATCAGCATATAGTATACCAACTAAAAAAGGTAAGCTAGATACTCATATATTCGTTGTTTGGGTTGATAATGAGTCTGGTGTATTGGCGAGAGTAGTTGGATTATTTTCTGGAAGAGGTTACAACATAGAGTCATTAGCAGTCGCTGAAGTTGATGCAACGAAAAATATTTCAAGAATAACAATTGTAACTACAGGAACACCACAAGTGATTGATCAAATTAAACTTCAATTAAAAAAACTAGTCCCGGTACATAAAGTTGCAGATTTTAAGAGAGAGGATAAAAAAGTTATATTCAAAGAGATGGCGTTATTTAAAATTGTTGCTCAGAAAAAAAAGATAGAAAAATGTCTAAAAGAGTGTAAAAAATTTAATCCAGTGATTTTAGATAAAACTAGTAAATCAATTGTAGTGCAGATAACCGCCTTAAGAAGAGAAATTGATAAAATGAGTAAAAAATTAAAACCCTATGGTCTTACAAGCACTTCAAGAACTGGGGCAATTGCTATGACCAGAGGTGCTGAGACATTCAAATAATTTTGTAAAGGAGAAAAAAAATGAAAATGTTTTATGAAAAAGATGCTGATGTGAACTTAATTAAAGATAAAAAAGTTGCTATTTTTGGTTATGGAAGTCAAGGGCACGCCCATGCTCTTAATTTGAAAGACAGTGGGGTTAAAGAAGTTGTCGTTGCTTTAAGAGATGGTTCAGCAAGTAAAGTAAAAGCTGAGTCAAAAGGTTTGAAAGTTATGAATTTATCAGATGCTGCTGAGTGGGCTGATGTTTGCATGATATTAACTCCTGATGAACTTCAGGCAACTATATATAAAAATCATATTGAACAAAGAATAAAAGAGGGCACTAGCTTAGCTTTTGCTCACGGTTTAAATATTCATTACGATTTAATTAGAGCAAGAAAAGATTTAGATGTATTTATGGTTGCTCCTAAAGGACCTGGACATCTTGTTAGAAGTGAATTTGAAAAAGGTGGTGGCGTACCATGTCTTATGGCAGTTCACCAAAACGGGACAGGTAAAGCAAGAGACTTAGCTTTATCATATGCCTCAGCTATCGGGGGTGGAAGATCAGGAATTATTGAAACAACTTTTAAAGATGAGTGTGAAACAGATTTATTTGGAGAACAAACAGTTCTTTGTGGAGGTCTTGTTGAATTAATTAAAAATGGATACGAGACTTTAGTTGAGGCAGGATACGAACCAGAGATGGCATATTTTGAGTGTTTGCACGAGGTAAAGTTAATTGTAGATCTTATCTATGAAGGTGGAATTGCAAATATGAATTACTCAATTTCTAATACTGCTGAGTATGGCGAGTATGTTTCTGGACCTAGGATAATTAATAAGGATGAAACAAAGAAAAGAATGAAAGAGGTTTTAGATGACATTCAATCCGGAAAATTTACCAAACAATGGATGAATGAGTGCAAAAATGGACAGAGGAATTTTCTCAAGACTAGAGAGGATTTAGCTAAACACTCAATCGAAACAGTTGGTACAAAACTAAGAGCAATGATGCCATGGATTGGTAAGAAGAAATTAGTTGATAGCGATAAGAAGTAAAATATAGATCCAATTTGGGCTAAAATTACTATTTTATTTTGCAATCTAAACGATAGGTTGTATATTTCTAACATTAAAAGTATTTATATGCCTGACAAAGATAGAATATTTATTTTCGATACAACCATGAGAGATGGTGAGCAGTCACCAGGTGCTTCTATGAGTGTAGAGGAAAAAATTCAAATATCTAGGGTATTTGATGAAATGGGAATTGATATAATTGAGGCAGGTTTTCCAATATCATCACCTGGTGATTTTGAAGCAGTAAGCGCAATAAGTAAAAGTTTAAAAAATTCAATCCCTTGTGGTTTAGCGAGAGCAACTAAAAAAGATATAGATGCTTGTCACGAGTCACTTAAATTTGCAAAGAGATTTCGTATCCATACCTTTATTTCAACAAGCCCAGTTCACATGAAACACAAACTTAATATGACAGATGAGCAAGTTTTAGAGGCTATAAAAGAAAGTGTTACTTATGCTAAAAAATTTACAGATGATGTTGAGTGGTCATGTGAGGATGGCACGAGAACAAATTTGGAATTTATGTATAAAACAATAGAACTTGCAATCAAATGTGGTGCAACAACAATCAATATTCCTGACACTGTTGGATATTCTATACCAGAAGAATTTGCAAAAACTATCACATCGATAAAAAATAACGTACCAAATATTGATAAAGCTATAATTTCTGCACACTGTCACAATGATTTAGGACTAGCAGTTGCTAACGCGTTGTCAGGTTTGTCAGCAGGAGTAAGACAAATTGAGTGTACTATTAATGGAATTGGTGAGAGAGCTGGTAACGCAGCACTTGAAGAAATTGTAATGGCAATCAAAACGCGAGATGATTTATTGCCATACGAAACGGGAATTAAGACCGAATTAATTAGTAAAGCATCCAAAATTGTATCTAATGCCACAGGTTTTCCTGTTCAATTTAATAAAGCTATTGTTGGAAAAAATGCTTTCGCTCATGAATCTGGAATACATCAAGATGGAATGCTTAAAAATAGAGAGACATATGAAATAATGACACCAGAAAGTGTAGGTGTCAAAAAAACATCTTTAGTGATGGGAAAACATTCCGGACGTCATGCCTTTAAAGATAAATTGAGTGATTTGGGATATGCCGATGTAACCGATGATGTTGTGCAAGCAGCTTTTGGTAAGTTTAAAATTTTAGCTGATAAAAAAAAACATATCTATGATGAAGATATTGTTGCATTAGTTGATGATAGTTTAATTATTGATAATAAGATAAATGCAATAAACTTAAAATCGTTAAAAGTATTTGCTGGAACGGGTGAACCACAAAGAGCAGACATGACACTAGATGTTTTTGGAGAAGTAAAAAATACTTCTCAAACTGGTGATGGTCCAGTTGATGCAATTTTCAAATGTATAAAAGAACTATATCCTCATGATGTAAAACTATCTCTTTACCAAGTTCATGCAGTCACAGAAGGAACTGATGCGCAAGCTACAGTAAGTGTAAAGATAGAGGAAAATGACAGAACTACAGTGGGTCAGTCAGCTGATACTGATACTTTAGTAGCATCAGCAAATGCATACTTAAATGCTTTAAATAAAATGCTTATTAAGAGAGAAAAAAAATCACTGTATAAAAATATCGAACCAAAAAAATTGAAGGAGAGTATATAATGGGTTTATTTGATAGTGTAAAAAAAATATGGAGCCAAGACATGGCTATTGATCTTGGAACTGCAAACACATTAGTTGTAGTTAAGGGTCAAGGTGTAGTTTTAAATGAACCGTCTGTTGTGGCAATTGTAGAGCAAACTGGAAAAAAACAAGTTTTAGCTGTAGGAGATGAGGCAAAAACGATGTTAGGAAGAACACCAGGAAATATTAGTGCAATTCGACCTTTAAGAGACGGAGTAATTGCTGATTTTATAGTGACAGAGGAAATGATCAAGCATTTCATTAAAAAAGTTCATAAAGGTAGAACGTTTGCGAATCCAAGAATATTAATTTGTGTACCAACAGGTTCTACTCCAGTTGAAAGAAAAGCAATTCAAGATAGTGCTCTCGCTGCAGGTGCCAGAAGAGTTCAATTAATTGAGGAACCTATAGCTGCAGCGATTGGTGCAGGTTTACCCATATCAGAAGCGACAGGATCAATGGTTGTTGATGTCGGAGGTGGAACAAGTGAAATTGCTGTTATGTCATTGGGAGGTTTAGTATATTCGAAATCTTTAAGAGTTGCTGGAGATGCTATGGATGGAGCTTTAGTTAACTATATGAGAAAAGAATATAACCTAATGATAGGTGACAGCACTGCTGAAAAAATTAAAAAAGAAGTTGGTACTGCAATTCCATCAAATAATAATACTTATGCTGTTAAAGGTAGAGACTTAAGATCTGGAACTCCAAAAGAAGTGAATATAACAGAAGAGGACACTGCTGAGGCTTTAGATGGCATTTTAAGAGACATGGTCAATGGTATTAAAGATGCTCTTGAAGCTACACCACCTGAACTATCTGCGGACCTTGTTGATATGGGTTTAACTTTGACAGGAGGTGGAGCTTTATTAAAAAATATAGATAGAAGATTTTCTAAAGAAACAGGATTACCAGTGCACATTGCAGAAGACCCATTATCATGTGTTGCTATTGGAACTGGTAAAGCACTAGATCAAGAACAAACATTCTCTACGATGCTCACTGAATATTAAGAAAGATGGCTGAAAGCAGAGATGATTTTATAATAGCAATAAGATCTGCTTTTTTAAAAAAAAGCACTAAACAGAAATTTTCATTATTAACTTTAGTTTTTTTTTCGATTTTTATAATTAGTTTATCTAGTTTAAATCTCAAAGCAATAACTGTGACGAAATCAGTTATAAAAGAAATTGTTTACAGGTCTTCTTTTATAATTTCAATACCAGAAAATTTTATCAAATCTTCCTATTTAAATTTAATTGAATACGCCAATTTTTATAAAGAGTATAAAATAACAAAAGAAGAATTAGATCAATTAAAATCTGAAAATATTTCAACTGAAATAATTAAAAGCGAAAATGATGAACTCAAAAGCCTTATTGATGGTTATACTGTTACATCAAATAAGATTTTAGCAAAAGTAATTGTTGATCATGAAAGTCCTTTTTTAAGATCAATTATAATTAATAAAGGAAGCAAGGAAAAATTAAAGATAGGGACAAATATTTATGATCGAAGCTATCTTGTGGGACGGGTCATAGAAGTAAATTATACAAATTCAAGAGTATTATTATTAACTGATTTAAATTCAAATATCCCTGTTTCTATCACACCTGGAAATGTTCAAGCAATTGTTATTGGTAATGGAGATAAAAAAGGTGAAATTAAATATATCAAAAACGATCTTATAAACAAAATTGAAGATAAAGGAATTGCTTACACATCAGGCACTGGCTCAATTTTCAAAAGTGGAATTCCTGTTGGAACGGTTGATTTAAAAGATGAAAATAAAAAAATTTTGATCAATTTTTATAGTGATTTTACACAATTGAAGTATGTTTTTGCGGAGATTGATGAGTTAATTTCAACACCTCTTGAAACTGAGCAAAATAATCAGATTAAAGTCTCTTCAAATACTGAGCAAATAAAATTAGATTTAATAAGTGATGAATTACAAATTTTAAAGGATAGTAACACTAAATTTCTAGAGGAAAATCAAGAATTAAATACTTTGAGTAACGAATTAATTAAACAAATTGAGATATTAAAAGCAGAAAATGATTTTCAAAAAAATGTTATTCAACAGCATAATTTAGATCAGGAAGAGCTAGAATTTTTAAGATTAAATTTAATCTATAGTTCAAAGTGTCAATCAAAAAAACTCTTTAGCACTGGTTTTAAAGTAGGTACTCCAGAATATAAAGAATGTATAATGCGAAAAGGAAAGATAAGTGACTAGATTTCAAAAGAAAAATTTATTTTATAAAGTATATACTTGGTTACCAATTCTTGCTTTATTTATTTCTGTATTTAATGAATTTGATTTTAATTATTTAAACATTGAATACTTTTCATTTAATTTTCCTTTTATATTAATTTTTTATTTTGCTTTAAAAGCATACCAGCGATTTGATTATTTATTAGTTTTTTTAGCAGGGTTATTCAATGATACTGTTGTTGGTTTACCCTTAGGCATAAGTTCTTTATCATATATCTTAATTTGTATATTTGCTACTTACCTAAGAAACATAACAATTAGTCCAAATTTAATTAAAGATTGGTTCTATTTTTTGTTTATCATAAGTTTCATAAATTCAATCAATTTTTCAATTTTATTTTTATTTTTTTCATACGAATTGGATATTACACTTTTCATAGTTAATAATTTTTTTACATTCTTATTTTACATAATATTTTCAATTTTTTTTAAGAGGTATTTAAAGAGTTTAGATGACTAATATAAGTGATAGTGCAACTAAATTAAATTCATTAAATCGAAGAATGTTTATTCTTGCAGCAGCTAAAATTATTATTTTGGGTGGAATAGTTAGTAGGTTATTTTTTTTACAAGTTAAAGAGAATAAAAAATACTTAACGCTATCCGATAAAAATAGAATTCGAGAATGGAAATTGCCACCTATTAGAGGTGAATTTCAAGACTATTTTGGCAACACGATTGCTGGTAACTTTGAGGCCTATCAACTTCATATTATTCCAGAAGAAGTAGAGGATTTTAGATACGTAATTTATCGTGTGAAAGAATTGTTAGAATTGAACGAAAAACAATTTAAAAAAATTATAAAAAAAAAAAATGAAATAAAACCTTGGGAAACATTAATTGTAGCAGATAATTTAAGTTGGGAAAAATTTTCAAAAATAAATAATCATCTTTATGATCTTAATGGAGTTAAACCAGTTATTTCAATATCAAGAGATTATCCATATAAAGAAAATTTTACTCATATTCTAGGCTATGTCAGTCAAGCAAATGAAAATGACCTTTTAACAAATAAAAATATAAAAGAAAAATTTGTACCAGGGTTAAAAGTTGGAAAAACAGGTTTAGAGAGATCATTTGAGAAAAAATTAATAGGATCAAATTCTGTAGAGCGATACGAAGTTAATGCTTATGGGAGAAGGATTAGTCAATTAGCATTTCAAAAAGGAGATAAAGGAGAAACAATCAAACTTACAATAGATACAAAAATTCAAAAATTAACTAATAAATTACTAAAAGAAAAAGCCGGATCTATATGCGTAATGGATATTTATACAGGTGCAATAATTGCAATGCATTCATCTCCATCTTTTGATCCTAATTCTTTCGTCTTTGGAATAAGTCAAGATGAGTGGCAACTAATAAGAAATAATCCAATGAAACCTTTGGTTAATAAATCATTATCAGGAAATTATTCTCCAGGATCAACTATAAAACCTATAGTTGCCTTGTCAGCTTTAGAAAATGAAATTATTAGTCCAGATTTTACAGTTCAGTGCAAAGGACACGAAAATCCACTTGAATTGTACGGTGAAACTTATCATTGTTGGAAAAAAGAAGGACACGGATTTGTAAATTTAAGAGAAGCGATGAAACAATCTTGTGATACATATTTTTATGAAGTCGCAAGGCGATTAGGTGTAGATCGATTAAGTGTTACAGCAAAAAAATTTGGATTAGGACAGAAAGTTTTTAAAGATATATTCGATAATGAAAAAAAGGGTTTGGTTCCTAATACAGAATGGAAAAAAAATGCATTAGGAAGAAATTGGGTGCTTGGTGAAACAATAATTACTGGTATTGGCCAAGGATTTATTCAAACAACTCCAATTCAATTATGCTTGATGACGGCACAAATAGCCAATGGTGGATATAAAATTTATCCTAAAATAGTAGCAAATGATGACAACCAATATACAGATAAATTTACCCCATTATATAAAAAGTCTCGAAATATTAAGATTGTTCAAGATGCCATGTTTAGTTCTACAAATGAAGTGAGAGGAACTTCTTACAGATCTCGTTTGGATGATCCTAAATATCGATTTGCTGGAAAAACTGGAACTTCACAGGTCAAGAAAATAACTGAACTAGATCGTGAGTTAGATCTTAAAACATTTCAAATTCCTTATGAAGAGAGAGATCATGCTTTATATGTAGCATTTGGCCCCTATAAAAGTCCAAGGTATGCGTTAAGCATTATTATAGAACATGGTGGTTCTGGTGGAACTGTTGCGGCTCCATTAGCTAAAGAATTATTTAAAATGATTGTTGATAGACATGAAATAAGAAAAAATTACGACAACAAAAAATATTTGGATATCTAATGTACCAATACAGAAGATTTAATAACAAAAATGGTTTTTTACAAAAATTTGGAAATTTAGATTATATCCTTTTATCATGTCTTCTAATTCTTGGATTTATTAGTCTTGCAACAATGTATTCTACTGACGGGGGTGAAGTTTTATTTCATACAAGAAGTCACTTCATAAAATTTGTTGTTTTCTTTTCAATGATGCTTGTGATTTCATTTATAAACATAAAATTTTGGTTCTCTCTTGGTTATTTATCTTATGCAGTAATTTTAGGAATGTTAATTTGGACTATAAATTTTGGTATTACTGCATCAGGATCTAAAAGATGGATTGATTTATATTTTTTAAATATTCAGCCATCTGAATTGATGAAAATTTTTATTATTTTATGTCTAGCGAAATATTTTCATCGAATGAAAGCGCAACATGTTAACTCTTTTTATAGTCTTTGTTTTTCTTTAATAATCATATTCGTTCCAATGAGTCTGGTGATAATACAACCAGATTTAGGCACCTCATTACTTATCGCGATTAGTGGTATTGTTGTTTTATGGTTTGCTGGATTAAATCATAAATATTTTTTTTATTCTTGTTTATTATCAATAATTTCACTGCCGATTATTATTTCTTTTCTAAAACCTTATCAAAAACTTAGAGTATTAACTTTTCTTAACCCAGATAGAGACCCTTTAGGGGCTGGTTATCAAATAATACAATCAAAAATAGCTGTTGGATCAGGTGGTATTACTGGAAAAGGCTTTCTTAAAGGAACACAAAGTTACTTAGAGTTTCTGCCTGAAAAACATACAGATTTTATATTTACTTTATTCTCAGAAGAATTTGGATTCGTTGGCTCTATAATATTACTTTTAATCTATGCAATAATTATCTATCGAATAATCAGAATTGGTGCTCTTGCAAGAAGTTATTTTGCAAAATTATTCTGTTACAGTTTTGGAACATCAATATTTATTTATATAGTTATAAATATGAGCATGGTTCTTGGTTTACTTCCAATTGTAGGATCTCCATTACCGATAATGTCATATGGTGGCTCATCAATGTTAGCAACGATGATAGGTTTTGGAATTGTAATGAGCGCCAAGACACACAGTGAACAATCTATTGCCTAAGTATAATTTGTCGCTTCATCTAAATTAAAATATTATTATATAGTCAAAATATGGATAACAATCTAAGCGTTGGTATAATTGGGGCTGGTATACAAGGAATCTCTAATTCTTTATTTTTACAAAAGAAAGGATTTAAAGTAACTATTTTTGATAAAGAAAATCCAGGAAGTCCAGTAGCATCATATGGAAATGCTGGTCACTTTTCACCCTATGCATCACTGTCTTTGAATCGATCTGACATACTATTAGATGTGCCATCTATGCTAATGAGTTCAGCAGGACCTCTTGCTCTAAAATGGAATTATGTTCCAAAAATGATTCCTTGGTTTATGAAATTTATTTTTAACACATCAAAATATAGGATGATGCATACTGCAAAAAATATGCATCAGATTTTAGATTTAGCTTTACCAGCTTATGATGAATTATTTGGTGAAGTTAATATTGATGGATTAGTTGAGAAAAAAAGGAATTTTATATGTTTGGAATGATAAAAATTTAAAAAGTAGGGAATTAGAAATTAATGTGAGAAATGAGTTAGGTGTTCAACAACAACTTGTAAATAAAAAAGAAATTCATGATTTAGAACCAAGTTTAAAACCTTTTTATCATGCTGGGGTTTATTATCCATATGCCAGACACGCAAGAAATCCAAAAAAAATACTTTTAAAACTTTTTGATTTATTTCTAAAAAAAGGAGGAAAATTTAAAAAAATAAATATTAACAGCATCGAATTTAAGGATCAAAAACCAATTTTAAAGTCCGACGCAGAAAAATTCTGTTTTGATAGAGTGGTAATAGCCTGTGGAGCTTTTTCAAAAAAATTAACTGATAATCTAGATGAA
Organism: uncultured Pelagibacteraceae bacterium; assembly: GCA_902524045.1. Taxonomy (GTDB): domain Bacteria; phylum Pseudomonadota; class Alphaproteobacteria; order Pelagibacterales; family Pelagibacteraceae; genus Pelagibacter. The sequence continues at coordinate 40,026 of CABZBT010000001.1, read as the reverse complement.
AAAATACCACTTGATACTGAACGTGGATATCATGTTCATTTTAAAAACTGCGATCATCTTTTACAAAGACCAGTTATTTTTTCTAATAGGGGTTTTGGCATAACTCCAATGGAACAGGGATTGAGAGTTGTAGGAACAGTAGAGTTTGGAGGTTTGAAAAATCCTCCTTCTAAATCTCGTATAAAAAATTTAATTAATAATGCAAAGTATATGTTAGGAGATTTACCTGACCATGAGGATGAATGGTTAGGGTTTAGACCAACATTACCTGATTTTTTACCAGTTATGGGTCCTTCAAAAAATCATAAAAATGTATTTTATTGTTTTGGCCATCATCATTTAGGATGGACATTGGGTCCAATATCTGGAAAAATTGTTTCAGGAATGATAGCTAAAGAAAATACCAATCTAAATTTAGCCCCTTATAGCTCGTCTAGATTCAATTAATTTATGCAAAATACCAAAGCATATTTAATGCTGGTATTTGCTACATTATTTTGGGCAGGAAACTTTACTTTAGGGAAGTTTGCTTACTTAGAAAATATACCTCCAAACTCACTTGCGTTTTTAAGGTGGTGCCTAGTATGGATAATATTAATTCCTTTCACCTATAAAGAGATTTTAAAATTAAAGAATCAAATTATAAGAAATTCATCATTATTTATTATTCTAGGCGCTACTAGTGTGTGTGTATTCACATCATTTACTTATAATGCTTTAAATTATACTCAGGTGATCAATGCATCTCTTTTTAATACCGCAATACCTGTAACAATAATTTTAGTTTGTTTTTTATTAAAAATTGAGAGAACAAATATTTATCAAATATCTGGATTATTAATCTCAGTGTTTGGAATCTTAGCCATTATTACTAGACTTGATCTTAATATTTTGCTTACCTTAAATTTTAATAAAGGAGATTTATTTATGATTGGGGCAATAGTTGCTTGGGGAATATATTCAGCGTATTTGAAAAAAAGAACTTTTAAAATTTCTTTACTTACTCTTGTTCATATAATTTGTTCATTTGGATTGATTTTTCTTTTGCCACTATTTATTTTAGATATTGCACAAGGAAAAATCATTGAGATAAGTGGTAATCTTTTTTATATTTTAGTTTATGTCGCAGTATTTCCAAGCATAGGATCTTATTATTGTTGGGCTGGGGCTGTATCTATAATTGGAGCTAATAGAGCCGGAATATTTTTGTCTTTAATACCTTTATTCAGTACAATAATGGCAATATTTTTTTATAATGAACAATTTCAACTCTTTCATTTGATTGGAACAATTTTAATTATAATAGGTTTATTTTTATCAAATAAGGAAATTAAAAATGCTTAAAGTAGCTATTTTAGATGATTACCAAAATGTATCTCACCAATTTGTTGATCTTGAAAAATTATCAGGAAAGTATGAGATCAAAATCTTTAGTGAGCCTTTTAAGGATGAAGCAGATGCCCTTGATAAATTAGCTGATATTGAGGCCTTACTCATTATGAGAGAAAGAACTCCTATAACGAAAAATTTAATTGAAAATTTGAGCAAGTTAAAATTTATAATTACAAGTGGCTTAAAAAATAAGTCGATTGATCTTAGTGCAGCAAAAAAAAAGGGGATTATTGTTTGTGGAACTGAGAGTAATGTTAATGCAACTCCTGAATTAACCTGGGCCTTAATACTTGGACTTGCAAGAAATTTAAGAGAAGAAATTGATAATATGTATCAAGGTTACTGGCAAACTACAGTTGGAGTTGAGCTTAAGGGGAAAATTTTAGGATTAGTTGGATTAGGTAAAGTAGGATCACAAGTCGCAAAGATTGGTAAAGCTTTTGGAATGCAAGTTATGGCATGGAGTGAGAATTTAAATTTAGATATATGTAAACAACTTGATGTTCTTCCTTGTTCAAAAGAAGATTTAATCAAAAATTCAGATTTTTTATCTATCCATGTACAAGGAGGGGAAAGGTATAAAAATTGTATTACTATAAAAGAATTAGATAAAATGAAAAAAACATCGTTTTTGATCAACACCTCTCGTGGTCCGATTGTAAATGAAGATGATTTAATAATTGCTTTATCAACTAATGAAATTGCCGGTGCTGGTATTGATGTATTTGAAAAGGAGCCACTTCCAGAAAATAATAAATTGAGATTTTTACCTAATGCACTATTAACTCCTCATATAGGCTACGTAACAGCAGAAAATTATAATATTTACTACAATCAAATGATTGAATCTCTTGAATCATGCGTAAACAATAATCCAATAAGAATTCTTAAATGAGACTAAGAAGTTTAAGATTTTTATTAAATTCGAAAAACCTTTTTTTAAGAAAAATTTATTTATTCTACAATATATATCTGAGAAATTTTAAGTATCTCAATGGTGGCTCTCAATTTAATGAAGATATATATTTGAATAGTTTTTTTAAAAAAGATTATATAGGTAAATTTGTGGATTTGGGGTGTTTTCATCCTACAAGAGATAATAATACATTTAGATTCTATAAAAAAAATTGGACAGGAATTAATGTTGATTTAAATCCAATTACGATCGAATTATTTGATTTTTTTAGATCAAAAGATATCAATATTAATTGTGCTATTAGTGATAAAAAAACTTTAAAAAAAATGTATTTTGTTGATAATCTGTCTCCACTTAATACTTTAGACCAAAATCATTTAAAATTTTTAAAAAAGAATTTTTTATTTAAAAATAAAGATTTTAAAGAAAAAAAAATTAAAACAGATAATATCAACAATATCTTAAAAAAACATAATTTTAATAAAGTTGATTTTTTAAATATTGATTTAGAGGGTTTAGAGTATGAGGTTATTAAAAGTATTAATTTTAAAAAGTTTAAAATAAACTTAATTTGTGTGGAAATTCTAGATCATAATAAGATTTCAAAAAATAAGAGCAAAAAAATCCATCAAATATTAAAAAAAAACAATTTTAAATATTTAAAAAAAGTTGGTGTTAACTCGATTTTTAAAAATATTTCCTTTTAATTTACTATGGAACTGCCAATCATCAATCACAAAGACTATTTTGCTAAAATTGGTGATGATCATAGATTTCCAATTAATAAATTTGGAGCATTAGCAGATCGTTTGTTAGAAAAAAAAATAGTAAAGAAGTTTTATGTGCCTTATCCATGTTCTAATGAAACGCTCAAAAGAGCTCATTCTGAAAGTTATATTAATCAAATCAAAAATAAAACCCTAGATAAAAACGCAATTAAAAAAATTGGTTTCCCCTTAACTGATAGTGTTATTCAAAGATCTTTAGTTGCAACTGGAGGAACTGTATTGGCATCCAAACTCGCAATTAATTATGGAATTGCTTGTAATACAGCTGGTGGAAGTCATCATGCGAATTTTAATAGTGGAGCTGGTTATTGCGTGTTTAACGATGTAGCGGTAGCAGCTCAATACTTACTAGGCAAAAATTTATCTAGAAGAATTTTGATATTAGATCTTGATGTTCATCAAGGTAATGGAAACTCAGAAATTTTTAAAAATAATAAAAATGTTTTTACCTTTAGTATGCACTCAAAAAAAAATTATCCAATTAAAAAATCAATTAGTGATCTCGATGTTGAACTTAATGACAATATGGAGGATCATGAATATCTCCAAATTTTAAAACGTTATCTTGTAAAAATAAATAAAGATAATTTTGATTTTGTTTTTTATATAGCAGGAGTAGATATTCACTTTAATGATCGCTTAGGCAAACTTAAAATTACTGACGAAGGGATAAGAGCTAGAGACGAAATTGTAACAGAAAATTTCTTTTCAAAAGGTATACCTTTCTGTGGTGTTTTAGGTGGTGGTTATAATAAAGACTTTAAAAAACTTGTAGAATTACACTCTATTTTACATCAGTCTTGTGCTAAGCTACTTTAAATAAATGGATAAAAAAAAACACTTAACTGCAGAACAGAAATTAATTATGTTTGAAGAGGGAACTGAACTTCCAGGTTCAAGCGAATTAAATGATGAAAAAAGAGTGGGAACTTATCTTTGTGCTAATTGTGGAGTAAAACTTTTCACATCAGAAGCTAAATACGAAAGTGGGTCTGGTTGGCCATCATTTTTTCAATCATTACCCAATGTTTTTGAGACTAAAACTGATCATTTACTTGGTTATCCCCGAACAGAATATCATTGCAAAAATTGTAATGCTCATCATGGTCATATATTTGATGATGGACCTCAACCTACTGGAAAAAGATACTGCAACAACGGGATTTGTTTAGTTTTTAAGAGCAAAAATTAAATTTAAGTGTAGGGATATCTGCTTACATTCAATCTAAAATAAATATTTAATATTGTCAAAAAACTCAATCTTTTCAATGTTAATTTGTGATAATTTTGCAACAATTATGTAAAAAACTAATTTAAAGTCTTTTAAATTTTAAAATTTCATTAAAAAATGGTATTAGAGTCGCATTAATATATTAATTTAAGTTAAAAGGGAAAACTTATGAAATACTTAAGAAGTAAAATAGCTGTTTTAGCAATATCTTTTGTATCTTTCCTAGGAATCCAAACAGCTCATGCAGTTGAAGGTCTTTCGGTTGGTCTTGCATATACTCAAGCTGTTTTCATGGGTACTGGTAAAGAAACATCTACAAGTGGTGCTACAACAACAAAAAGAAATATAGATGCCGAAGAAACTGGAATTTTTGAAGATAGTATTGGAAGTGCTTTCATTGAATACAAAGTAGGTCTAGTATCTCTAGGAGTTGAGTATTATTTGGAAGACTTGACGACGCCAGAAAATACCAACAAACAAAGAACGAGTGTTGAGGCTGGAGCATTGCAAACCAACACAGTTAAGGCAACATTTGAAGATCATACAACTATATATGCAAATGTAAATTTTACACCGAGTTCTTACTTTAAAGTTGGTTACATCATGACTGATGTAGCAACAGAAGAAAGCTTGGCAACTGGAGGTGCTTATCCAAATGTAGATACAGATGGTTACGTAATTGGTTTAGGTTACCAACATACTGCTGATAATGGTTTCTTTGCAAGAGTAGAGGTTACAGCATCTGATTATGATGATATATCTGCAACAAATAGTAATGAATCTGATAAAAAAGTTGAAGTAAATAGCATGTATGGTGCTGCTGCTGCGCTTAAAATTGGAAAATCATTCTAATAAAAAGTTAAGTTAAACAAAAATTTAAAAAGGCTGGTTTTTAACCAGCCTTTTTTTTATTAAAATAATTTATCATTTACTCTTATTCAACTAAGAATAGATATATAATTGATTTAAAAAAATCTTTAATAATCAAGGTATTTTTTGTGATAATTTTGCAACATGTTATTACAATCTAATTTATGATTAAATAAAATTACACAATTTTCAGGAAATAATGCTAATAAATTACCATTAATATATTAATAAATAAGTTAGGACTAACAATATGAAAATGTTAAAAACTAAAATAGCTATTTTAGCAATATCTTTTGTATCTTTCCTAGGTATTCAATCTGCTTCAGCAGTTGAGGGTCTCTCAATTGGTGCAGCATTTAGCACTGCTGCTTTCATGGGTAGTGGTAAAGAAACCAAGACAGGAAGTGGTGCATCCACTTCAAAAAAAGATATTACTGAAGAGGATGGTGCATTTAAAGAAGATGGCATAACAAGTATATTTATCGAATATGCTGTTTCAGATCTTGTTTCTTTAGGTGTAGAGAGATTTGCAGATGATGTATCTACTCCGGAAAACTTAAACGCCCAAAAAGCCACTGGCGAAAGTGAACCACTAAAAAATAACACAGTTAAGGCAACATTTGCTGATCACACTACATTTTACGCAAATATAAATATGCCTTTTAACACCTACTTTAAACTAGGTTACCATATGGTAGATGTAGAGACTAAAGAGTCTTTAGCTACTGGAAGTAAATATGGTGATGTGGATACTACTGGTATTTCAGTCGGATTAGGTTACCAATATACAGCTGATAATGGTATATTTATAAGAGCAGAAGTATCAGCGTCAGAATATGATGATGTGAATGCAACAAGCACAGTTGACACGTCAAAAGCAGTTGAAGTTACTGACATGTATGGTGCAGCTGGATCGATTAAACTTGGAAAATCATTCTAATTTTATCTAAACAAATTTTAAAAGGCTGGTGAATTCACCAGCCTTTTTTTTTGTTCAAACAAACCTTCCTTTAAGGTAACTTATTCTATGATCTTAGGTTTTATAGGTACAGGAAATATTGTTTCAGATGTTATTACTGGAATTAGTAAATCAAAAATTTCATTTAAAAAAATAATCCTTTCTCCAAGGAATAAAAAAAAAGCAAAATTTTTAAAAAAAAATTTTAAAAAAGTAATAATTGCTAAAGATAATCAATCAGTAATAGATATGTCTAATTGGATATTTCTAGGTGTTCTACCTCACGTTGGTGAGAATATATTATCTAAATTAAAGTTCAAAAATAATCAAACTGTTATTAGTTTTATGTCCACAACAAAATATTCAAAATTAAAAAAATTGATCAAAAAAAAACTTACTATTATTAGGGCTATTCCAATGCCCCCCATTAAATATGGCAAAGGTCCTGTTGCGATATTTCCACCCAATAAAAAAGTTAAAAATTTTTTTAATAAAATTGGCACAACAATCGAAATTAAAAATGAAAAACTATCAAAAAACTTTTGGGCGATCTCAGGAACTATGGCTTCGTTTTATGAATCATTAGCTGTTTTATCTAATTGGTTAATTAGAAAAAAAATAAATAAATTAGATGCTCAAAAATATGTAACTTTATTATATTCAGCTCTAGCTGAACTAGCTCTAAAAAATTCATCTAAACCGTTAAAAGATTTAGTAAATGAACAAACACCAGGAGGACTAAACTGGCAAGGTGTAAACGAATTAAGAAAATCAGGATATTATAGATTATTAGAAAGATCACTTAAGAAGATTTATAAAAGATTATAACCTGTTTCAGGAATGCAAGATAATATTTTAGAAATAATAAACTTATCAAAATATTTTGGTGGATTGGCCGCTGTATCTAATTGTTCTTTAAAAGTAAAACAAGGAACAATAACTGGTATAATAGGACCCAATGGTTCAGGAAAAACAACTTTGTTTAATCTGATTGCTGGTAATTTAAGATCATCAGCTGGTAGCGTGTTATTTAATAAAGAAAATATTACAGATGTCCCATCTTATGAATTGTTTTCAAAAGGGCTTTTAAGAACTTTTCAAATAGCTCACGAATTTACAAACTTATCAGTGTTAGAAAATTTAATGATGGTACCAGCTAATCAATCTGGGGAAAAAATAATGAATGCTTTGTTAAAACCAAGATTAGTCGCTAAAGAGGAAAGTCAAATAAAAGAAAAAGCGATGGAAGTAGTAAATTTTCTTAATTTAAGTCATTTAAAGAACGAATTAGCTGGAAACTTATCTGGAGGGCAAAAAAAACTATTAGAATTGGGGCGAACAATGATGGTAGATGCAAAATTAGTATTATTAGACGAGGTTGGCGCAGGAGTTAATCGAACTTTATTAAAGGATTTAGGCACTGCTATAGAGAAGTTAAACAAAGAAAAGGGTTACACTTTTTTGTATGATTGAGCATGACATGGATTTTATTGGAAGATTATGTGATCCAGTAATAGTTATGGCAGAAGGATCTGTTTTATTTGAAGGTTCAGTAAAAGATGCAAAAAAAGATGAAAGAGTAATTGAAAGCTACTTAGGTAGAGGTTCAAAACTAAAAGATAATTAAGTATGGCATTTTTTGAGGGAATTAACATGACAGGTGGATATGGCAAAGGTCCAGATATAATCAATTCATGTTCTGTTAATGTTGAAAAAGGAGAAATAGTATCCATTCTTGGACCTAACGGCGCTGGAAAATCGACCGCGATGAAAGCGATGTTAGGTTTACTTAATTTGAAATCTGGCTCTGTAATTATTGATGGTAAGGATATCTCAAAACTTTCTCCACAAGATAGAGTGAAAGAAGGAATTTCATTTGTGCCTCAAACAAAAAATGTATTTGCAGGCATGACAGTTGAGGAAAATTTAGAGATGGGAGCTTTTTTAGTTAATCAAGATTACACAAAAGTAATTGAGGAAATTTATAATCTTTTTCCAATTTTGACTGAGAAAAGAAAACAATTTGTTGGAGAATTGTCAGGAGGTCAAAGACAACAAGTTGCGTTAGGAAGGGCTTTGATGATTAAGCCGTCTGTACTTATGTTAGATGAACCAACTGCTGGAGTTTCTCCAATAGTAATGGATGAACTTTTTGATCATATAATAAAAGTAAAAAAAACAAATGTTGCAATTTTAATGGTTGAGCAGAATGCAAAACAAGCTCTTAATATTTCTGATAGGGGATATGTATTAGTCACCGGTCAAAATCGATACTCTGGGACGGGTAAAGAATTGCTAAATGATCCAAGAGTAAGAAGCTCTTTTTTAGGTGATTAAATGGATTTTCTTAACGCATTAATTCTTTTATTAAATTATATTTTTGTTCCTGCTCTTGCCTACGGATCTCAATTAGCCATCGGAGCTATATTTGTTACTTTAATATATGGAATACTCCGTTTTGCAAATTTTGCAACTGGAGACATGATGTCATTTGGCACAATGATTGCCATACTTTTTACATGGTACTTTCAGTCACTTGGTTTATCCCTTTGGTTTTTACCCACTGCACTTTTAGCATTACCTTTTGCAATTCTCTTTATGGGTTTTTACATGCTAATAATTGATAAGTTTGTATTTAAATATTACAGGTTAAACAAAAGTCCTCCTGTTCAATTAGCAATGGTAAGCATAGGGGTAATGTTTATAACTCAGGCAGTAGTAAGAATCATAATTGGGCCATCGGATAGAAGATTTTTTGATGGTGAGAAATTTTTGATTAAAGCTAATGAGTTTAAAGAAATGACAGGTTTAAACGAGGGACTTGCTATAAAATCAACTCAAGTCATTACAATTGTTGTTACAATAATTTTAGTTTCAACTTTATTTTGGTTTTTAAACAAAACTAAAACTGGAAAAAGTATGAGGGCTTATTCTGACAATGAAGATTTAGCATTACTTTCTGGAATAGATCCAAAAAAAATTGTGATGATAACTTGGATGATTGCTGCAATTTTAGCCACAATAGGTGGAGTTTTGTACGGTTTAGATAAAAGCTTTAAACCATTTACTTATTTCAATAACATGCTTCCAATATTTGCTGCAGCAATAGTGGGGGGTATAGGTAATCCCTTTGGTGCTTTCTTGGGAGGTTACGTCATTGCTTTTTCGGAAATATTGTTGACTTATGCATATAAGAAATTCTTCATGTATGTGCTCCCAGAAAGCATGGAGCCCGATAGTTTAATTCAGTTACTTTCAACTGATTATAAATTTGCAGTATCTTTTTCAATATTGGTAATTGTATTGCTTTATCGTCCATCAGGAATATTCAAGGGAAAGATATTGTGAAAAAAAATTTAAATGTAATTGTAGCTTACAGTATTATGATGGGATTAATTATCCTTGTAGGTATATTTCAATCTTGGAATATTGCTTTATCCATCTTTAATTTATGTTTGATATCAGCTGTCATGACGATGGGCGCTAATATTCAATGGGGCTATGCTGGTTTAATTAATTTTGGAATAATGGGCTTTACTGCTTTAGGTGGTCTAGCTGCAGTTTTAATTTCTGTTAATCCAGTTCAAGAAGCATGGAGTGCAGGAGGTACAAACATTCTTTTAAGTCTATTTCTAATCATTGGTATTTTTTTAGCTGTTAGATTTGTTCTTAAAAGATATCAAAAATCCAAAATTAGAAATTATATAATCACTGCAATTATCATTTCAGGAATAATTATTATACGATTTGTCTCTGAACCTGGCATTGAGGCAATTGAGGAAGTAAATCCAGCAAGAACTGGATTTCTAGGTGGGTTGGGGCTTCCAATAATTTTTTCTTGGATTGTGGGAGCTTTCTTTGCAGGGGGATTAGCATTTGTCATTGGTAAGGTAGCATTGGGCTTAAGGGCTGACTATTTAGCAATCGCAACATTATTAATATCAGAAATAGTAATAGCAATTATAAAACATGAAGACTGGCTAACTAGAGGTGTTAAAAATGTGATTGGTTTAAAACGTCCTGCTCCATATGAAGTTAACTTACAAGAAACAGAATGGTTTATAAATCTTGTTGAAAAATTTAATTCAGGAAAATTAGCTTTAATTTCTGATATTACAGAAAGACAAGCAGCTCTTAATCAATTTGTAATAGAAGGATCATCAGTATTTGTAAAACTTTGCTATTCAGGTTTGTTTTTATTTGTTGTGATTATTCTTTTGATCTTAACTCAAAAAGCTCTTTACTCTCCTTGGGGAAGAATGATGAGAGCTATCAGAGATAATGAAGAAGCTGCTAATGCTATGGGGAAAAATGTAGTTAAACAACATTTACTAATTTTTGTTTTAGGATCTGCAATAGTTGGAATTGCAGGAGCTATGCTTGTAACTCAAGATGGATTATTTACACCAGGAAGCTATCGACCTTTGAGGTATACTTTTTTGATTTGGGTGATGGTTATCGTTGGTGGAAGCGGAAACAATTTTGGAGCAATTCTTGGAGGTTTTGTAGTTTGGTTCTTATGGATTGAAGCAGCGCCAATTGGATTGTATTTGGTCAATCTAACAACAGCAGGTTTAGAAGACACACATTTTTTAAAAGTTCATTTAATTGAAAGTGTTCCTTATTTCAGATTTTTAATGATGGGAATAGGTTTATTACTAATTATGAGGTATAGACCTAAAGGTATACTTCCTGAAAAAATAGAAATAAAATAAAATTATGAAATATATTATTACAGGTGCTGCTATTGCTTGGGCTTTATATATGGCAGATAAATATTTATTTTTTTAAAAAACCCCCAACATCAAAATGTCAGGGGTTTAATTCTTTTAAGATAAAAAATTATCTTTGTTTTTTAGTTTTAAATTTTCCGCCTTTAACTTCTTGTTCTAAGAAAGAACCTTCAGCTTCACCGACGCTAGTAAAAGTAACTCCAGTTGCACCTTCGTAGTCAACTTTTTTACCTTTAGCTAATAAATCTAAACCTTTTTTAAGCTCACCTGGATAAATCTTTGTTCCAGGACCATTAGCAACATTCATTACATTCTTTGCAATTGATGCTCTGTCAGTTGAATTACCTGCTTGCATTGCTAAAACTATTAAAGCGGCAGCATCGTAAGATTCTCCTGTGTAAGGACCAGAACTATCAATACCAGCAGCACTTGCTACTTTAGCAAATACTCCAGCTCCTTTTCCAGTTGAACCAGGCAATGAACCGAAAGATTTATTTAAATCTTTTCCAAATGCATCAACTAATGATTGACCAATCATACCATCTGATAAAATAAATCTATCAAATGCACCAGAATCTAAAGATGCTTGAATGATACCTTTACCACCTTGGTCTAAGTAACCAATGACTGCTACTGCGTCTCCACCTGCTGAAGCAAGTGTTGCTACTTCTGATGAGTAATCTGCTTTACCATCTTCATGTGCGGTTACTGTAGTAACTTTAATACCGTGACCTTCAACTGCTGCTTTATAAACATCTGCTAAACCTTTTCCATAGTCGTTGTTTGTGTAAGTTATCGCTACACTTTTAATTTTTCTGTCTTTAGTGACATCAGCTAAGATTTGACCACCTCTTGCATCTGAAGGAGCTGTTCTAAAGAAGTATCCTTTATCGTCAAGAGTTGTTAAACCTGGAGATGTTGCTGAAGGTGAAATCATTACAACACCGTTTGGCACTGCAACATTAGATGCGATCGCACCTGTTACACCTGAACAATCAGCTCCCATAATTGCTGTTACACCTTGTGCTATAACACCTTCGGCTGCTGCAGTAGCTGCTGCAGAGTCAACACAAGTTGAGTCTGCCCTAATTGGTTTAATTTTTTTTCCACCTAATAGCGATCCTGAGTCTGAAGCTTCTTTAAAAGCTAATTCAGCAGAAGCAGCCATAGCAGGTGTTAAAGATTCAATAGGACCAGTAAATCCTAATATAATCCCCATCTTAATTGAATGACCATCTGCAACTAAGTTTGTTCCAAAACTTGATACAAACATAAATACAGCAATAATTAATTTTCTCATTATAATCCTTATATTGTTAATAATTTTTTAAAAACTAAATTAAAACCAAATTTTAAAAACTTTCAATAAGCAAATTATTTAATTTTTCTCAAAAAATAGTTATTTTATTAATAAATAATATAGTTAAAAATATTTTTTGAAAGTTTCGTTAATCGATAGAACACCATAATCATCTAACCCACCGATAATTAGTTGTAATGCAACGAGTAAAATAAAACCTAAACCAACATAAGCAATCCAAAGGTGTTTTTGTATATAATTTGCCAGATAAGTTGCAAGTGCACCTGTTAAAACAACTGATAGAATAAGTCCAAACATCATATAACCAAAATTACCTTTCGCAGCTCCAACAACTCCGATTACGTTATCAAAACTAATTGTTATATCTGCGAAAAGAACTTTATAAATACTTTTTATAAAAGATGGCTCTTTTGATTTCTTGGTTGGTGATTTAATTTTTTTAATCTCAAATAAATCTTTTCTCAAATCATTTACAATCCATATTAATAAAAGCCCTCCGATAATTTTAACCCAATAAAATTGGAAAAGATAAGTTGCAAAAACAGCAAATAAGACTTTGAAAACAAGTGCACCAACTACACCCCAAAAAATAATCAATTTTCTATTTTTAGGCACAAAGTTAGCAGCAATTAAACCAATTATAATTGCATTATCTGCAGCTAAGATAATATCTATAAAGATAATTTGTAAGAGTATGAGAGATTCTTCTAACAATTTAATAATTTATTTAAATAATTTATATTATAAACTTTTAGATATCTTTTTAAATATAGATTAATATTTTGAAACTTTTTTACCAGCAATTATAGCTTTCAAATCATCATATTCTTTACAGTTACAACCTTTTAGCACCTCCAGTCTTCCAACTGCAAGATTATGTCTATTTGTTGCTACGTATAATTCTCCGAGGTATTCATTGATACCTATATGTTTAGGATCAATTTTTAAACCTTGTAAGTAATATTTTTCACCATTTTCAAAATCTCCAAGTTTTCGAGTAGTGAAACCTAAATAATTTAATGTATCAGGTTTGTTTGGATATTTTTTATTTGATTGTAGTAATAGCTTTTGAGCTTTCTCGTATCTTTTTTTTGCTTTTTCTATCTTATCTTTTTCTTCAAATTTTTTTGCTACTTTAATGTGCGTTACTGCCATATCATATTTTGTTTCAGTATTAGAAGAACTGCTGTCACTAGAACCTGCAGCAAACGAGTTTGAAATTAAAAAGACTGAAAACACAGCAGAGAGAAGTAAGTTTTTAATCATATAAATTTTTTCATTTTATTTAATGTTTTAAGTTTAATGCCATTATTTAGCAAGTCTGTTTTAATTGATTTAGCTGTTGCTAATGAATTAATATTATCTCCATGTATACACACGGAATCGATTTCACAAGGTATTTGTTTTCCACTGTGACAATTAAGTGACTGAGTTTGAACCATCTTTAATACATGTTTTTTTGCTTGTTCAGGATCAGTAATTAAAGCATGAGGTTTTTTTCTTGATACAAGATTTCCATCATCTTCATAATTTCTATCTGCAAATATTTCACAAGCAGTTTTCAAATTTACCTTTTTTGCAGCGTGTTCCATTTTAGACCCAGTTGGCACTAAATAAATCAACTCAGGATTTATCCTTTTGATTACTTTTGCTAATGTTGTCGCTAAATCAATATCCTCGCATGCCATATTATTTAAGGCACCATGTGGTTTTATATGAGTAACATTTTCACCATGTTTAGATGAAATTGTTTGTAGAATTTCATATTGATCAATAATTAATTTTTCTATCTCCGAGTCAGATAAGTTCATTCTTTCTCTACCAAAATTTTCAGGATCATTAAAAGATGGATGTGCTCCAATACTAACACCATTTTTTTTTGATATTTCTACAACTTGACTCATAGTCTCCTCATCACCTGCATGATAGCCACATGCTATATTTGCTGAATTAACTATCTCAAGTAAGTCAGGATCATACTTGTTAGAATGATGTCTAGATTTTTCGCCTAAATCACAATTTATATTAATTTCAATACTCATTATTCTTAAGTATAACATGGCATGATAAAAAATATATCAAATCTTGGTGACGCAGCTTTATATTGTGATTTTGGTAAAGAGATAAATAAAGAGATTAACACTCACGTAATCAAATACTTTAAAACTATTCAAAAAAAAAATATTCCAGGAATAAATAATCTTACCCCATCATATAATAAATTGATTATTTCTTTTGATCTAAAAAAAATTAATTTTAATAAACTGAAAAAGATAGTTGATAATATTGAGATTATTAAAAGTGATAGTATTCAAAATAAAAAATTCGAAATTCCTATTTGTTGTGAGAAAGAATTTTCTCTAGACATAAAAAGATTAGAAGAAAAACTTAAGATGAGAGAAGAAAAAATATACGAGAGTTTTTTTGAAAAAGAATTTTTTTGCTATATGACTGGTTTTATTGCAGGTATGCCTTTTCTTGGAGATTTAGATGAAAATCTTAGAGCAAAACGTCTTGAAACGCCTAGGGTTAAAGTGCCAAAGGGCTCAATTGGTTTAACTGAGCAATTTGCAAATATCTACACATTTGAAAGTCCTGGAGGATGGAATATCATTGGAAATACTCCATTAAATATTTTTGATAGCTCCAAAGAAAATAAGCCTAACTTAATTAATCCAGGTGATTTAGTTATATTTAAGAGAATTACCAAAGAGAATTATCAAAATTATCATGAATAAAAATTATTTTGAAATTATAAGGGCTGGTATTAATTCGACTTTCCAGGATCTTGGAAGGAATAATCTTTATCATATAGGTATCCCATTCAGTGGAGCCATGGATAATAGAAACTATTTACTAGCTAACAAACTTACTGGCAATGATCATAACCATCCAGTAATAGAATTTGCATATCAGGGCCCTCATTTAAAATATCATGGAAATAAAATTAATATTGCTATTACTGGCGATGTCAGTTTTAAAATTAAAAATGGTGATAATTTAATTGATGGAGAATGTTATCAATCATTTATTTTAGAAAATGATGACGAGTTAGATATTATTTCAACCAATAAATCCGTTTATGGATATCTAGCAATCAGTGGTACATTTGATTTAAAATTTCAATGGTCTAGTTGTTCAACTAATACTAAGGCAAAGATAGGATCTAATAATGGTGAAAAGTTATCTGATAACCAAAAAATTAAAATCAAAGAAATTAATAATAATTTTGTGAGTAGAAAATTAAATTATGTTAATACAAAAATAGAACATATTAGAGTAATTAAAGGGACAAATTTTAATTATTTTTCTGAAGTGGGTAAGAAAATTTTTTTTAAAAATGAGTTTAAAGTCTCTAAATTATCCGATCGTATGGGAATGAGATTAGAGGGAAAAAAAATAGAAAATATAGTTGATACTAATATTAGATCTGAGGGCTTAATTAAGGGCGTGATACAAGTGCCGACTGATGGCAATCCAATAATCATGCTCTCAGATCATGGTACCATAGGGGGGTATCCTAAAATCGGTGTCGTTGTGAGTGCTGATTATGATAAATTAGTTCAATTAACTCCTGGCTCAAGAGTCAAATTTCAGGAGGTAGATTTAAATAGTGCAGAAACTCTTTTTAAATTGTATGAACTAGAAACTCAAAACTTAATTTCTCAAATTTGATGAATATTTTAAAAAGTTTACCGGGTCCATTACTGATATTTTTTGGTGCTCTTAGTTTAAGCTTTGGTGGACTAATAGTAAAATCTTTTGAGGGAGCAACATTATGGCAAATATTATTTTGGAGATCCTTATTTTTTTCTCTTACAGTTTTAACTTTTTTGATAATCACTTATAAGAGCAAAGTTTTAAAATCGTTTTATGACTCTGGATTACCAGGTTTTATTGGTGGGTTAATATTATCTATTGGTTTTTGTGGTTATGTTTTTGCTATGTATAACACTACTGTTGCTAATACTAATTTCATCATATCACTTCAAATTTTATTTTTAGCTATATTTGGTTTCTTCTTCTTAAAAGAAAAAATTAATTTAATTACTTTAATTTCAATTATTTTAGCAATGTCTGGAGCGCTGTTAATGGTTGGAAACTCATTATCTCCAGGAGAATTATCTGGAAATTTAGCAGCTTTCACAATGCCAATTACTTTTGCGGTTTTGATAATGATCGTTAGAAAATTTCCATCAGTTGATATGGTCCCAGCACAGTTCGTTGCAGGTATAAGTTCATGTCTTATTGGTTTATCACTTTCACCCACTATAATGATTTCACCTCATGATATTTTTTTAGGTTTTTTAGCTGGATTTTTTCAAATAGGTTTTGGTTTTATTTTTATAACAATTGGTGCAAGAACAACTCCTTCTGCAATGGTTGGAATAATCATGCTATCCGAATCTGTTCTTGGTCCTATTTGGGCTTTTATTTTTGTAAGTGAAATACCATCATTATATGGGTTGATAGGAGGAGCAATAATACTTTTTGCTGTATTATTACAGTTTTATACGCTTTTAAAAAAACCAAAAGCAATCGTTTCCAATTGACATTTTAACTTACTTATAGGACTATTGATTAACGGGAGAGACTACAGTTTATCGTAGCGCCGAAGGAGCAACTACCCAGGAATCTCTCAGGCAAAAAGGACCGTAACATATTAACTCTGGAAAGAGATTTAATTCTCGCCGAAGGAGCAAAACTCTCAGGCAAATATACAGATGGGTAAAATGAGTTAATATGGAAACAAAAAAAACATCGCTTTACCAATTACACCAAGATTGTAACGCAAAGTTTGTTGAATTTGCCGGTTATCAGATGCCAATCCAATATTCTGAAGGTATTGTAGAGGAGCATAAATTTACAAGAAATCACTCTGGTATTTTTGATGTTTCACATATGGGTCAATTATTTATTTATGGTGGCGATGAACTAATCAAAGATTTAGAAAAAATTTTTCCATTAGATTTGAAAAATTTGAGACTAAATCATTCTAAATACAGCTTCCTAATGGATAAAGATGCTGGAATACAAGATGATTTAATCATTACAAAAATTAAGGAAGGTTTTTTAATAATTCTTAATGCGGCGTGTAAAGACAATGATTTTAAAATTTTAAAGGAACTGTTAAACGAAAAGTATCAAATGGTTTTGGATGAAAATAGATCTCTAATAGCAATTCAGGGACCTAAATCATCGCAAATCCTAAATGATGTCATTGATGGAGTAAAAGATTTAAATTTTATGTCTGGAAACTTGTTCTTATTTGATAATCAAAAAGTATACATTACTCGATCTGGGTATACAGGTGAAGATGGTTTCGAGATATCAATTCCAAATAATTTTGCAGATAAACTGACCAGAGAATTAATTGATAAAGGATCGAAGCTAGTGGGTTTAGGAGCAAGAGATACATTAAGGTTAGAAGCTGGCTTATGTTTGTACGGTCATGATCTTGATAAAGACAAAACCCCGGTGGAAGCAAATTTAAAGTGGGCAATTTCAAAAGAGAGAATATCTAAAGGAGGCTTTATTGGTTCAGATATTATTATTAAACAATTGAACAATGGTGTTACAAAAATTAGAGTTGGAATTAAACCTGAGGGAAGGGTAATTGCTAGAGAAAAAACAAAAATATTTAATCAATCAGATGTTCATATTGGAGAGATTACCAGTGGAACATTTGGTCCGAGTGTTAATGGACCTGTAGCAATGGGCTATGTGGAAAATAAATTTTCTGAAAAAAATACAAAAGTATTCTTAGAGGTGAGAGGTAAAAAACATGCAGCCAGCGTTTGTAGCTTACCATTTTATAAAAAAAGTTATGTGAAAGGATCGAACTAATGAGTGAAGTTAAATATTCCAAAGAACATGAATGGATAAAATTAGAGGGTGATATTGCAACAATTGGTATAACAAAGCATGCAACGGAGATGCTAGGAGATATTGTGTTTGCAGAGCTTCCAGAAAAAGGTTCTAGTGTAGAAAAGGATGGAACGGCAGGAGTTGTAGAGTCTACCAAAGCTGCAAGCGATGTTTATACTCCAGTCAGTGGGGAAGTATTAGATACAAATCAAGAAATTGTAGATGATCCATCAAAAATAAACCAAGATCCTGAGAACAATGCTTGGTTTTTTAAATTAAAAATTAAGGACAAGTCAGAAATGGATTCTTTAATGAACAAAAAAGATTACGATAAATTTGCAAAGGAGAGTAATTCATAATGTTACATAGTTCACAAAAAGACTTTTTAAAAAGACATATTGGTCCTACTGAAGAGGATCAATCAAAAATGTTGAAAAAATTAAATTATAAATCACTGGATGATTTAATAAATAATACTGTTCCAGAAAAAATACATTTTAAAGGAGAACTAAATATTGGTGACTCAAATTCGGAATATGAAGCTTTAAGAAAATTGAAAGCAATTTCAAAAAAAAATCAAATTTACTCAAACTTTATAGGTATGGGTTATTATGGAACATATACACCACACGTAATTTTAAGAAATATATTAGAAAATCCAGGTTGGTATACCTCTTATACACCTTATCAGCCAGAGGTAGCACAAGGGAGATTGGAAATGTTATTAAACTTTCAACAAATGGTTGTTGATTTCACTGGTATGGATATTGCAAATGCATCTTTACTTGACGAGGGTACGGCAGCTGCAGAAGCAATGGGTTTGAGTGACAGGCTTAATAAAAGTGATAGTAATTTAGTTTTTGTCTCTGAAAATTGTCATCCACAAACAATTGAAGTTATAAAAACTCGGGCAGAGCCCATGGGTTTAAAAGTTTTTGTTGGTAATGAAGATAAAGTTTTAGAGCAATTAAAAGAGGATATTGTTTGTGGAATTTTACAGTACCCAGGATCCTTAGGTGATATCAAAGATCCTAGCGAGGCAATAAGTAAAATTCATAAAAAAAATGGTAAAGCAATTTTAGCTTGTGATCTTCTTGCGCTTGCTAAACTTAAAACACCGAGAGAACTTGGAGCTGATATTGCAGTTGGAAGTTCTCAAAGGTTTGGTATTCCAATGGGTTATGGAGGACCGCATGCAGCATTTTTTGCAACAAAAGATGAATATAAAAGATCTATGCCAGGAAGAATAGTAGGTGTTTCAGTAGATAGACATGGAAATAAGGCTTATAGATTGTCATTACAAACTAGAGAACAGCATATTAGAAGAGATAAAGCCACAAGTAATATTTGCACTGCCCAGGCATTATTAGCTATAGTGTCTGCAGCATACGCAATCTATCATGGTCCAGATGGAATAAAAAATATTTCTGAAAGAGTATCTCAATTGGCAAAAAACTTTGCTGATAAAATAAAACAATCTGGATATGAGTTATATTCTGATTATTTTTTTGATACTGTTACAATTATTACTAAAGATAAAACTGATCAAATTTATAAAAATGCTTTAAATCAAAAAGTTAATATACGAAAAGTAAATTCTGAAATGCTTGCTGTTTCTTTTGATGAAAAGAAAAATGTTTATAGAGTAAATCAATTGTTAAAAATTTTTAATGCAGCAGAGTCAATTAAAAAAGAAGATCCAACAGTGAAATTACCTAATCTACCAAAAAATTTATTAAGAACTTCAAAATATTTAGAACATCCAGTTTTTAATTTATATCGTTCAGAAACAGAAATGCTAAGATATCTAAAGAGGTTAGAGGATAAAGATATTGCCCTAAATAGGACTATGATAGCGTTAGGTTCATGCACAATGAAGTTAAATGCAACGGCCGAAATGATCCCAATATCATGGAGAGAATTGGCTGAGCCTCATCCGTTTGTACCTATTGAGCAGATGGAAGGATATAGAACATTGTTCACTGATCTTAAAAATTGGTTAAGATCAATTACTGGTTTTTCAGGAGTCTCGCTTCAGCCAAACGCAGGTGCTCAAGGTGAATATGCAGGATTAATGGTTATTAGAAAATATCATTCAGATAGAGGCGATAAAAATAGAAATATATGTTTGATACCTAGCTCAGCACATGGAACCAATCCTGCAAGTGCTCAAATGGTTGGAATGAAAGTTGTGGTTGTTAATTGTGATAAAGAGGGAAATGTCGATTTTGAGGATTTGAAGAAAAAAGCAGAAATTCATTCTGAGAATCTTGGAGCTTTAATGGTTACATATCCATCTACACATGGTGTATTTGAAGAAAAAATATCAGATATTTGTGATTTAATTCATAAACATGGAGGTCAAGTTTACATGGATGGAGCAAATTTAAATGCACTTGTTGGAATAGCAAAACCTGGAAATTTTGGTCCAGATGTTTGCCATATAAATTTACATAAAACATTCTGTATTCCTCACGGTGGAGGGGGACCTGGAATGGGACCTATTGCAT
Source organism: uncultured Pelagibacteraceae bacterium (assembly GCA_902524045.1). Taxonomy (GTDB): domain Bacteria; phylum Pseudomonadota; class Alphaproteobacteria; order Pelagibacterales; family Pelagibacteraceae; genus Pelagibacter. Next base: position 19,439 of record CABZBT010000001.1, on the reverse strand, counting down.
GCAAAAGACATCTACAAGTTTATTTGCCTAATCATCCAGTTGTTAAAGATTGTGGACCTGCAACTGGTATAGGTGCTGTCTCAGCGGCGCCTTGGGGAAGCTCAAGTATTTTATCTATTTCCTGGATGTATATAAAGATGATGGGATCTGAGGGATTGAAACTTGCTACTAAGGTTGCGATATTAAATGCAAACTATATTGCCAACAAGCTAAAAGATCATTATCCAATTTTATACAAAGGTTCAAATGGCAACGTTGCTCATGAATGTATTATTGATATTAGATCAATTAAATCAGAAACAGGTGTTACAGAGGAAGACATTGCAAAAAGGTTAATCGATTATGGTTTCCATGCACCAACAATGTCTTGGCCTGTAAGTGGAACTATGATGATAGAGCCAACAGAGAGCGAGAATTTGTCTGAATTAGATAGGTTCTGTGATACTCTAATTAAAATAAAACAAGAAATAGATTTAATTAAAACTGGGAAGTTTGATAAAATTGATAATCCAATTAAGAATGCTCCTCATACTGATACAGAGTTAGCTTCTGATGATTGGAAACATAAATATTCAAGAGAAGAGGCTGCTTATCCAGCCAAATTTTTGAAGACAAATAAGTTTTGGCCGCCAGTAGCGAGAGTTGATAATGTATATGGGGATAAAAATATTTTTTGTACATGTCCAAGCATGGATGAATTTAAAGAAGATGCAGCTTAGTAATAAATGAAAATTGCTGTAGTTGGATCAGGAATTTCAGGTTTAAGTGCCGCTTATTATCTCTCAAAAAATAATCATGTAGATTTATTTGAAAAAGAAGATCATTTTGGGGGTCATTCACATACGATTGATCTAATTATTGGAAAAAAAAAAATTCCAGTAGATATTGGTTTTATTGTTTTTAATTTTAAAACTTATCCAAATCTAATTAAATTCTTTGAAGAAAATAAAATAGGCATTGAAAAAAGTAATATGTCATTTTCTGTGAAGGTAGAAAATTCAAATTTTGAATACTGTGGCAAAGGCTTAAGTGGAATTTTTTCAAATAGAACAAACATTTTTAATTTTAAATTTTTAAAAATGGTTTTTGAAATTATCAAATTTTATAAAGACTCAGATTTATCAAATACAGTTGATAAAGAAATCACATTGGGTGATTATTTAACAAAAAATAATCTTTCAGATGAATTTATAAATTATCATATGATACCAATGGTATCGGCTATTTGGTCAATGCCACCCTATGCTGCTAATAAAATGCCCTTTAGGTTCTTTTTAAAATTTTTTCAAAACCATGGATTATTTAAATTAAAAAATAGACCACAATGGTACACAGTATCAAAAAGAAGTAGAACTTATGTTCAAAAAATTATCTCAAAAATTAGTGGTGAATATTTTAAGAATTATCAGGTTAATAAAATTAGAGGCAAAAATAATGGAGCAGATTTATACTACGGTGGAAAAAATGAATTTTTTAATTATGACAAAGTTATAATAGCTACTCATGCAGATGAAGCATTGGCTATGATAGAAAATCCAACCGATCAGGAAAACGAAATATTATCAAATTTTAATTATAAAGAGAATTTTGCTTATGTGCATACCGATGAGACAGCTATGCCTAAAAATAAAAAGGCTTGGTGTTCTTGGAACTCGTCTATGAAAAAAGATGAAATTGAAAAAAATTCAATAACATACTGGCTTAATTTGTTGCAAAATTTAGAATGTGAGGAAAACATATTTCTTACTCTTAATCCTTATTTCGAGATCGAAGAATCTAAAATTTTAAAAAAAGTAAAGTTTACCCATCCGTATTTTGATCAATCAGCTCTAGATTATCAAAGTGAGCTAAAAAACTTACAAAATAAAAGAAATATACTTTTTTGTGGGAGTTATTTTGGTTACGGTTTTCATGAAGATGGAATAAAATCATCTATTGAAATGTTAAAAAATCTTAATGACTAGTTCAATCTACAATGGAACAGTAATTCATAAAAGATTTAAACCAAAAAAACATTTTTTCAAGTATAGGGTATTTTCACTGCTTATAGATTTATATGATCTGAAAGATTTAAATAAAAATATAAGTTTTTTTTCTTATAACACTTTCAATTTAATCAGTTTTTATGATAAAGATCACGGTGCAAGAGACGGTTCATCATTAGTTAAATGGGTAAAAAAAAATTTGAGAGAAAATAACATTAACTCAGATGATATAAGAGTAAAACTATTATGTTATCCAAGGATTTTTGGATATGTATTCAATCCTTTAAGTATTTTTTTTGTTTACGATAAAAAAGAAAACTTAGTTTCAATCTTATATGAAGTAAAAAATACTTTTGGAGAACAACATACTTATATTTTTAAAACAGAAAATAATGATCTTTTACAACATAGCTGCTCAAAAAAATTTCATGTATCTCCTTTTATGGAGATGAATTGTAATTATTTTTTTAAAAGTTTAAAACCAGCAGAAAAGATATTAGTTGTCATAGACCAATATCAATTAGATGAGAAAATTTTATTTGCCTCTCAAGATGGAAATCGAGTTGATTTCTCAAGCTGGGAGTTATTGAAATCATACATAAAACACCCTTTAATGACATTTAAGATTATTTCAGCGATACATTTTGAAGCGTTCAAATTGTGGGCCAAAGGAATAAGATTTATAAAGAAAAAATTTAAAATAAAAAATAACATAACTTTTGAGAATTAATGTTTTTGTATAATTTTACAGATAAAATAGTGTTTCAAATATTGAAAGATATTAAATATGGACAATTAGAAATAATAAAACACACTGGAGAAGTTTTAAAATTTGGTGATCAACAAAGTTCTTTAAAAGCAGTTTTAAAAATAAAAAAACCAAATTTTATTTTCAATTTAATAAAAGGAGGAAGCATTGGTTTTGCAGAATCTTATATGAAAGATGAATTTGAAACCGACAATCTTTCTAATTTAATTGAGATCACAGCAAGAAATATTAAGATAATCCATAAATTTTCTGGTTTACTGGATTTTCCATTAATCAATTATTTTAAAAATACTTTCATTAAGAATACTAGAGAAAGAAGTAGAGAAAATATTTCTAAACATTATGATTTAGGAAATGAGTTTTTTGGTCTATGGCTCGATAAGACCTTGACTTATTCTAGTGCAATATTTGACGAAAGAAATAAAGATCTGACAAATGCCCAAAATAATAAATATCAAAAATTAATAGATTTAATAAGACCAAATAACGGTGACAAAATTTTAGAAATTGGTTGTGGCTGGGGCGGTTTTGCAGAATATCTTGGAAAAAAATATGACGTAAAATTAGACTGTATTACTATCTCAAAAAAACAATTTGAATATGCAAAAAAAAGAATTCACAAATGTGGCTTAAATGAAAAAGTAAATATTGAAATAAAAGATTATAGAGATTTAAAGGATAGATATAATTCAATCGCATCTATCGAAATGATTGAAGCTGTTGGTCAAGATTATTTGGAAAGTTATTTCCAAACCATTAAAAATAATTTGTCTAATAATGGAAAAGCTGCTATCCAAGCTATAACAATTGATGACAATATCTTCGATAGATATAAAACTAAAAAAGATTTTATTCAAAAATACATTTTTCCTGGGGGCTTTCTACCCAGTAAAGGTATTATAAATAAATATGCATCAGAAAATGGTTTGACTATTAAATCATACGACACTTACGCTGATCATTACTCCAACACATTAGCTATTTGGAGAAATGAGTTTAATCAAAAGTGGGATACAATTAAAAAACTAGGATTTGATTTAACTTTTAAAAGAATGTGGGAATTTTACCTTTCTTACTGTGAGGCAGGTTTTAAATCAAAAAATATAGATTTAATTCAATTTTCACTTCAAAATAAATAGAATATCAGAGGTGTACATGATTATAACTAAAAATATCAAATCAATTTTATTGATAATTTTACTATTCTTAATTACAAACTGCTCACAAAATAGCACTATGAAACCAGAAGATTTTGAAAATAAAGAACCACGACTCGTAATTGAGAACTACTTGTCTGGCAATGTTAAAGCTTGGGGGATTCTGCAAAATAGATCTGGAAAAGTAACTCGACAATTTTCTGCTGACTTAAACGGTAAGTGGGATGGAAAAAAATTAATACTAGATGAAAAGTTCAATTGGGATGATGGTGAAATTCAAAATAGACAATGGCAGATAACAAAAATTGATGACAATAATTATGAAGGAACTGCTGGAGATGTCGTTGGAAAAGCAAAAGGATACTCATTTGGTCCAGCATTTAAATTTGAGTATGTTTTGTTAGTTCCACTAAAAGGCAAAGAAATAAAAATTACTTTCGATGATTGGATTTTTAAACAAGATGACCGTGTTGCAATAAATCGGGCTACAATGACTAAATTTGGAATTAAGGTAGCAGAACTAACAGTAGTTTTTGTCAAAGATTAATTTTTATTATAGAGACTATTTTAGTAAGTCTTGAAGTTTATTTTCTTTTTCTAACGCTCTCACTTCATCATATCCACCAATATGGTTTTCATCAAAAAAAATTTGTGGTATTGTTCTTTTTCCGTTAGATTTCTTTATCATTTCCTCCATTGCACCTTCAACATTTGAAATATTTATTTCCTCATAAGTTGCATTATTTCTTGTAAGTAGTCTTTTCGCTGCTTCGCAGTAATTACACATTGGACCAGTATAAATTTTAATTTTCTTCATAAATTATAGGTAATCACCTTTTTTAATTTTACTAGTAATTTGTTTTCGAGAATATTCAAACTTTTTTCTATGTTTGATACTTTTTTGATTAACTCTTTTTCTCCATAATCTAAATGATGAAGGTTTGAGGGATCTTCTCATTATCTTAATAATATCAGATTCTTTGTAACCAGTTTTATTTTCAATCTCTTCGAAAGTGATCCTATCTGCCCAAGCAGCCCATATGACCCAATCTGGACTTTCAATATCAGGCTCTGGATTTTTGACACGAGTAAGCGGCCTGTGACCTTTTTTTTTCATAAATCCTTTATATTCCAAAAAAATCGTTAATGCATTTTTATTTAAGACTTGATATAATGTGATTTGATAGTCCTTCTTAGCCATCTTTAGCTCCCGGTTTTTAAGGACTATCTTTTTTTCTATATGCTCCCCATAGATTTTATACTGTATCTACAAATTATTATTTTTTTGTTTATTACTCCAGGTAGCCCGAGAATTGTTATTATCTCATATTCAATGAATTATGGAATTGGTAGATGTGTATGGTCTGCACTTGGTGATGTTTCGGCAAATTTTATTCAAGCAACATTAGTAATCTTTGTAATTGGATCCTTTTTTTCAGAAAGCTCAATATTTTTAAATATTTTTAAATGGATAGGAATAATTTATTTATTATATCTTGCTTATGATATCTACAAGTCCAGACCCAACGATATAAAAGATAAAATGGAAACTAAAAAAAGTAATTTGTCTTTTTTCAAAGATGGTTTTATTGTTGCAGGAACAAGTCCTAAAGCCTGGATGTTTTTTCCTTTTATATTTCCACAGTTTATTGATTTTAGTTCAAACTATATAAGTCAATTTATAATATTAATTACAACTTATATTTTTTTAGATTTTTTATCTTTGATTGGTTATGCAATCCTTGCGCAGAAATTAATAATATGGATAAAAGCAAATCCAAAAACAATAAATACAATCTCTGCGAGTGTTTTAGTAATTATTGCATTAATAATTGTTGTTACCCAACAATATTAAACTTATTAATCTGTAATTTTTGACACTTGCATTACTGTGAATTTCTTTATTTAATTAGATATTAATTAATTAATAACAGAAGGAAATAAAAATGAGATTAAATAAAATAATTTTAAGTTTTATTTCTGCATTGGCGATTTTACTCTCAACTTCAGTTGTATCACTTGCAAAAGTAGTTGGTGATAAAATTGTGTTAGGTGCAGCTATTTCATTAACTGGAAAATATTCATCTAATGGTGTTCATACTCAAAACGGTTACAACATGGCCGTTGATAGAATTAACAGCATGGGTGGAGTAAAAGTTGGTGGAAAAACTTATAAGTTTGACATTATTTATTATGATGATGAATCAAACCCAAAAAGAGCAGCACAACTTGCAGAAAGACTTATATCACAAGACGGTGTTGAGTTTATGCTTGGGCCATATAGTTCAGGATTAACTAAAGCAATAGCTCCAGTAACTGAAAAGTATGGTGTTCCAATGGTTGAAGCAAATGGTGCATCTAGATCTTTGTTTACAAAAGGTTACAAATATTTATTTGCTGTATTAGCTCCTGCTAATTTATATCTTGATGTTGCTATTGATCTGGCGGTTGAAAAGAATAATGGAAAAGGTGTAACTGTTGCGATGGCATTTGAACAGGATGCGTTTTCACAAGACGTTAGACTTGGAGTTTTAGATGCAATTAAAAGAACAGGCTCTAAAAAAGTAATCGACGATAAATTACCAAAAGAGCTAAACGATATGGCGGCGACATTAGTAAAAGTGAAGCAAATGAAACCGGATGTTTTAGTAGTTTCAGGCCATACTAAAGGTGCACTTACTGCTATTAGACAAATATCTGAAATGAAAGTAGATGTTCCAATGTTAGCTATGACACACTGTGATGCAGCTAAATTATCAAAGCAACATGGAAAAAACTCGCAATATGCTTTATGCGCTTCTCAGTGGCATAAAACACTTACTTATAAAGATGACTTCTTTAAAGATGGTATGACTTATGACGCAGACTTTACCAAAGAGTTTGGTTATGCGCCTCCATATCAAGCAGCGGAATCATCAGCTGCTCTATTGGTATTTAAAGATGCATTTGAAAGAGCAAATTCTTTTGATCAAAAGAAAGTAAGAGATGCTCTTGCAGCTACAAATATGCAAACTTTTTATGGAAACATAAAATTTGCTGAAGGTGGTCAGAATGTTGATAAGCCAATGGTACTTTTTCAAGTAATGTGTGATGATGCAGGAAAATGTGAAAATAAAGTTGTTGCTCCAACTAAATGGGCATCAGCTAAGTTAATTCACCCAATTCCTTCATGGTCTGAAAGATAAAAACAAATCTATAAATACCCCCTAACATATAATTTTTTTAGGGGGTATTTTTTTAAAGGACTGATTATGGATTTCATGGTCTTTCAATATCCAATGATTTCCATTCAAGCATGTTTGGATGGAGTTTTACTTGGAATATTATTTGCATTGATTGCATATGGCATGGCACTTCAATGGGGAGTAATGAATATAATTAATATTGCCCAAGGAGATCTTGTTATACTAGGTGGATACATTGCTTACTTCATGTATCTATATGGAATTCATCCAGCTTGGGGAGTTATTGTTGCTCCCGTAGTAATGTATTTTGTTGGTATAGCAATTTACAAACTCGTAATTAATAAAGTGGTAGACAGAGATTTATTTATCTCTATTTTAGCAACATTTGGAATAAGCATTCTATTCATGCAATTAATGAACTTCGCATTTGGAGCAGATGTTGTTCTTGCAAATTCAGATTATGGAACAACTATGTTATTTAATAATAATGTTGTGTTACCTAATTCAAAAATATTTTCAGCGTTCATAAGTATTTTGTTTGCTGTTTGTTTAGTTATTTATATGAAAAAATCTAAACTAGGCCGTGCAATTAGAGCTACAGCCCAAAATGCAAGAGCAGCAAAGATTTTAGGTGTAGATACAGAAAAAGTTTACGCAGCTACTTTTGGAATTAATGCAGCTCTGTGTGGTGTTGCTGGGGCATTAATATCTATTACCTTTACAATTCACCCATATATGGGACTTCCATACACAATTAGATCTTTCATGATTGTTATTGTTGCAGGATTAGGAAACTTACCTGGTGTTGCGATGTCAGGAATGGGTTTAGGTGTATTCGAGGAATTTGCAGACTACATACTTGGCACAGAATTTAGAATTGGGTCAGTATTTTTATTGTTAGTTTTAATACTTGTTTATAGAAGATTTAAACTTTCAAGAAAAAGAGAATATTTAAAATGAGTATCACTAAAAATAACCTAATTTTATATATCGGGATATTAATTTTTGGCATAGTCGCTCCATTCTTATTTCCAGCTTTTAAAGTACAGCTATCTATACTTTGTGTATTAATAGTTTTGGCAACTACTTGGAATATTCAAGGCGGAGAAATGGGATATAATTCGTTTGGAAACATACTATTTTATGGACTTGGTATGTATCTATGTGCCTCAGTACAAGTCGGAATGTTTTTTCCGTTGGCTGAGTGGACAGAAAGTGGTGGTGAAAAAACATTTGTACACACCCCTACACAATTTTTTCAAGGAATGGCTTTTGGTTTAATAGTTGCTGCGGTTGTGCCTGCCATTGTAGCAGGCCTAATTGGATATTCAATTTTAGGACTAAGAGGACATTACTTTGCAATTTGTACATTAGGCTTAGGAGTTGCAGCAGGTGAGATTTCTGGAGGAATTGAAATTATTGGTGCAGGACAGGGTTTCACTACCCCACCATTTCCTGATGTTGGAAATTTAGACTCCAGAGGTGAATTTTTCTATTTTCTAAGTTTTTTTGTTTTAGTCCTGACTTTTATAACTGTTAGAGGAATATACTCTACAAGATTTAAATTAATTTTAAATGCAATTAGGGATAATGAAGATAAGGCTGAAGCAATGGGTATTGAAACAATGAAATATAAAATAGTTGGCTGGATGATATCAGCTTTCTTCTGTGGTTTAGCTGGAGGAATCATGGGTGGCTTAGTTGGATATATTGATTCAACAGATGTTGCTTTTGATGGAAGAGAGATGGGAGTATTCATGGTTCTAATGGCAATCTTAGGTGGAAAAGGAACTCTTTGGGGACCAATAATTGGTGCAACAGTATTTCATATTTTTAAAGAAGGGTTTTGGACATTCTTTTTAGGTTGGCAATATGTTGCGCTGGGAGTTTTAATTGTAGTTATCGTAATTTATTTCCCAGAGGGAATAATGGGATGGTTGAGAGAAAAATACCCTGAAAGATTTGGTGAAGTTGTGGATGAAAAAGATCGTAAAGCACAGGTGGAGCTTAAATGAGTATTTTAGAAGTTAGCAACGTAAGTAAATCATTTGGTGGTGTAAAGGCTAATGTAGATATTTCAATGAATGTTGAAAAAGGAAGAATAGTTGGATTAATTGGTCCCAATGGATCAGGTAAAACAACACTGTTTAATTCAATAGTAGGAACATACCCAATTGATAATGGTTCAATTAAGTTTAATGATAAGGAGGTTTCAGATCTACCAGTTCCAGTGATTGCGAAACTTGGATTGTTAAGAACTTTTCAACAGACTCGAATTTATGGAAAATTAAATTGTGTAGAAAATATGCTAATCAGTCACAAAGGAAGTGATGAAAGTTTAATGAAGATTTTTTCAACGATTCCTAAAGAACTCACGGAAAAAGCAGAAAATTTATTAAATTTTGTGGGTTTATATCAAAAAAGGAATTTGAGGGCAGGCGATTTATCTTTTGGACAACAAAAATTATTGGAGTTAGCTATGGCATTAATGAATGAGCCAGAAATGTTATTATTGGACGAGCCAACAGCTGGGATTAACCCAACATTAATTAATGGAATTATAGATAGATTAATTAAAGTAAATCAAGATTTCGGAATTACTCTTTTGGTCATTGAACACAATATGAGAGTGATTATGCAATTAGCTGAAAACATTTTTTGTTTGGCTCACGGAAAGATGCTAGCCAATGGTTCACCAGATGAAATAAAAAGTGATAAACGTGTAATAGAAGCTTATCTAGGAGCTCAATAATGACAAATCAATATGAGGTTTTAGGAAAAGCTCCAACCGCAGAAGAACTAAAAAGTTTAGCTCCAGATGAAATTCATTTAACAATCAAAAATTTAAATGCTGGTTACGGCAAAATGGAAATACTTCATAACTTTGATTTATTTGTAAAAAAAGCTCAGTCGTTATGTTTGATTGGACCGAATGGTGCAGGTAAATCAACAATTCTTCATTCAATATATGGGTTTACAAACATTTTTTCTGGTCAAATTGAATTAGATGGAAAAGAAATTACAAATCTTACACCAGCTGAAAAATTAAAGTCAGTAGGTATTGCGTACATCCTTCAAGATAATTCAGTATTCCCTGACATGACAGTGGAAGAAAACTTATTAATGGGTGGATATATTAAAGAAAATACAGATGAGTCTTATCAAGAGGCAGAAAGAATATTTGAAAAATATGAAAGATTAAGGAATAGAAGGAATCAACCTGCTAAAGTATTATCTGGTGGGGAGAGGCGTTTGCTAGAAATTTCTAGAGCTTTGGTAATGAAACCTTCTGTACTATTAGTCGATGAACCATCAATTGGATTGGAGCCAAGATATATTCAAATGGTATTTGAAATTCTAAGAGATCTTCAGGAGAATGAAAAAAAAACAATTATCTTAGTTGAGCAAAATGCAAAAAAAGGACTTGAGTTTGCTGATATTGGTTATGTTCTAGTCTCTGGTCAAACAGCAATTGCTGGTAAGGGTGAGGATCTTTTAAGTAATCCTGATGTGGGTCGCCTTTTTTTAGGTGGTTAATGATCGATACAAAATATTTTTTTAAGGGTTTTAAATCAATTAAAGGTGTAGGAAGTCCAGCTATTGCTTTAGCAGCTAGCTTTGTTGCAATTGGTGCATTATTAAAAAATTTAGGTTTCACAGTTGAGGAAAGCATTTTTTCTACTTTTTTAACTTATGCTTTACCTGGATCGTTAGTTATGGCTGAGTCAATGTTAATTGGTGCATCATTGATAAATATTTTTTTAGCTGTTTGGTTAGTTAACGCAAGATTATACCCAATGACAGTGGCACTAATGCCTTTATTGATTCATGAAAATCAACCTAAATGGAAATATTATTTATCATGTCACTTCATTGCTGTCTCCTCATGGCTTATTATGAAAGACCATTATGAAGTAATTGAAAAAGAAAATAGGATAGATTTTTGGATAGGCATTGGTACTGCAACATGGTCTGTTGCAATATTTGCAACAATTGTTGGTTATATTGCATCTGATTTTCTTAATAAAGATATCCTTATTGGTTTAGCAATAATTAATCCAATCTATTTTACTTGCATGATGTTAAGTGCAATGAAAACTATTCAAATAACTTTATCCGTCACCTTAGGAGCGATTATAGGACCAATATTTTATTTCTTGTCTCCTGAGTGGTGTATTTTATTTGGTGGTTTTTTTGCAGGCAGTATTGCTTTTTTAATTGGAGAAAAAAGTGACAAATAACATTGTAATTGTAATCTTAGTCACATCTTTAGCAACATATCTTTCCAGATTCTTGGGCGTTATAAGTGCAGAAAAAATCAAAGAAACATCAAAAATGTTTAGATGGTTTAATTGTCTAGCATACTCTACTTTAGCAGCACTTATTGCAAGAATGATATTCTTTCCATCAGGATCATTAAATGAAGTGGATTACTTTATAAGATTTATAGTTGTTTTTTTGTCTATAATTATTTTTTATTTAACCGGAAAAAATTTAGTTTACCCAACCATTTTCTCTGGTATCTTACTGTCACTTTTTAGTTTTTATTTATGATAGAAAATATTAATGGTTTTGAAATTAGTTTTAATGATAAATCCTCTAGAATAATAAATATTAATATATGCGAAGAAATTTTGAATAAACTCATATTCCCATTTAATAAATTTAACATTACAGCTCTAGAGTATAAGCCTTTCACTAGGTTTACCATTGCTAAAAACTTGGATGATTTAAGTGAAAATAAATTATCTAAATTCATAAATAAAATTATTAGAGACAGAAATACGGGTTGTTTTATAATTAAGCCAAAAAACTTAATCACTAAAATAGATGATAATTTTTTGATAAAGCTTTCAACAGCAGTAGCACACTTGATTGGAGTACCCAATCATGATGCAATGGCTGGAAAATATTACGCAAGATTTCATGTTAAGCACGAGGATAAAAGTGACTCTTATCTAAGAAAAGCTTATACAAATATGGATTTGCACACTGATGGAACTTATGTAAAAGAAAAAACTGATTGGTTATTGATGTCAAAACTAGAGGAAAAAAATGTTGAGGGTGGAGAGTCGGCCATGTTACACCTTGATGATTGGGAACATTGTGATGAGTTATTTAACGATCCAACTGCTAAAGAGAATTTTATTTGGGGATCTCCTAAAAGTAAGAATATTGATTATAAAGTTGAGCATCCAGTATTTTCATCTGATAAAAATGGAAGAGCTCAAATTTCTTATATCGATCAATTCCCTGAACCAAAAAATATGAAACAAGGAGTTTTTTTACAAAAATTGTCTGATAGTCTAGAGGAAAGTAATTACAAAATTATAACCAAATTACCAGTAGGTTCCTCCGTAATAGCTAATAATTATTTTTGGCTTCACGGAAGAAGGCCATTTAAGGAAAATAAAAACTTAAGCAGAGAACTCTTGAGAATAAGAGGTTCTTTTTTTAATTAAAGTCGTCCAGTAGAGTTAAAGATTAATAGTCCCTCTTAGACATCTTTGTATCCTGGTTTTCAGGACTATCTCAATGTTACTTAAAACTTAAGTTTTTTTTTATAAAATTTTAATTTTTTTTTTGATATTTTGTTAATTTACCAATCAATCCAAAATAAATTTTATTTGGTAAAAAACCTAAAATTTTCAGTATCATTGTTAATGATTTTGGAAAATGAATTTCAAAAGAGTTTTTATTTACTAAACCATCATATATTTTTTCTGCTGCGTATTCAGGAGTTTTCAAAAAAGGCATATTGAAATCATTTTTATCTGTCATAGGAGTTTTAATAAAACCCGGTGAAACCAAACAAACACGAACATTTGATCTACCAAAATCAAAATAAAGACTTTCGGCTAAATTATTTAAAGCTGATTTTGAAGGACCATACCCAGTTGAATTTGGTAGTCCGCGATAGCCTGCTATAGATGAAACGATTGTAATTATTCCATTTTTTTTACTTTTGAAATATTCTTCTACAGCCTTAATACTATTTAAAGTTCCGAAAAAATTAACTTTGAAAACATTTTCAATTTGTTCTACATCAATATCTTTTTCTTTTTTTGGATCCCATGTTCCAGTTGAAAAAAAACAAATATCTATACTTTCAAATTTATTTTTAATTTGATTAAAAACCTCTTTACAATTTTCTTTTTTAGTTACATCTAATGGAAAGGCACTTATGTTTTCATATGCATTCGAAATTTCCTCTAATAAATTTTCTCGCCTTGCTGATATTGCAACATTCCAACCTTCATTAGCAAATTTTATGGCTAAAGCTTTTCCAATTCCAGTGCTGCCGCCTGTAATCCAAATTGTTTTTTTAATCATTCTATAAAGATGTATAATACTATTATGTTAAAAAATAAATTTTTATCCTTGATTCTTTTTTTAATTATCACTTTTTCTGCGTCATTTATTGGAGGGTTAGTCACAATTAGTTTTAAAGAGCCTTGGTATTCTGGGCTTGTAAAATCTAATTATAATCCACCAGATTGGATTTTTGCTCCTGTTTGGACAACACTTTATTTTATGATGACTATAGCGATTTGGACTTTTTGGCATAGTAAAAAAAGAGATATAAATACTGTTTATATTTATTTTATACACATTGTTTTTAATACAACTTGGAGCATTGTTTTTTTTGGTTTACATCAAATATTTTTAGCATTTATTGTTCTGATTATTTTAATTTGTTCGATAATAGTTTTAATTATTAGATTTAAACGTGTCACTTTTGTAAGTTATTATTTAATGATTCCATATTTACTTTGGTGTCTCTATGCACTATTTCTTAATTATAACTTATTAATATATAATTAAATGGATGATATTGTAATAGTTGGTGGTGGGATAATCGGTGTATCAGCTGCATATTTTTTATCTAAAGAGGGAAGAAAAGTTAAGGTAATTGAGAGAGATCCAACTTATAAATCAGCTTCATTCCCGCTTTCACTTGGAGGATTTAGAAGACAATTTTTCCAAACGGAGAATATATTATTGGGAAAATTTGCTAGGGAATTTATATTTCAAATACCTGAATTACTTAAAACTGAAAAAAATCCTAATCCTACAGCAAGCATGGTACCTAATGGATATTTGTTGATGTTTGGTAAAAAACATGCTGATGAACAATATAAAGCTTTAGAAAATCATAAAGTATGTGATGCTGGTACTAAAAATATTAAAGGTTCTGACTTAGATAAATATTTTCCCTATATCAATAAAGATGGAATTGAAACTGCAACATTTACTGATAATAAAAGTGAAGGTTGGATTGATCCTTTTCTATTTCACACTGCATTAAAAAGTAAAGCAATAGAGCAAGGTGCAGAATTTATTAAAGGTGAAGTTAAATCATTATCAGAAATCAAAGCTAAAACAATAATATCTGCTGCTGGATGTTGGACGAAAGAGTTATTGGAAGATATTCCTGTTGAACCTCAAAAACACACTGTCTTTAGAGTAAAGTGTCCAAAACACATCCCAGAAATGCCATTAACAGGAGATTTGACTACAGGCGTTTATTGGAGACCTGAAGGAAAGGAATACTTAGCTGGTTCGCCAAAATCTGTCTTTGATGCAAATGATCTAGAACCTGCCTGGGACGACTTTGAGGAATTAGTTTGGCCTGCATTAGCTAAAAGGATACCAGCATTTGAAGAATTAAAATTAAATGGTGGTTGGGCTGGTTATTATGATTGTAATAGATTAGATAATAATGCTGTAGTGGGGAAACATCCAAAATTTGAAAATGTCTACTTAGCAACTGGCTTTACAGGAAGAGGATTAATGCAAGCGCCTGGTATAGGTAGAGCCTTGACAGAATTAATTACAACTGGCTCATATCAATCAATAGATATTTCCAATATGGCAGTTGAGAGAGTCTTAGGCCAAAAAGCAAGACCTGAGCCTTATGTTTTATAATCATTTTTGACTTATGCAAAAAATTTTTAATTTTTTTCCACTTTCAGTTTACAAATCAACTCTTTCTCTTAGTGAAAATGAAAAAAAAGAAATGATTGATGAAATTCGTTTGATGGAAAAAGAAAGTAAAAATTTAGATTATAAATCTCCAAGTAAGGCTTGGACTGGAGATACTCAGGGATTTGAATATTTGCATAATAACCCAAAGTTTAAAAACTTATTTAGCCAAATAAATAATTGTATTTTAGAATATTTAGAAAATTTATCTCTAAATCACGAGAAGCTTGATCTTTATTTTCAAAGATCTTGGGCAACTATTTCTAAAAATACAGAACATATTGATAATCACTCACATGATCAATCACATATTTCCATCGCTTTTTATCTAAAGAAACAAAAAGATGATGCTAAAATCATGTTTTTTGATACCTCTAAGCATAATGAATTTATTCCACAGTTATTTGACTCGAGGTCTTTAGCAAAAGAGAATATTTTTAAAAAAAGAGATATTCTTAATTCGAGCAAAGTTGTCTTTGATACCAAAGAGGATGATTTATTAATATTCCCCTCTAAAACAATTCATGGTACAGAACATGGTAGGTCTAACTCCGAGAGAATATCAATTTCAGCAGATATTGTATTTTTAGCAAAAGACTCATCAACACTAGAACATTTAGTTCCACCAATTGAAAATTGGAAAAAATTCTCTAATTAATAAAAAAGTTTAAGTACCGCAGAAAGTTTTATATTCTTTTGAAGAACTATCCATTTTAAGATAATCTGAAATGTTTTCTTGTTGCACATAAGGTTTTTCTAGAATTTTTAATAGCTTATTAAATGACGCTAGATCACCACTTTCAGCTATTTGTAACGTCTCCTCAATTTTATGGTTTCTAGGAATTACTAGGGGGTTAACACTTCTCATTAATGTAATATATTTTTCAGGGGTGTTATTGTTTGATTTTAATCTCTCTTGCCAATTTTTCTTCCAATTTTTAAAATCATTACTTCTATATAAGTCATCATCATATTCTTTAAGGTCCATTAAATTGCAAAAGGTATTGGTATAATCTACTTTATTTTGGTGCATCCAAGTAAGTAAATCAACTATTAAAAACTTATCCTTATCATCTGCACCCTGTAATCCTAATTTATTTCTCATCATATTCATCCATCTTTTCTCATACTTTTTTTCAAATGTATTAATGAGATCTGTTGCACTTTTGACTGCTTGATCTTGATCTTGATGAATCAGTGGTATTAAACATTCAGCAAAACGTGAAAGATTCCATTTTGTAATAGCAGGCTGGTTACAGTAAGCATATCTCCCCATTCTATCAATTGTGCTAAAAACAGTTTTTGGATCATATTTATCCATAAATGCACAAGGTCCATAATCAATTGTTTCTCCAGAAATTGTCATATTGTCAGTATTCATTACACCATGGACAAAACCAACACGCATCCAATTAACCACAAGATCAATCTGTTTATCTATAAGAATGTTCAAAAGATCTAAAGCTTTTTTTTTGGAGTCCACGAGTTCTGGATAATGCCGTTTAACAACATAATTAAAAAAAACTTCTAACTCATCTTTTTTGTCCCTTGCAGCAACGTATTGAAAAGTTCCAACTCTGATATGGCTCGAGGCAACTCTTGTTAAGATAGCGCCTTGCAACTGAGTATCCCTTATTATCTTTTCGCCTGTTTTAACCACTGCCAAGCTTCTTGTTGAAGGAATATTTAGATTGTGCATTGCCTCACTAATAATATATTCTCTTAACATTGGGCCTAGCGCAGCTCTACCATCGCCATTTCTAGAAAATGCAGTTTTTCCCGAACCCTTAAATTGAATATCACATCTTTTATTACTCTTTGTTAAATGTTCACCTATTAAGATTGCTCTTCCATCTCCTAGCATTGTGAAATGTCCAAATTGGTGTCCTGCATAAGCCTGAGCTATTGCATTACTTCCTTTTGGAAGAATATTTCCACTAAATAAATCTGATAATTCAGCTCTATCAATTTTGGTAAAGTCTAAGTTTAATTCTTTCGCTAAATTGTCATTAATTAAAACCAATTCAGGGTTTTTCACATTTACAGGTTTAACGTGCTGCTTAAATGTATTAGATAGTCTCGAATAAGAATTATCGAAATTCCAATTAATATTATTTTTCATAGAGATTTATTGACTCCAAATTCTCCTCAACAATTCTTCTCTTCCACAAGCTTTTTTATATCTAAGATATCGCTCAAATTTTATTTTATAAAAATCTTGATGATATTCTTCTGCTTTATAAAATTTTTCAAAGTTTCTAATATAAGTCACAACTTTTTTATTAAATTTGCTTTCTAATTCTTTAATGCTTTTTTCTATTAAATTTTTTTCTTCATCATTTGTATAAAATGCAACTGATCTGTAACTAAATCCTTTGTCACAGAATTGACCATAAGCATCAAATGGATCAATATTAATCCAAAAATTTTCAAGCAATTCACTATAAGAAATTACTGCTTTATTATATATTATTTCTACCACCTCAAAGTGACCAGTCTTTCCATATGTTACTTCTTTATAAGTTGGGTTTTCAGTGACACCTCCAGAGTATCCAGAGGTAACTTCTTCAACACCTTTTAGTTTTTCGAATGACTCTTCCATACACCAAAAACATCCCCCTGCAAAATAGGCTTTATCTTTTTGTGCAGAATATGAAAAATTTATGTTAATTAATAAGATAAGAATTAAAATAAAATACTTCATCAAATATCATAAATAAAATAGTTGTAATAAGTCTATGGTATTAAAGGTAGCCACCTGTAGTAGCCTACCTTTAATATCGATTTTTAAGAATTATTTTTTTTGGTACTTAGCTGCTTCCTCTGAGCCACCAGTTGCTGAACCTTTACTATATGAGTGAGCACCCATACCAGCTAATTGACCGTCTTTTACAATTAAATATTGGTTTCTAATTTCTTTACCTTCAAAGAAACATTCTAGTATCTCTCTTACTCCATCTGAGTATCTTGATTGTGCCGTCAAAGATGTTCCTGAAGTATGAGGTGTCATACCATGATTGGGCATGCTTCTCCACACGTGATCATTTGGGGCTGGTTGAGGAAACCATACATCCCCCGCATAACCACTCAATTGGCCACTCTTTAATGCTTTTGCAATTGCATCACGATTACAGATTTTTCCTCTTGCAGTATTAACAATGTAAGCACCTTTTTTCATTTTACTTATCATCGCGTCATCAAATAGGTTCTCTGTCTCTGGGTGAAGAGGACAATTAATAGTCACTACATCACAAACTTTTACCATTGACTCAACCGACTCGTGGAATGTTAGGTTAAGTTCTTTTTCAACAGATTCAGGTAATTTATGTCTGTCAAAATAATGTAAGTGAACATCAAATGGTTTCATTTTTCTTAATGCATCTAAACCAATACGACCTGCAGCAACTGTTCCAATATGCATACCTTCAACATCATATGATCTGTGAACTGCGTCAGCAATATTCCAACCACCTTCATTTACGATTCTATGTTGGCTATGGTAGTCTCTTACCATTGAGACAATCATCATCACAATGTGCTCAGCCACCGATCTAGAATTACAATAAGTTACTTCTACAACATCAATTTTATTATCCATCGCTGCTTGTAAATCAACGTGATCTGAACCAATACCTGCCGTAATTGCCATTTTAAGATTTTTGGCTTTAGCGATTCTCTCTTTTGTTAAATAATAAGGAAAAAAAGGTTGGGAAATAACAATATCAGCATCTACAATATGTTTATCAGCCTCGCAACCATCACCATCTTTACTATTAGTAACTACTAACTCATGACCATTACTCTCTAAAAACTTACGTAATCCAAGTTCACCAGATACACACCCTAGTAATTGGCCTGGAGTATAATCTCTACCTTTGGGTGAAGGTAAAGTCATTCCATCTGGGTACTTTTCTATTTTTGGTAACTCTGAAAGTGCATACGATTTTGGCATTCCACCTTTTGGATCGTCATATAATATACATAATATTTTCATTTATTCCTCTCTCTATATTTAGTTTTATAATTATGATCTAACATCATTTTTAGATATCTAGCAATTAATTATTTTTGTCTTGGATAAGATTTTTTTAAAATAAATCTATTGGTAATAATTGCAAAAATAATAATTATTACAGCACCTAATATTACAGGACTTAACAGATAATCTAAGGAGACGCTACCTATAATTACAATTATTGGATTGCCGCCTGCAGGTGGGTGTGTTATATTTAAAAATATCATCAATCCAACTCCAAAACCAACAGCCAATGGTATTGTTAAGAAGATTGGTAATTTAACAAAATACAAAAAAAATAAACCTACTGAAGCAGTAACCAAATGACCAAAAAAAACATTT